>NZ_JAVXUS010000012.1:0-109292 GCF_032334135.1 Halomonas sp. I1
GATGGTAGTGTGGGAGTTCCCATGCGAGAGTAGGTCATCGTCAGGCACTTACATCAAAAAAATCCCCCGGGCCTTCCTGGGGGATTTTTTTATGTCCGAATGAAGGAACAGCGCCCTTGCCATGCGACGCGTTCGTCGGGAACCAACGAGAAGTGCCCTGCGGGCCAGGGCGGGCCGTTTTACGGGACTCGGTCTGCTGGGCAAGGCGTATCTTCGTATAGCTCGATGGGTGTGCCGTCAGGATCGCTGAAGAAAGTGAAGCGGGCGCCGGTGATCTCATCAATGCGGATCGGCTCGGGATTGGCACCTCGAGCCTCGAGAAGTGCTACGCAGGCGTCGATGCTCGGCGTAGCCAGTGCCAGGTGACGCAGCCCACAGGCCTCGGGGTAGCTGGGGCGTGGCGGCGGCGAGGGGAAGGAGAACAGCTCGAGCCGAATGCCGCCAGGCAGGCGCAGGTCGAGCTTGTGGCTATTGCGGGCCTCGCGATAGGTCTCGTGGAGGACCTCGGCGTCCAGTACCTCCAGATAGAAGCGTCTGGCACGTGGGTAGTCGGCAGTGATCAGGGCCACGTGGTGCACGCCGGCCAGTGGCAATCGTTCCTCGATCATGGAATGACTCGTCGATGTGTCGGGGGAAAGAGCGGGCCACGCGATCGGCGTGCCCCCGCTCGCGACTCGGGTCAGCGGCAGAGCACGTCGAGGACCTCGACCAGGTTGTCCATCTCGTCTTCGGTGCCGATGGAGATGCGCAGCCAGCCGCTCAACGTCTCGGTGTTGAAGTGGCGGACCAGGATGCCGCGTTCGCGCAGGCCGACGAACAACTGGGCGGCGTCCTGCTCCGGGTGGCTGACCAGCAGGAAATTGCTCTGCGACGGCAGTACCCGGAAGCCAAGGCCTTCGAGGCGGGTACGCGTACGCTCTCGGGTGGTGATCACCGCCTCGCGGCAGGCGTCGAAGTGTTTGCGGTCCTCCAGGGAGGCGATGGCGATAGCGCTGGCCAGGCTGTCGATGGGATAGGAGTTGAAGGAGTCCTTGACCCGTTCGAGTCCCTCGATCAGCTCCCGTGAGCCCACCGCGTAGCCGAGGCGCAGGCCGGCGAGGCTGCGCGACTTGGAGAAGGTACCGGTGACCAGCAGGTTGGGGAAGCGCTCGACCAGCGGCACGACGCTCTCACCGCCAAAGTCCACGTAGGCCTCGTCGACCAGCACCACTGACTCGGTGAGCCGCTCGAGCAGGCCGGCGATCGCCTCGCGGCCGTGGCCATGGCCGGTCGGCGCATTGGGGTTGGCGAAGATCGCCCCGCCGGCCTGGGGCGAGAAGGCTTCGAGGTCGACCTGCCATTCGGCGTCCAGCGGCAGGGTGCGGCGCTCCACGTCGTAGAGGCGGCAGTAGACAGGATAGAAGCTGTAGGTGATGGCCGGCATCTCCAGAGGACGGTCATGGCAGAAGAAGGCCTGAAAGGCCAAAGCTAGCACCTCGTCGGAGCCGTTGCCGACGAACACCTGCTCCTTTTCGACGCCGAATTCCCGGGCCAGGGCCTCGCGCAGGGCGTGAGAGTCAGGGTCGGGGTAGCGACGTAGATGGTCGACCGGGAACGCCTGCAGCACCGTTTCGACACCCGGCGCGGGCGGATAGGGGTTCTCGTTGGTATTCAGCTTGACCAGACGCTCGCGAGGCTGCTCGCCGGGGACATAAGGCGTCAGCTCCCGCAACTTGGGGCTCCAGAACTTGCTCATCGTCACTCGCTCGGATGGAAACACTTCGTCCATGGTGACCCGCCCGCCGAAGCCGCGCAAGCCGGTGTCATGCTAGGCTCGAAGCTCGCGTGAACGATGAGTCCGCCATGGATGAGGCCGAATGCTTGCCCAGATTCTTTCTACCCTGTTGCCGGTCTTCCTGATCGCGGGATGCGGCACCCTCTATGGTCGTTATCGACGTCCGGGTATCCGGGGGCTGAATACGCTGAACATGGAGCTATTCGTGCCCATGCTGGTGTTCGCTGCCCTGCCGCCGGCAGTGTTGAACTCTCTGGTGGCCGAGCAGTATCGCCAGCAGCCTCATCAGGTGGCCTCGTTGGTGCTGATCGGTAACCTGGGCAGCCTGGTGGTGATGCCGTTGCTATTATGGATGGTGTTCGAGCATGTCCGTCCGATGGCATCATGAACAATGGAACCTGGTGGCGCCCAGGCTGTCCGCTGTTGGCGCGAGAGGTTATGCTATCGAGCAGGTTGCCGTGCTTCACGGTGCCATGCCCATTGGTTAGGAGAACGAATATGCAAATCAGGACGTTGCTGGCGGGCTCGGCGATGCTCGCCATGCTGGCGGGCTGTGCGGCGGGCCCCACCGATCAGGGAACCGCCGAGCCGGGGATGACGAGTACCGAGCAGACGTATCAGGGGACCTTGCCGTGCCGAAACTGCGAGGGGATCGACCTGAACGTCACCATGACGGGTGAGGAGCAGGGGGCGGCCGCCGACCGTACCTTCGATCTGGAAGCGGCCTATCGCGGCCATCCTGAGAACCCGCCCAACGAGACGTATTCGGGCAACTGGGAAGTGCTCGATGGGACGGCCGACAATCCGCAAGCCACTGTCTACGAGCTCACCCCGAATGGTGAAGGTCAGGTTTATTACTTCCTGCGAGTGGACCCGCAGACCCTGGAGTTGATCGACCCTCAGCGTCGGCGTTTCCAGAACAACGAAGTGCTGCGCCTGAAGCGCATGTGATGCTACCGGTATCGCGTTGACGAGGGGCGGCCATCGGGCCGCCCCTTGCATATGGTTTCACCCGAGTCCTTCTCCTTCGACGAGACACCCATGGCCAAAGCCAAGAGCGCCTTCGTGTGCACCGAGTGCGGCGCCGAATATCGAAAGTGGCAGGGGCAATGCTCCAGTTGCCAGGAATGGAATACCCTGAGCGAGGTGAGGCTCTCCGCCGCCCGGCCCGGGGCCGCCAGCAGCGGTACCACCGGTCGAGGGGGGTATGCCGGTGCCGTGTCGCGCGAGGTCGTCGAACTGTCCAACGTCGATCTGAGTGAGGTGCCCAGGCTGACCTCCACTTTCGAGGAGTTCGATCGGGTGCTGGGGGGCGGCCTGGTGCCTGGCTCTGCCGTGCTGCTGGGCGGACATCCCGGCGCCGGCAAGTCGACACTGCTGTTACAGACGGCCTGCAAGCTGGCTCAGCAACGTCGCGTGCTCTATGTCACCGGCGAAGAATCGCTGAGCCAGGTGGCGATGCGTGCCCACCGTCTGCAGTTGCCCACCCAAGGACTGCAGATGCTCGCCGAGACCAGCATCGAGACGATTCTCGGCGTTGCCGAACGAGAGCGCCCCGAGGTATTGATCATCGACTCCATCCAGACCACCCATCTGGAGGACATCGCCTCGGCGCCCGGGGGCGTGGCTCAGGTGCGTGAATCGGCAGCGGCGTTGACCCGCTTCGCCAAGCAGTCCAGCACGGTACTCATGCTGGTGGGACACGTGACCAAGGATGGCACCCTGGCCGGGCCCAAGGTGCTCGAGCACATGATCGATGCCTCGCTGCTGCTGGAGGGCGGCGCCGATTCGCGCTTCCGTACGTTGCGGGGGCAGAAGAATCGCTTCGGTGCGGTCAACGAGCTGGGCGTGTTCGCCATGCTCGAGCACGGCCTCAAGGAGGTGAAGAATCCCAGTGCGATCTTCCTGTCGCGCAGTGAGGAGCAGGCACCGGGCAGCCTGGTGATGGTGGTCTGGGAAGGGACTCGGCCGATCCTGGTGGAAGTGCAGGCATTGCTCGACGACTCGGCGTTGGGTAACCCGCGACGCGTGGCGGTGGGCCTCGACCAGAATCGCCTGGCGATGTTGCTGGCGGTGTTGCACCGTCACGGCGGGCTGTTCACCGGCGACCAGGATGTCTTCCTCAATGTGGTCGGCGGGGTCAAGGTACTGGAAACCAGTGCCGACCTGGCGGTGTTGCTGGCGGTGGTATCGAGCCTGCAGAGCCGGTCGCTGGCTCGCGAGTTGGTGGTGTTCGGCGAGGTGGGCCTGTCCGGTGAGATCCGTCCGGTGCCCAGTGGCCAGGAGCGTATCGTCGAGGCCGCCAAGCATGGCTTCCGTCGAGCCATCGTACCGCGTGCCAATGCCCCCAAGCAGGCCCCCGAGGGTATGGAGGTGGTGGCGGTGGACAAGCTCGCCGACGCCCTGGAAGCCCTATAGACCGTTGCGGCCGAGCTCTGTTGTAGAATGCCGGTAACGATTGCCAAGGAGAATCAGATGAGCGCCATCCGCCTGACACAGTACAGTCACGGTGCCGGCTGCGGCTGCAAGATCGCGCCCGATGTCCTGGACGGTATCCTGGCCAAGGCCGGGCCGGGAGCCTCTCACACTCGGTTGATCGTCGGCAATCAGGGGCGTGAGGACGCCGCCGTCTATGATCTGGGTGATGGTCGCGGGATGATCGCCACCACCGACTTCTTCATGCCGATCGTCGATGATCCCTTCGATTTCGGTCGGATTGCCGCCACCAATGCCATCAGCGATGTCTTCGCCATGGGCGGTTCGCCCATCATGGCGCTGGGCCTCCTCGGCTGGCCGCTGGACAAACTGGGAGCCGACATCGCCGGCGATGTGGTGGGCGGTGCCCAGGCCGTGTGTCGCGAGCTTGGCCTGGCGTTGGCTGGAGGGCATTCCATCGACTCGCTTGAGCCGATCTTCGGGCTGGCGGTCAATGGTCTGGTCGATCTCGAGCACCTCAAGCTCAACAAGGGCGCGCAGGTCGGCGACTTGCTGTACCTGACCAAACCGCTCGGCGTGGGCATGCTGACCACCGCGGAAAAGCAGGGGCGTCTGGAGCCGGGCCATCAGGGGCTTGCTCGTCGAACAATGCTCGAGACCAATCGTATCGGCATGGAGCTTGCGAGGGTTCAGGGTGTGCATGCGATGACCGATGTCACAGGCTTCGGTCTCGCTGGCCACCTGACCGAGATGTGTGACGCCAGCGGTGTCGCGGCACGGATCGATTTTCGACGCCTGCCGCGATTGGCCGAAGCAGAGGCCTATCGGCGCCAGGGCGCTGTGCCGGGCGGGACCGGTCGCAACCGGGATGCCCTGGGCAAGGCGTTGCCGGCCATGGATGACGCCCACTGGCAGTGGCTGTGCGACCCCCAGACCTCCGGCGGCCTGCTGCTCTCGGTCCACCCTTCCTGGGAGGATGATATCGAGCGTGTCGGGCGTTCCCATGGCCTCGAGCTCGAGCCTTTCGGCGAGATCGTTGCCGCTCGGGGCGAGGCGCGGATCGAGGTTCGAGGATGAGTTCGACGCTGGTCGAGCCCGACCTTGGGCTGTTGCGAGAAGGTCGTGTCCTGATCGATGTGCGCGCGCCGGTGGAGTTTCGCCAGGGGGCGCTGCCCGGTGCGGTCAATCTGCCGTTGATGGATGACGCAGAGCGCCATCGCGTCGGTATCGAGTACAAGCGTGCCGGCCAGGATGCCGCCATCGCCCTGGGGGAGCATCTGGTCGCCGGTGATGTGCGGGCTGAACGTATCGATGCCTGGCAGCGTCTTCTGGTGCGCCATCCCGATGCATTGATCTACTGCTTTCGGGGAGGCCAGCGCTCCCGGATCGCCCAGCAGTGGCTTGCCGAGGCCGGGATCGAACGGCCGCGTATCCGGGGTGGCTGGAAGGCCATGCGTCAGGCGCTGTGTTCGCGAGTCGATGCGGCGGCGGAGCAGCCGTTGCTGGTGGTGGGGGGGCTCACCGGCTGTGCCAAGACGAGCCTGATCCAGGCGCTCTCATGCGGACTGGATCTCGAGGCCTGCGCTCGCCACAAGGGATCTGCCTTTGGTCGTCACCCACTGACGGCTCCCTCCCAGACCGACTTCGAGCATGCCATGGGCCTGCGCCTGCTGGAACTGGCGGGGCCTGTGGCGCTCGAGGATGAGTCTCGCCATATCGGTACGGCCAATATCCCTCTGACTTTCTGGCGGAGTATGGCGCGTGCGCCGCGTATCCGTGTCGAGATGCCGCTGGATTGGCGTCTCCAGCAGATCCACAAGGATTATATCGAGGACCTCTGGGCAGTCTATCGCCATCAGTTCGGCGAATGGCTAGGTTGGGCACTGATGCGCAAGCAGCTTTCCGGTGCCTTGCAGCGCCTGAGGAAGCGATTGGGCGGTGCCCGACTGGCACGCCTGCAGCGTCTTCAGGCATTGGCTTTTCGTGAGCACGAGCGGGGCAATAGCCAGGCTCACGAAGCCTGGCTGGCGCCACTGTTGACCGAGTATTACGACCCCATGTATCGCTACCAACTGGAAAAGCACGACGATCAGCACTTCCTGCACGTGGGTGACTGGGACAGCTGTCTGGCAGTGGCGCGGGACTGGGCTGACGAGGCATCGGGCGGCGAGCGGGAGGGCTTCCTGACGTCAGCGACGAGCGCTGGCCAGCCACTGGGATAGCAGTCGGTCCAGCAAGGGGGCCTGACGGTCGAAGCGTCTGGCATCGGACAGCATCGTCTGACGATCCTGGAGATAGGGGCCGGTGCCGAGAGAAGGCAAGTGATCCAGCATGTCGGTCACGCTGGCGGGGGTGGCCTCCAGGTGGCAAAGCAGGCCGACCACGCGGAGGCCATCCCAACTGAAGCCCTGCATGGGGCTGGCTGCGCTGCTGCCTAGCGGCAGGGCCTCATCGGGAAGGGCGAAGATATCGCGATGCCACATGAAGGCTTCGAAACGCTCGGGCAGGTCGAAGGGGCTGTCGGGGGCCAGGTCGAGGGTGTGCCAACCGCTTTCGGCATAGGTGCCGCGGGAGACCATGGCACCCAGTGCCTCGGCGATGCGTCGGGCGCCGTGGCCGAGACCCAGCAGAGGCTTCTGGCTGTTCAGCGCCTGCGCGATCAGCTTGCGCTCCCGGCGTGCCCAGGTCGCGTCGGGAGCGAGGTCGCCCTCGTCCGGACCATCGAGAATGATCAGGGCATCGCCGTCGGCGAGCCGTGGTGGCAGGTCGCCCTCGTGCAGATGGAAAACGGTATGGCTGTGTCCCATGCTGTCGAGCCAGTCGGCGATCCGGGCCGGGCCTTGGTAGGGGCCGTGCTGAAGGAGGTGCAGATGCATGGGGGCCTCGCTGTGGGTATGAGCAAAGGACGGGGAGCGAAGGGTACATGAAGCCGGCACTCAAGGAACAGATCCTGACGATCCTGGCCGAGATCCCGCCCGGCCGGGTGACCACCTACGGTCGCATTGCCGCCATGACCGAAGGCGCCACACCGCGCCTGGTAGCCAGGGCTCTGCGTGAACTGCCTTCGGAGCACGATCTTCCCTGGTTTCGGGTGATCACCGCGTCGCGGCGGCTGGCTGACCACGGTGGAGCGGATGAACAGCGTCGACGCCTTATCGATGAGGGTGTGGCGTTCGACAGTCGGGGGCGGGTGGCCAAGGAGCGTCTCTGGCCTTGAGCGGCCCCATCACACAAGGAGATTTCATGAGTCAGTCACCCGGTGGTTTTTTCGAGCGGCTCCAGGCACTGTCGCCGCGTGGTCAGCAGGCGTTCATGGCGGCGCTCTGCGAGCGCCTGGTGCCCAATTACGCTCTGTATGCCGATACGAGCGGCCATGGTGATGTCCAGGCGCTGCGTGCCGTACTGGCCCTGGTCTGGGAGCAGCTTTCGGTCAAGGACGCGCGTATCGATTTCGATCGGCAGGCGGAAAAGCTGGCCGAGCTGGAACCGCCCGAAGAGGATGACAGCTTCGGGGCTCGTCGAGCCCTGGAGGCGGTCGTCGCGGTTTCCGCGTTGCTCGATACCCTGCGTGGCGAGTCACCGGATTCGATTCTGGACGTCAGTCGCACCTCGCGTGGCGGCGTGCGGGCCTTCATCGAGTTGACCGAAGGCGAGGAGGATGCCGGCAAGCTGGCCGCCCTGACGCGCGAGCATCCGCTGATGTGCGAGGAAAACGACTTTCAGGATGCGGTGCTCGAGGCGGCGCAAGGCCATCTGGACCGCGACGCGCTCAAGGCGTTGCGCCGGCTGGGACGCAACGAAGGGGTCAGCAATCTGGGGCTGACGACAGACTGAGCTGTCAGAAGCGCAGCCCCGTCGTGATCATCATGCCGGCGCCGCCGAATAGTATCAGGTCGCCTTCGACACGTCCCCACCGTATGCCAATGCTGGGGAGTGCGGCGGGGGCGATGCCCAGATGGTTGAGGGGGATCTTGTCCTGGTATTCGCCCCTGTACCCATGCAGCAACCCTGCCGTCAGCTTGGCGCGCAGGCTGATGTCATGAGCGATGCGCCAGAGGGGAAACTCCCTGCCAACGTACAGGTAGATGGATTCCTGAGCGAAGGAGTTCTGGAACCGGGCTCCGCCTGCCAGCCAGTCATCCGGGGTGTGGAGTTCGAGGCTGATCAGCTTCTGGTGGTTGTTGTGCTCGGGGTCTGGGTCGAAGTGTCGAGTGTAAAGGCTGGTTTGCACGAGGGCGTGATCCAGCTCCAGCGTGGGTGGCCAGTTGAGTGGCGAGGCCGGGGGACTGGAATGGGCCTGGCTGGCCAGTAACGTCGACGAGATGATGACGAGGATCTTTCCGAGCGGGGGATGCGTCATGATGAGTCCACCGGAGTATAGGAGACATCATGATCGCCATGGCCCTGGGCGGCAACCGAGTCCCGGACCAAAGGCGCGAGCAACCGGCCCGGGAGGCGCCCGGGACGGTTTTCCCACGGTGATCTATCGCGCCTCAGTTACGGTCCGATTCCCGTATTCGATGGGCAGCCAGTCATAGCCTTCGCGAGCCTTGCGAATATGGCCGATACCCGGGAAGGGCATATGAGGTGCCGCGACGAGCTCAGCATCCTCGGCAAAAGTCGAAAAGGCCTTTGAGCGCACGCTAGCAGCTCTTTCGGGATTGACGTCATAAGCAATGGTCACCGAAGGCTCCGGGAGCTGTATGGCTGCCACGTGAAGGATGTCGCCGATGAAGGTGAGCCTCTGCCCCTGGCTTTCCAGTGTGTAGAAGGCACTGCCTGGCGTGTGGCCTGGATGGAGTGACGCCGTCAAGCCCGGGAGTATTTCCGTGGCCCGGTCGAAGGAAGAGACCTTGCCGGCATCGATATAGGGCGTCAGGACTGTGATCGCCTGGTCAAAATAGTGTCTGTCATAGTCGGTATTCGTCGCGTTCTGGCGATTCAGGAAGAAGTCGACATCCGGTTTCCCGATGTGGATCGTAGCGTTGGGGAAGACAGCCTCTCCATCTCGGGTAAGTCCGCCCATATGGTCGGAGTGCACATGGGTGAGCAAGACGTCGCTGATCTGTTCAGGTTCAACGCCTGCAGCATGCAGGCTGGCGATCAGCATGTTGCCGAGCCCTGGTCCGAAAAGCTCGCCCACGCCCGTATCGACAAGGATGAGCCGGTTGCCCATCTCGAGCAGAAATGCATTGATCGATGCTTCGACAGGGTTGGTCAGATAGGCCTGCTTCAGCATGGCATCGATTCTTTCGTTGGAGATGCCGTGTAGGAGCTTATGGAGGTCCTGCGGCACTGTGCCGTCGGAGAGCGACGTGACCCGGATGTCCCCGATCATGACGGTATAGGTATCGGCGCCCTGGTGGGCAATACCCGGCGAATCGTCCGAAGCGGAAGGCTCGGTTGCGAGGACGGGGCCCGATGTGACCAGGCCCAGCAATATAGCGGCAAGCATAAGGAATCGTAGAGCCACGGCTCTGTCTCCCTGTTCAAGTGAATGTCAGGGCCAGATCATAGAGGGCGAGAAGATTGCCGAGAAAACGATAGTCGTTATACCTTGCATAACCCGCGCCGATACCACCTGTATTGGCCTATCCCGAGTGGGAGTAAAACCAGGGAGCTCCAATGCCCGATCGGTTGAGTGAAATTGATATCGGATTGCTGACAGCGTTCGAAGCCCTGTTCCAGGAATGCAACGTCAGCCGTGCGGCGGACCGGTTAGGGATTACCCAGCCAGCCCTCTCGGGACGATTGACGCGTCTGCGAACGGTCTTTGGCGATCAGCTCTTTGTCCCGATCGCCGGCCGGGGCATGGCACCAACGCCTCGCGCCAACGAACTGGGGGCGACATTGCCTCGGCTGCTGGGCCAGCTGCGCGAGTTCATCGGGCCATCTCCCGCGTTTGACCCGGCGGAAAGCGATCGTGAGTTTGTCGTGGCGGCCTATGACAATCCTGCCATCATGCTGGGGCCGGACATCGTTCCCGCGCTCAAGCGGGCGGCGCCCCATGTCAGAGTCACTTTCGTACTGCCGGATCCCGAGACGATCACGCAGGCCCTTGATCGTGGGGATATCGACATGGTCATCGGTCTGCCCCGGTCGGAGGATGAGGGCTTGATTGGCCGAACGCTGTTTACCGACGACTTCGTTACCGCGCAACGACGTGGCCATCCGAGAGGAGACCATCCCGTCACGCTGGATGAATTCTGCGCCGCCGAGCATGTGCTGGTGTCGACCAGCGGAGGGGGATATGAGGGAGCGGTGGATCGTGCGCTCGACAAGCTGGGACGGACGCGTCATGTCAGTCTTTCTGTACAGAGCTATGCCCTGGCACCGGTCATTCTCGAGAGCAGTGATCACCTCTGCACGCTGCCCGGCCGATTCCTTCGGCGCTTCGAGACCATGCTGGATCTGTTTGCTCCGCCGCTGGATGTTGGCACCGTCGAGCTGTATGCCCTCTGGCATCCGCGCATGAGGGATGACCCGGCTCACCGCTGGTTTCGCAATCTGGTGTTTGAAGTGGCGTGGGGGCCGCAGGCCTGAAGCGCCGAGGTCTGCTCATTGAAGACCTTGCTTGGGAGCCCGCCATCCATCCAGACCGTCGAATGCGGGATATCGAGCGGCGGCCGCCTTCAGGAGCGAGGAGTCGCGCCGCTTGCCGAGCAGCGGCGTCATGCAGAAACGAAAAAACCGCCTTGGTGGCGGTTTTGTCATTCTGCAATATGGCGATTCAGAAGAGGGTTCCGATGGTGCCGACACCAGGAGTCGAACCCGGGACCTACTGATTACAAGTCAGTTGCTCTACCAACTGAGCTATGTCGGCTCGGAACGCTCCACGCTGTATAAAGCAGAACGTGAAACGGGTTGGCGTGGCTGGGGTAGCAGGATTCGAACCTGCGCATGCTGATACCAAAAACCAGTGCCTTACCACTTGGCGATACCCCAGCATTGTGGTGGCCAGAGACGGAATCGAACCGCCGACACGGGGATTTTCAATCCCCTGCTCTACCGACTGAGCTATCTGGCCCGCGCCAACGGTGCGTATTAAACCCTAAAGGCCTTTTCACGTCAACCGTTTCTTTTCAAAAAGATGGCGTATACAGCACCTTGAGGCACGTCACTGCTCGGGAGGCACGTAGCCCTCTGCCTGGTCGGTTTCCTCGTTGTTCAGGAAGCGCTCCAGTTGCTCCATCAGGTAGGCCCGGTCCGTCGGGTCGAGCATATTGAGATGCTTCTCGTTGATCAGGCGAGTCTGCAGGGCCTGCCACTCCTCCCAGGCGCGCTTGGAGACGCTGGACTGGATCTCGCGGCCCCTTTCGCCGGGCAAGGGAGGAAAGGGCAGGGCTTCCAGCTCTTCCTGATATTTGCGGCAGAATACGGTCTGGGTCATCGGGATGGCTCCTTGGCTGATTCGGTTGCGTGACCTGCGGGTGCGGACAGGGTGAAGGGACGCAGCGACTCCAGCAAGCCTTTCACCGGCGCGGCGAGCCCGATGTTGGCAGGATCCGAGGGGTCAAAGCGGCGCCATGTCTCGCCGACCGCATCGAGGCGCGCCACTCTCGCCGGTTGAGGGGTGATCTCCAGCCGGAAGTGGCTGAAGACATGGGTAAAGGTGGACCAGGCGCCATCAAGTTCGGCGCTGGGAGCGTGCTGATCCAGCCAGGTCTGTAGTGCTGCGAGGTCCTCGAATTGCGGCAGACTCCAGAGGCCTCCCCAAAGTCCGCTGGACGGGCGTTGTTCGAGCAGTACCCGGCCGCCGTCGTCCTGGAGCAGCAGCATGAGCGTCCGTCGCGTGGGGAGTGCCTTCTTCGGTTTGGATTCCGGGAAGCGACGTTCCTCGCCGCGCGCATGGGCCAGGCACTCGTTCTCGAAAGGGCAGCGCTCGCACTCCGGGCGGCCGCGCCGACACAGTGTTGCGCCCAGGTCCATCATCGCCTGAGTGAAGTCGACCACACGCGTATCGGGTGTGTAGTGCTCGGCCAGCGACCACAGCCGACGCTCCACGGCGGGGCGCCCTGGCCAGCCTTCCACGGCATGCAGCCGGGTCAGCACGCGCTTGACGTTACCGTCGAGGATCACCGCGCGGCGCCCGGTGCTCTGGGCGATGATCGCCCCGGCGGTGGAGCGGCCGATGCCGGGGAGCCCGGCCATGGCCTCGAGGCTATGCACGGGAAAGACGCCGTCGTGTTCATCCATCACGACCCGGGCGGCCTTGTGCAGGTTGCGCCCTCGCGCATAGTAGCCGAGGCCGGTCCATAGGTGCAGGACTTCGTCCTGATCGGCGGTAGCCAGGGCTTCGACATCGGGAAAGCGCTCCATGAAGCGCTCGAAGTAGGGGATCACGGTGGTGACCTGGGTCTGCTGGAGCATGATCTCCGAGACCCAGACCCGGTAGGGAGTCCGTTCGCTTTGCCAGGGCAGGTCGTGGCGCCCATGCACATCGAACCAGTCCAGCAGACGGCGCTGGAAGGTCTCGGGGGGCAGGATGGCGGGTGGGTTGTCGCTCATGAAGGGACTCGACACGCAAAAAAGCGCCGATCTCGGAGACCGGCGCAGTGACTGGCTTTACTTGATGCTCACTTGAATAGACCCTCGAGGGTGCCACGAAGTTCACCGCCGGCCTTTTCCTCGAGCTTATCCATGGCATCATCAAGACGTTCGTTGATTTCTTCGCCGGCGCGCCTGGATGCTTCCTGGCGCAGCAGCTTCCCGAGAGAGGATTGCAGTGCCTGGCGATCGAAGCGGCACCACTCGTTGCTGTCTCCACTCAGCTGTCCTTCGCAGTGGACGGGGAAGGGGACCTGCTTGAGTCGCGGGTTGACCTCGCAAGCCGCGTCCACGGTGTCGGTGAAGCGGGCGTCGGCCTTGAGGTCGAAGCGCTCGTTGCTCACATCGAGCTGCCCCTGGCCGTTCACGGCAATGCCGGGAATCGTCACGGTAAGGTCGTCGCTCTCGGCGACGCCGTCACGGATCCGGAAGCTGGCGTCGGCACGCTGAAAGCGAGTGTCCTCCTGCCAGTCACGGCTGGTGTCCTCTCCCTCGAGACGGGCCGCCGTGGTGCACAATTGTCGAGAGATATTGGTTCCGATCAGGCGGCCCTCGGCGAGCCGAGTCTCGAGATGACCATTCAGGCCGCGCTTGAGTTCGGCCAGGTTGTTGCCCCGGCTTTCGAGTTCGCCACTCCCTGCCAGCAGGCCCTGCACAGGAGAGGGGGGCTCGTTGAACGTTTCCAGCAGGTCGCCCAGTCGCACTTCCTTGATGTCGGGCGACAGTTGCCAGCGAAGCGGTGTCTCGCGGGCATCGAGCGAGCCGGTGGCCGAGAGCTGGCCGTCGTGGAAGCCGGCTTCGAAACGCGTCAGGCGGTGACGTCCTCCCTGGCCTTCCAGCGTCAGCGCCACGTTGTCGAAGCGTTGCCGCAGCAAGTGGAGCTCGCCGAGTTCGAGGTTCGCCTCGAGGTCCAGGTCGGCCAGCCATTGTGCGGGGAGCAATGCCGGCGGCTGCTCCGCATAGGCGCGATCGAACAGGAGGAGGCTGGCGCTGGTCTCGGAGGCTGGTGTATCGGGCGGCAGGTAGTCGTCCAGGTTCAGGGTGTCGCCCTGTAGATTCAGGTTCAAGCGCGAGCCATCGAACCGGCCGCCCAGGCGGCCGCTGAAGGTACTGCCATCCAGGTTCAGGGTCAGGCCATCCAGGCTGATGGACTGAACGTCCCCTTCGACGGGGCTGGCCAGGCCGACGTCGCCGAGTGCCGAGTCGCTGGCGGTAGTGGGCATGGCATCGAGGCGTGCCAGCCAGGGGCGTAGCGACAACGGAGCCAGTTGCACCTGGCCCCGATAGGTGGGCGCCGTGAACAGGTCGGCCAGGTTGAGGTTACCATCCAGCTCCAGGCCATCGGGGCCCGTCAGGTGCAGCTCGCGGAACTGGGCAGTCTGGGTCGGTACGTCGGCCTCCAGTTGAAAGTCCATTGCCAGTGCCAGGCGTTTCTCGCCTAGTCGAGGGTGCAGCAGGCTGGTGTCGAGTTGGCCATCGGTCAACGTCACGTGCTGCTGGCCGAGATCGAGTGTCGCCTCGGCGGCACTGAGATTGGCTTTCTGTTCCTGCTGGGCATCGCCGATGCGGGAGTCGGTTTGCAGGGACAGTTTCTGAAGGATGTGACGCCCCTCGGCCAGGCCGAGGTCGACCTGCGTCTTGAGGATGATGTCGCTGACCAGGGCCGGCGTCTCGGTGGCAAGGCCGTCGTTCAGGGTCATGCGCATGCTGGCGTTGAGCGGGAAGGGCTGGTCGGGATTGACGTTATGACCGGTGATGTTGAGCTGCTCCAGGATCACTTCCTGCTCTGCCTGCGCATCGCGGTAGTGGACCCGCCCTTGATGAATCTGGACGCTGGCGATGTTGAGCGCCACGGACAAGCCACTCCCGTTCGACGAGTCGCGGTTCGGGCCGGCGCTGGCCGGTGCGAGAACGGCCTCCGCGTCCTCGCCACGGTTCTCGAGGCGATCGATCAGTGTTTCCCAGTTGCCGCGACCTTGTCCGTCACGGGCCAGGTTCAGCGATAGCCCCTCCAGGGTCAGGCCATCGATGGCGATTTCCCCGCGCAGCAAGGGGGCAAAGGCCAGGCTGACTTCGGCATGGTCGAAGGCGGCGAACGGATGGGCATCGGATGACTGGGTCGGCAGGCGTGCCTCGGCGGCTTCCACGCTGACTCCCAGCCGAGGGTAGAAGGACCAGCTGAGCGGGCCATCCAGCTCCAGTTCCAGCCCGCTGTGCTCGCGCACTACCTCAACGAGGCGTGGTTTGAGGTCTTCGGGATCGAAAAACGTGGTGACGAAGACCACGGCACCGACCGCCACCAGACCGAGAATACCGATAGTGGCCAACAAGGTACGCAGGATTCGCTTCATTGCCCGGCTCCTTTGGGCGGTAGGTCGAGTTCGAAGTAGTCACCCGCCTGGGTCAGGCGATAACCGAGCCGCTTCAGCAGCATCTGGTCGGCCATGGAAAGCTGCGAGCTCGTCACGCGGAGTCGACGGCCATCCTGGTGTGCGGCCTCGCTCGTCAGTGCCAGCAGGCGCGATCCGACGCCGCGGCGTCGCGTGGTCTTGCGCACGCATAGGTGGGAAAGCCACCAGGCATCGGCATCGGGATGAACCGCCACGGCGCCCAGCAGCCGGTCGTTGAAGTGCGCACAACAGAAGAAGTGCGACGCCGCCAGATGCTCGTGGACGAACGCCTCCGGATCTTGCGGTAGACGTTCGGTGGGGGCATCGGCATAGATGCGGAGTAGATCGGTGCGGGCCTGTGGATCCGACGCCCAGGCCGCCTGGTCGACTCGCTGGAGGGTGACCGGCATGCATGATTCTCCCATATAGGGCGGCGGATACCGCCACCGCTGAATGGTTGGCATTGTAGCGGATGGGGGTAGCGTTTCACTATAATGGCGGATCGGCGTCGGCGGCCCGCCATCGGCGCGTTCTGGTCCAAGCGGCCGGTCTTCTTTCGACAAGCGCCACGGCGCTGGAGATGCAACATGTCCGAGTCCGAGCGTACCGCCACGGTCACCCGCGACACCAAGGAAACCCAGATCACGGTCACCGTGAACCTCGATGGCGAGGGGCGGCTGACCTGCGAAACCGGTGTGCCCTTCCTCGATCACATGCTCGACCAGGTAGCACGCCATGGGCTCATCGACCTTGATATCAAGGCGGTGGGCGATCTGCACATCGATGCGCACCACACGGTCGAGGATCTTGGCATCACCCTGGGGCAAGCCTTCGATCAGGCGATCGGCGACAAGCGCGGTATCTACCGCTATGGCCATGCCTATGTGCCCCTCGACGAAGCGTTGTCCCGGGTCGTGGTGGATTTTTCCGGCCGTCCGGGCCTGTTCATGGACGTCGAGTTCACCCGGGCCGTGCTGGGGCAGATGGACACCCAACTGTTCTGGGAGTTCTTCCAGGGGTTCGTCAACCATGCCCGGGTTACCCTGCATATCGACAATTTGAAGGGCTTCAATGCCCACCACCAGGCAGAAACCATCTTCAAGGCCTTTGGCCGTGCACTGCGCATGGCCGTCGCCGAGGACCCGCGCATGGCCGGCCGGATGCCATCCACCAAGGGCAGTCTGTGAAGGCAACGCTGAGCCGCGCGTCGAGCGTAGCGGCGTTCGCGCACCGATACCCGAGCAGGGTTTCCTGAACCCGTCGACCGATACGAGGAGCACTTCATGACCATTGCCGTCATCGATTACGGAATGGGCAATCTGCACTCCGTCGCCAAGGCATTGGAGCACGTGACCCACGAAAATGTCGTGGTGACCCGTGATGCCCGGCGCATCAACGGCGCCACCCGGCTGGTGCTGCCGGGCCAGGGGGCCATTCGCGACTGCGTGGGCGAGCTGGAACGTACGGAACTGCGCGGCCTTGTGGAAGAGTTGCTGGCCAGCCAGGACAAGCCGCTGCTGGGAATCTGTGTGGGCCAGCAAATGCTCCACGAGCGCAGCGAGGAAAACGGGGGCATCGACTGCCTGGGCTTCATGACCGGCCAGGTGCGGCGCTTCCCTGCCGATATGCACGACGAGAGCGGCAACCGTTGCAAGGTGCCGCACATGGGCTGGAATCTGGTGCGTCACCATCAGGACCATCCCTTGTGGCAGGGCATCGACCAGGATGAGCACTTCTACTTCGTGCACAGCTATTATGTCGAGGTCGATGACGACACCCGCCTGTTCGGTACCACCGAGTATGGCCGGGTCTCGGCCCATGTGGCGACCGGCCGCGATGCCACCTTCGCCGTGCAGTTCCACCCCGAGAAAAGCTCCCGGGCTGGTCTCAGGCTGCTGGAAAACTTCGTTCACTGGATGCCCTGAACGGAACCCGGTGGCACACCGGGTCCGCCCTGGAGGATTTGACATGCTGGTAATTCCCGCCATCGATCTCAAGGATGGCAAGTGCGTTCGCCTCAAGCAGGGGCGCATGGACGACGCGACCACCTATGGTGATGATCCGGTCGCCATGGCCGCTCGCTGGGTCGAGGCCGGAGCCCGCCGCTTGCACCTGGTCGATCTCAATGGCGCTTTCGAGGGCCGGCCGATCAATGGTGAAGCGGTCACTGCCATTGCCCGTGCCTACCCGGACCTGCCGATTCAGATCGGTGGCGGTATTCGCAGCGCAGCGACCATCGAGCACTACCTGGCGGCAGGCGTTTCTCAGGTGATCATCGGCACCAAGGCGGTGAAGGAGCCTGACTTCGTCACCGAGATGTGCCGTGCCTTTCCGGGCCACGTGATCGTCGGCCTCGATGCCCGTGATGGCTTCGTGGCCACCGATGGCTGGGCCGAGGTATCCACTCTCAAGGCCTCCGAACTCGCCAGGCGCTTCGCCGATGACGGCGTTTCCGCCATCGTCTATACCGATATCGCCCGTGACGGCATGATGGGTGGCGTCAATGTCGAGGCCACCGCCGAGCTGGCCCGCCAGGGCGGCCTGCCGGTGATCGCCTCGGGTGGCGTCACCAATCTCGATGACCTGCGCTCGCTTGTCGGGGCGGACGAGCCGGGCATACTCGGTGCCATCACCGGCCGCGCCATCTATGAAGGCAGCCTGGACGTGGCCGAAGGCCAGCGGCTGTGCGATGAACTCACCCGCCAACGAACCGGGAGCTGAACCATGGGACTCGCCAAGCGCATCATTCCCTGCCTGGACGTCGATGCGGGACGTGTGGTCAAGGGCGTCAACTTCGTCGGCATTCGCGACGCCGGCGACCCGGTGGAGGTTGCCCAGCGTTATAACCACCAGGGAGCCGACGAGATCACCTTCCTCGACATCACCGCCAGTCACGAGGACCGCGATACCACGGTGGAGATGGTCGAGCGCATTGCCGGCGAGGTGTTCATCCCCCTGACCGTGGGGGGAGGGATTCGCACCTGCGATGATATTCGCACCATGCTCAATGCCGGTGCCGACAAAGTCTCGATCAACACGGCCGCCGTGCACAATCCCGAATTCGTCCATGAAGCCGCGGAACGCTTCGGCAGCCAGTGCATCGTGGTGGCCATCGACGCCAAGCGGGTCTCCGGCGAAGACGAGACACCGCGCTGGGAGATCTTCACCCATGGCGGCCGTCGCTCCACCGGCCTGGACGCCGTGGAGTGGGCCAGGAAGATGGTGGAGCTGGGGGCCGGTGAGCTACTGCTCACCAGCATGGATCGCGACGGCACCAAGCAGGGCTTCGACCTCGGCGTGACGCGTGCCATCAGCGATGCGGTGAGCGTGCCGGTGATCGCCTCCGGCGGCGTCGGCAACCTCGATCACCTGGTGGAAGGGGTCAAGGACGGCGGAGCCGATGCAGTGCTCGCCGCCAGTATCTTCCACTTCGGGGAATACAGCATTCCCGAGGCCAAGCGTTATATGGCCGAGCGGGGGATCGAGATGCGCCTTTAGAGGGTGTTGACAAATTACTGCGCTCGACCATACCGCGTTGAAATTCGGCTCGAAGTGCTCATTTAGTACGGATAAACTCCGCATTCTCGCCGAATTTCGCCTTGTCTGGCTGTCGCTCGTGACTTTTGTAAACACCCTCTTAGAGCGCTGCTTGAGAGTGGCGCTACCTTACTGCCTTGTCGTCTTCATGACGCGGGGCGTCAGGCGGCCGGCCAGGCTGGCAAGCAGGAACAGCAGTGCGGCCAGGCTGACGATGGTGGGCCCGGTGGGCGTATCCAGCCAGTAGGCGGCCTGCAGTCCCCCCGTGGTGGAGCCGGCGCCGAAGAGAGCGGCCAGCAGGGCCATGCTCTCCGGGGTGCGGCTGAAGGGGCGCGCCGTGGCGGCGGGGATGATCAACAGTGCCGCGATCAACAGCACGCCGACGACCTTCAGTGCCACGGCCACGACCACGGCGAGCGACAGCGTCAGGATCAGTTGTTCCCGCCCGGGGTCGATGCCGCTGGCGTGGGCCAGGTCGGTATTAAGCGTGGCGGTTAGAAGGCTGGACCAGCGCCAGTGCATCAGCCCCAGGACGAGCATCGCCCCTGCCCATATGATGGCCAGGTCCCACTTGCCGACCGCCAGGATGTCGCCGAACAGGTAGGCCATCAGGTCGATCCTCACCCCGGAGACGAAGGATACCGCTACCAGCCCCAGGGCGAGTGCCGAGTGCGCCATGACGCCGAGGAGCGTATCCATGGCATAACCTCTGCCGCTGAGCGACGAGACAATGGTGGCCATGGCCAGGGAGGTCACCAGCACGCCTGCCAGGATCGAGGTCGAGAGCACCAGCGACAGGGCGACGCCGAGCACGGCGGCGTGAGCGGTGGCATCACCGAAGTAGGCCATGCGGCGCCATACCACGAAACAGCCCAGCGGAGCGGCGGCCAGGGCCACGCCAATACCGGCCAGGGCGGCACGTACCAGAAAGTCGTCGAATATCATCAGGCCGGCTCCCGGAGTGCCTGTCGAGGATGGTGGTCATGGCGATACACGGCCAGAGCGTCCTGAACGCCCTGGCCGAACATGGCGTGATAGGCCGGCGAGGCGGCCACACGCTCCGGTGTGCCCTCACAGCAGATCGAGCGGTTGAGGCAAACCACCCGGTCCGAGGTGCTCATTACTACGTGGAGTTCATGGCTGACCATCAGTACGCCACACCCCAGTTCGTGACGTACCGCCTCTAGTTGACGGTAGAAGTCGATGACCCCTTGCTGATCGAGGCCCTGAGTCGCTTCATCGAGAATCAGCAGGTCGGGTGACTCCAGCAGTGCTCGTGCCAGCAGGATTCGCTGGAACTGCCCGCCTGACAGCGAGCTCATCTGTTGCTGGCCGAGTCCCGCGGCACCCGCTCTCTCCAGTGCCTGCGCAATGCAAGCCCGTGAATGTTGCCTGGGCAGCCCCATGAAGCGTTTGACCGTCATCGGCAGGGTCGGATCCAGGTGCAGTCGCTGCGGTACATAGCCCAGTATCAGGCCGGGGGCTCGCTGAATCTGTCCACATGCCGGAGTCAGGGAGCCGATAATGGCCTTCAGCAGCGTTGTCTTGCCCGAGCCATTGGGCCCGACGATGGTGACGATCTCGCCACGCTCGAGGGCCAGGTGAATGTTGTCGAGGATTGGCTGGCCGCCAAGGTCCACAGCCAGATTTTCGATGGTCAGCAATGTCATGGGGGATCTACCAGCAACGTGCGAGCTTTTCCAAGCCGGGATATTGGCCTGGCCTGCTTGACAGAAAAGTTATGTTATAACATAAATAGTCATCGCTCAATTTCCCCATTACCTGCTGTTCAAGGAGATCATGATGTTGCGTGCCCGTTACTGGGGGGCGGCCTTGTTGGGGGCCAGTACCCCAGCCATCGCCGCTGCGGATGTCCCCGATGTCGCGGTCGACATTCCGCCGGTCCACTCGCTGGTTGACCGTGTCATGGGCGACCTGGGATCACCGAAGCTGGTCATCCAGCCGGGGGCCTCGCCCCATGGTTACTCCATGCGACCCTCGGAGGCCGAGGCACTGGAAAATGCCGATGTCGTGTTCTGGGTTGGTGAAGAGCTGGCGCCTTGGCTGAAGGGATCCATGGAAAGCCTGGCCACCGATGCCGAAAGCGTGGCCCTGCTGGATGTGCCGGATACCAGGACCCTGGCGTTTCGCCAGGGGGCCACCTTCGCGGCGCATGACCACGACCATTCGCACGAGAATGGCCATGATCATGATCACGACCACGACCACGACCACGACCACGACCACGACCACGACCACGACCACGCTCATGGCCATGACCATGGTGGCGGTCATCATCATGGTCATTCTCACGAAGGCATCGATCCGCATGCCTGGCTCGACCCCGCCAATGCCCAGGTCTGGCTGGGTGCCATCGTGCACTCGCTTGCCGAGGCAGACCCGGAGCATGCGGAGACTTATCGGGAAAATGCACGCCAGGGCAAGGCCGAGCTCGATGAGCTGATCAATGACCTCGAAGAACGTCTTTCGGGGGCGCAAGACACCCGGTTCATCGTCTTTCACGATGCCTACCAGTACTTCGAGCAACGCTTCGATCTCACGGCGGCCGGTGCCATTTCGCTGGGCGATGCGTCTGACCCCAGCCCGGCGCGTATCGATGAGCTGCGCCACAAGGTCAGCGAGCTGGGCGTCGACTGTGTCTTCAGCGAACCGCAGTTCAATCCTCGACTGGTGGACAATGTGTTCGGCCCCACCGGTGTGGATACCTCTATCGTGATTGATCCGCTGGGGGCCGGGCTTGCACTTGGCGAAACGCTGTATCCCACCTTGCTGCGCCAGCTGTCCGATGGTGTGTCCCGGTGTGCGGCAGGGGCCTGATCCGATAGCACACCTCGAGCGACTCGGCATCGAGGAATGTCCGTGAAGCGCCTGAAATCACGTGATGAAACGGGTGGTGAGGCGCCACCCGGTCTATTGAGCAAAGTGTTGCACAAAGGAGAGAAGCATGAGCATGCCATATGCCAAGAAAGCGAGCGCCCTGGCGATCAGCCTGCTGGCAGTGACGGCGAGCCAGTCAGCGCTGGCGCATGAGAATGGCCATGATCACGACCACGACCATGGGCACGACCACAGCCATGGCCACGATCATGACAGCGATATCTATGCCGGCTATTTCGACGACAGCCAGGTGGAGGATCGTGAGCTTTCCGACTGGGAAGGGGACTGGCAATCGGTCTATCCCTATCTTCAGGATGGTACGCTCGATCCGGTCATGGCCCACAAGGCGGAGAAGAACGATGAGAAGACCGCCGAGGAATACAAGGCGTATTACGAGCGAGGCTACAAGACGGATGTCGGCCGCATCGTGATCGATGGCAGTACCGTGGTCTTTCATGAAGATGGCGACACAATGTCCGGCGAGTATGCCTACGATGGCTACGAGATCCTGAATTACGAGGCGGGGAACCGAGGCGTGCGGTTCATCTTCGAACTCCAGGAAGGTGGGGACGAGCTGCCCGAGTACATCCAGTTCAGCGACCACAGCATCTATCCGACCGATGCCGGTCACTATCACCTCTACTGGGGCGATGATCGGGCGGCTCTGCTGGACGAGGTCAAGCACTGGCCGACCTACTATCCGTCCAGCCTGAGCGGGGAGGAGATCGTTCGTGAAATGAAGGCTCACTGACGATGGCGTCGGGGTAGGGCAATGCTAGTCAGTTAAGCCTATTCTCAATCAGCCGATCATGAGACCTTCCCGTGTCAGGCCCACTGACATGGGAAGGTCCATGCACTTCAGCAACGCCCTCGATGCCATCGCCCAGGCGGCACCCGAGGATTCCTCCAGCCTCTCCGAGGTGCTCTCGCCCGAGCTTATCGCCAGCACCCCGGATCACACTCTGACCTTGTTTGACCGAGACTTCCATTCGTTGGGAAATCGAACTGGGCTACCGGGAAATGAAGCAAGCCCTGTTGGATAACCGCCTGACGCTGCGTAGCCGGACACCGGAGAAGGTCTTCCAGGCGCTCTGGGGCACTTTGCTGGCCTACAAGCGTTGCGCCCGCGCCCGTGCCCGCCCTCGACCTTGCCCCTTCCGGGTGACCCGCTTCGCGGGCTGCGAGACAGGGTCGCACGGCATCGACCCCGCCCCGGCGACCGACCGTCGCCGCGTTGGCGACCTCGGTGGGCGCAATCCGCGCTCGGGCGCCTACGCTAGATAAGTGACTTTCGACAACGACGACGCCATCCGCGCCCGAGCATCGCCGATGCGTGGCGCGTCGCCTGGGAGATCGACCATGAACGAAGCCAACCTTCATCCCCACGAGGCCGTGAGCGAGCTGCGCTCGCGCATCCGCGCCCACTACGACGTCGACGAGGCGGAGGTGCTGCGCGGGCTGGTCGAGCGCATCGAGCTCTCGGAGGAGCAGCGCCGCCGGGTGGCCGAGGTCGGCGCCAACTACGTGACGCGAGTGCGCGAGGAGACCTCGCCCAGCATGATGGAGGCGTTCCTGGCCGAGTACGGGCTCTCGACCGCCGAGGGCGTCGGCCTGATGTGCCTGGCCGAGGCCTTGCTGCGGGTGCCCGACGCCGAGACCATCGACGACCTCATCCACGACAAGATCGAGCCCTCCGACTGGGGCGCCCACCTGGGCAAGTCGTCCTCGTCGATGGTCAACGCCTCGACCTGGGCGTTGATGCTGACCGGCAATGTGCTGGAAAAGGATCCCAAGGGCCCGGTGCGGGCGCTGCGCGGCCTGGTGCGTCGCATGGGCGAGCCGGTGGTGCGCACCGCGGTGGGCCAGTCGATGAGGATCCTCGGCCGCCAGTTCGTGCTCGGCCAGACCATCGAGGAGGGCATGAAGAACGCCCGCGAGCTCGAGAAGCAGGGCTACACCTACTCCTACGACATGCTGGGCGAGGCGGCGCGCACCGACGACGATGCCCTGCGCTACCACCAGGCCTATGCCGAGGCGATCGCCGCCATCGCCAAGCAGGCCCAGGGCGACGTGCGCGGCAGCCCCGGCATCTCGGTGAAGCTCTCGGCGCTGCACCCGCGCTACGAGACCACCCACCGCGCGGCGGTGATGCGCGACCTGGTGCCGCGGGCCCGGGAGCTGGTCCGGCAGGCCGCCAAGGCCAACATCGGCTTCAACATCGACGCCGAGGAGCAGGACCGGCTGGACCTGTCGCTCGATGTCATCGAGGCGCTGCTGGCCGACCCTGAGCTGGCCGGCTGGGACGGCTTCGGCATCGTGGTGCAGGCCTACGGGCGGCGCGCCGCGCCGGTGATCGAGGCGCTCTACGAGATGGCCGAGCGCCACGACCGCAGGATCATGGTGCGGCTGGTCAAGGGCGCCTACTGGGACACCGAGATCAAGCTGGCCCAGGAGATGGGCGTCGAGACCTTCCCGGTGTTCACCCGCAAGGTCAACACCGACGTCAGCTACATGGCCTGCGCGCGCATGCTGCTCGAGCGGCGCGACCGCATCTATCCGCAGTTCGCCACCCACAACGCCCACACCTGCGCCGCCGTGGTCGCCATGGCCGGCGACGACAAGGACAGCTACGAGTTCCAGCGCCTGCATGGCATGGGCGAGTCGCTGCACCACATCGTCAAGCAGTCGGAGGGCACCCACTGCCGCATCTACGCCCCGGTCGGCGCCCACCGCGACCTGCTGGCCTACCTGGTGCGCCGGCTGCTGGAGAACGGCGCCAACTCCTCCTTCGTCAACCAGGTGGTGGACACCTCGATCCCCGCCAGCGAGGTGGCGAAGGACCCGGTGGCCGGATTCGAGCGCCTGGGCGATGCCATCGCCAACCCGACGATCCGTCGCCCCGGCGAGCTGTTCGCCCCGGAGCGCAAGAATTCCCGCGGCTACCGGATCAACGAGCCGGCCTCGATCCTGCCGCTGCTCTCGGCCCGGGAGGCCTTCGCCGATGCCATCTGGACCGCGGCGCCGATGCTGGTCGGTGGCCCCGCGCCCAAGGGTACCGCCCGGGAGGCGCTGTCGCCGGCCGACGGCTCGCGGGTGGTCGGCCGGGTGTTCGAGGCCACTCCCGAGGAGGTAGCGGCGGCGCTGGACGCCGCCGAGGACGGCTATCGCGAGTGGTCGGCGCGGCCGGTCGCCGAGCGCGCCGAGGTGCTGCGCCGCACCGCCGACCTCTACGAGCAGCACATGGCCGAGCTGACGGTGATCGCCACCCGCGAGGCCGGCAAGATGATCCTCGACGGCATCGCCGAGGTACGCGAGGCGGTGGACTTCCTGCGCTACTACGCCGGCGAGAGCGAGCGGCTGGCGGCCGAGGAGCCGGGCGAGGCGCGGGGCGTCTTCGTGTGCATCAGCCCCTGGAACTTCCCGCTGGCCATCTTCACCGGCCAGATCGCCGCGGCGCTGGCGGCGGGCAACGCGGTGCTCGCCAAGCCCGCCGAGCAGACGCCGCTGATCGCCGCCCGCGCCGTCGAGCTGATGCGCGAGGCCGGCCTGCCGGAGGCGGCGCTGCAGCTGCTGCCCGGCGACGGCCCCACGGTGGGCGGGCCGCTGACCGGCGACCCGCGCATCGCCGGGGTCTGCTTCACCGGCTCGACCGAGGTGGCGCAGCTCATCCACCAGGCGCTGGCCAAGAACGCCGGCCCCGACGCGACGCTGATCGCCGAGACCGGCGGGCTCAACGCCATGATCGTGGACTCCAGCGCGCTGACCGAGCAGGCGGTGCGCGACATCCTGATCTCGTCCTTCCAGTCGGCCGGCCAGCGCTGCTCGGCGCTGCGCATGCTGTACGTTCAGGAGGAGGCGCGGGAGCGGCTGCTGACCATGCTCGACGGCGCCATGGACGCGTTGTCCATCGGCGACCCCTGGAACACCGACACCGACGTCTCGCCGGTGATCGACGCCGAGGCCCAGGCCGATATCGGCGCTTATGTCGAGGCGCAGAAGCAGGCCGGCAAGGTGCTCAAGACGCTGCCCGCCCCGGATGTCGGCACCTTCGTCACCCCGGCGGTGGTCGAGGTCGGCGGTATCGAGGACCTGGAGCGCGAGATCTTCGGCCCGGTTCTGCACGTGGCGACCTTCAAGGCGCGGGACATCGACAAGGTGGTCGACGCGATCAACGCCAAGGGCTACGGGCTGACGTTCGGCCTGCATACCCGCATCGACGACCGCGTGCAGCAGATCGTCGAGCGGATCCATGTCGGCAACATCTACGTCAACCGCAACCAGATCGGCGCCATCGTCGGCTCCCAGCCGTTCGGCGGCGAGGGAATGTCGGGCACCGGCCCCAAGGCCGGCGGCCCGCTCTACGTGCCCCGCTTCCGGCGCACCGCCGCCGTCGAGCACCATGACGCGCCCCAGGGCGAGGCCGTATCGCTCGATGCGCTCCAGGCAGCGCTCGACGGCCTGGATGCCCGCCCCTGGGCGGCGCGGCCGGACCGGGTCGAGGTGCTGCGCCGCGCGCTCTCCGGCCGCCGCGGGGTGATCCGCAAGGCGCTCGCCGAGACCGCGGCCCTGGACATGAGCCCGCAGACGCTGCCGGGGCCGACGGGGGAGAGCAACCGCTTGTCGCAGTATCCCAAGGGGCCGGTGCTGTGCCTGGGGCCGACCCTCGAGATCGCCGTCGCCCAGGCGGTGCAGGCGCTGGGGGCGGGCTGTCCGGTGCTGATCGTCGCTCCCGGCGCGGATGGCGAGGTGCGTTCGCTGAGCGCGGCCGGGGCGCCGGTCGTTGCCTTCGACGGCACCGTGGCGGCCGAGACGCTGACGCGCGTGCGCGGCATCGCGGCCGTGGCCGCCGCCGGAGCCGGCGACTGGACCCGGAGCCTGCGCCTCGCCTTGGCCGAGCGCGACGGCCCCATCGTGCAACTGGAGACCCAGGCCATCGCCCCGGCGCGCTACGTGGTGGAGCGCCACCTGTGCATCGACACCACCGCCGCCGGCGGCAACGCCAGCCTGCTGGCGAGCGCCGAGTAGCCGCGCCGCCCACCCCGGCCGAGGCCCCGGGCGCCGCGAGGCGCCCGGGGCCTGGCCCGCGACGCCCGGCCCCGCGTGCCGGGCGTTCGCCCCCTGGGCCCTGCCTTCCACTCCCGGCGTTGGCTGGTTGAGGCCACCCCTTGAAACCCGGGGCGGGCATCACCACCTCTCCGACGCGGGTCCCCCATGGCCCGCGCCACGGCCGAGCGCCGTCGGTAACGAGCTCGAATCTGAACCCATTCCGACTGCAAAGGAGGTAGTGGATGTCAGTGCAGACATCGTCCGACCGACCGCTGAAACAGGCGACTCCGTTCGATATCGTCGATTCCCCGGATCCCCAGAGCCGGGTCCGCAGCGCCCCGCTGCCCGGCGAGGATCCCTATCCCACTCGGCTCGCCGAGCCCTTCGACCTGCCCTGGCTGAATCGCCGGGAGCCGGTGGTCAAGGGCCGCGACCGGCAGGGGCCGCTTTCCTCGGCGCAGCTCGATGCGTTCGAGCGCCAGGGCTTTCTCTTCGAGCCGGATTTCCTGCGGGGCGACGAGCTCGACGAACTGCGCCGGGAGCTCAAGCAGCTGCTCGCGCACGACGCTTATCGCGAGCGCGACTTCTCCATCACCGAGCCGCAGGGCAAGGAGATTCGCTCGCTGTTCGCCGTGCATTTCCTGTCGAAGGTGTTTGGCCGCCTGGCTCATGACGAGCGCCTGATGAGCCGCGCCCGACAAATTCTCGGCGGCGAGCCCTATGTCCATCAGTCGCGGATCAACTACAAGCCCGGCTTCGAGGGCAAGGGCTTCAACTGGCACTCGGACTTCGAGACCTGGCACGCCGAGGACGGCATGCCGGCCATGCACGCGGTGAGTGCCTCCATCGTGCTGACCGACAACCACACCTTCAACGGCCCGCTGATGCTGGTGCCTGGCTCGCACCGGGTATTCGTGCCGTGCCTGGGAGAAACACCGGAAGACCATCACCGGCAGTCGCTCAAGACTCAGGAGTTCGGTGTCCCGAGCCGCGAGGCCCTGCGTGAGCTGATCGACCGCCACGGCATCGAGGCGCCCACCGGGGCCGCCGGCGGTCTGCTGCTGTTCGACTGCAATACCCTGCACGGCTCCAACGCCAACATGTCGCCGGACCCGCGCAGCAATGCGTTCTTCGTGTATAACCGTCGTGACAATCGTTGCGTTGAGCCCTATGCGGCCACGAAACGTCGTCCGCGCTTTCTGGCACATGTGCCGGATGAAGCCTGGTCGCCGGAGACCTGACACGAGGGTAGACTGAGGGAATCGGGCCCCTGGAGGCCCTCCCCCGGATCAGGAGTCGAGTCGGACATGCGCTTCGTACCCCGTTTCACCGATGGCCGGCGTTTTCCGGAACCGCTGGGCAAGATTGTCTGTGTCGGCCGGAACTATGCCGATCATGCACGGGAGTTGAATAACCCGGTCCCCAGCGAGCCGTTGCTGTTCATCAAACCGGCCACCAGCGCCGTGGATCTGGCGGCGCCCATCGAGGCTCCCTTCGCGCGAGGCGAGGTCCACTTCGAGACGGAACTGGCCCTGTTGATCGGCGAGCCGCTGAGCGAGGTGGCGCCCGACCAGGCCGAGCGCGCCATCGTGGGTATCGGTCTGGCGCTGGACCTGACGCTTCGCGATGTCCAGGCCCACCTGAAGGAAAAGGGCCAGCCCTGGGAAGTCGCCAAGGCCTTCGATGGCGCCTGTCCGATGTCGGCCTTCCTGCCGCTCGCCGAGCCCCCCAACTGGAGTGCGCTGGAATTTACGCTGGAAGTGGATGGCGAGTGTCGGCAGCATGGCCTGGGCGCCGACATGTTGTTTTCGATACCGACGTTGCTGTCGGAAATGAGCCGCCACTTCACGCTGTTGCCGGGTGACGTGGTGCTCACCGGCACGCCCGCCGGCGTTGGGGAATTGCCTCGTGGTGCAGCGTTGCGTCTCCAACTGACCGGGGGGCTGGAGATCGTCACCAAGGTCATCGACTGACACTGCCCGTGCCGTCCTGACATGCGAAGGCCCCCGCCGGCGGGGGCCTTGTCGTGTCCAGGCGCCTCGAAAGGCGCCTTCTGACCGTTACTGCTCGGGCAGCTTGTAGGCCATCACGTAGTCGCCGATGGTGGTGCCGATCGAGCCGTGCCCGCCGGCCACCTGGACGACCATCTGCTCGCCCTGGCTGTTGAGGTAGGTCATGGGCGTGGCCTGGCCGCCGGCGGGCAGGCGGGTCTGCCACAGCTGCTCGCCGGTCTCGAGATCGTAGCCGCGCAGGTAGTCGTCCACGCTGGCGGCCAGGAAGGCCACGCCACTTTCCGTGATGATCGGACCACCGATGCCCGGTACGCCCATCTTGATCGGCAGCGGCAGTGCCGTCATGTCCTCGATGGTGCCGTTCTTGTGCTTCCAGACGGTTTCCCCGGTGCGCAGGTCAGTGCCGGCCACGTAGCCCCAGGGCGGCTGTTGGCAGGGGACGCCGAACGGTGAGAGGAAGGGCTTCATGTCCACGGCGTAGTCGGCGCCGGCGTTTTCGTTGAGGCCTTGCTCGCCCTGGTTGGTCTCGCCCAGCTCGGCGCCTTCCTTGGGCACCAGGGTGGAGGTGAAGGCCAGGTAGAGCGGCATGCCGAACATGACCTGGCGTTTCGGATCCACGGCGATGCTGCCCCAGTTGAAGACCCCGAAGTTGCCCGGGAAGACGATGGTGCCCTGCTCGGAGGGCGGGGTGTACTGACCCTCGTAACGCAGCGACTTGAACTGGATGCGGCACATCAGCTGGTCGAACGGCGTGGCGCCCCACATGTCCGCCTCGCGCAGGGTCGGCGGCCGGAACGTCAGACTCGAGATCGGCTGGGTCTCGGCGGCGTAGTCGCCCTCGATGGTGCCCTGGGGCGCCGGCTGCTCGGAGATCGGCAGGATCGGCTCGCCGGTCTCGCGGTTCAGCACATAGACGTCACCCTGTTTGGTGGGTATCACCAGCGCGGGCTGGGTGCCCTGCTCGGTGTCGAGGTCGAGCAGGCTGGGCTGGGCCGGGGTGTCCATGTCCCACAGGTCGTGGTGCACGAACTGCTGGACCCACTCCACCTGACCGGTCGCAAGGCTCAGGGCCACCACCGAGCTGGCGTACGTTTCCTCGGCCTCGCTACGGTACATGCCCAGCTGATCCGGCGTGCGGTTGCCCATGGGGAAATAGACCATGCCCAGTTCTTCGTCGGCGCTGGCGATCGACCAGCTGTTCGGCGAACTGGTGGTATACGTCTCGCCCTCGGCGATCGGTGCGGTCTCATCCGGATTGCCGGCATCCCAGTTCCATACCAGCTCGCCGGTCTTGGCGTCATAGGCACGGATCACGCCGGAGGGAGACTCGACAGCGTAGTTGTCGTTGACCGAGCCGGCGACGATGACCTTGCCATCGGCAACCACGGGCGGTGAGGTGGAGTAGTAGAAGCCGGCCTGCTTGAACGGCATGTTGTGCAGCAGATCCAGTTCGCCGTTGCTGGCGAAGTTGCTGCAGCGTGCGCCGGTCGCCGGGTCGACGGCAATCAGGCGGGCATCGGAGGTCGGCAGGAACAACTGGGCGTCGCACTGCATGGCGTCAAGGTTCTCGGCCGGTTCGCTGGCGACCTGCACGTCGATGGCGTCCGCCTCGCCGGAGCTCGGCGGCAGATAGGAGACGCCACGGCAGGTCTGGTGCTGGCGCGAACTTTCCGCCGGTACCTTGGCGTCATAGACCCACTGCTCTTCGCCGGTATCGGCATTCAGGGCGATCAGCCAATTGTGCGGGGTGCACAGGAACAGCGAGTTGCCGACTTTCAGCGGCGTGGCCTCGTAGGTGGTTTCGCCGACGTCCTCGGGGCCCTTCACGTCGCCGGTCTGATATTGCCAGGCCAGCTCCAGGTCATCGACGTTTTCCGGCGTGATCTGTTCCAGTGGCGAGAAGCGTTGTCCCAGATTACTGCGCCCATAGGCATGCCAGCTTTCTTCGGGTGTGTCTCCTGTTGCCGGCGTTTCGGTGACCACATCGCGGTTCAGCTCGCCCTCGATGCGATGGGCGTCGACGCTGAGGCTGGCGAGGGTGCCCACGCCGATGATCGCCCAGATCGGCAGCAGCAGGGCCAGGCCGGCGCGGCTGCCACCCTTGGCCGGTATCAGCAGCGGAATGGCGAGGATCAGGAAGAGGCCCAGTCGGGTGGCCAGGGGCCACCAGTCGTAACCGGACTCCCAGAGCGACCAGGCGGCGGTCGCGATCAGGAAGAGTGCATAAAGCACCTGAGCGATGGGACGGCGCGATCGCGTCAGGGCCCCGACCGCGATCAGGACGAGACCGGCCAGTGCGTAGTACCAGCTGCCGTCGAGGGTGATGAGCCAGATGCCACCCCCCAGCAGTGCCAGCCCGACCAGCCAGAAGATGAGCGAAAGAATGATCATGATCCAAGCTCCTTGCCATGGAAGAAGCCCTGAATAAGGTCGCGATCCCGGTACCCGCACGCCAGCAGTGCCACCGAATGCAGCGACTGCGATGCGCGTGGCATTCGGCGTTTCAAACCGTTCGTCGATTTATTCAGTGCTTGCGGAGTCGTCGATTGATTTCATTTTATAATAGTTAGCCTGTGAATTAAAGATGCCCTCTCGGCGGCACGCTTTACGTCCGCCAAGCGTGCCGTGATGATCACTATGGTGTAATGGAGTGGGGATGTCAGTGCCGAACGCGCCGAAAACCCTTCATGCAAGGTAGGTGTAACTTTCCAGGCCGGCGGACAGGTCATGCCGGAACTGGCGCTGCTCGTCGTCACTCAGATCGCTGGCAGCAAGCTGTTCGGCGAGCCTGGCACGCAAGGTCTCGGCATCGAAGTTGACGTAACCCAGTACGTCGGCGACCCGGTCACCACGCAACAGGTGATCGAAGCGCCATTCACCGTCGGGGGAGAGGGCGGCATCCACCGAGTCGGTGTCGCCGAACAGGTTGTGCAGGTCGCCGAGGATCTCCTGGTAGGCGCCGACCAGGAAGAACCCCATCAGGTGTTCCTCGTCGTCCTGCCATTCCGGGAGCGGCAGCGTGGATTCGACGCCCTGGCCGTCGACATAGCCGTCGATGCGGCCGTCGCTGTCGCAGGTGATGTCCTGGATCACCGCGCGGCGCGAGGGTTCGCGGTCGAGGCCGGAAAGTGGCAGTACCGGGAAGATCTGGTCGATACCCCAGACATCGGGCACCGATTGAAACAGCGAGAAGTTGACGAACAGCTTGTCGGCGAGCTTTTCAGCCAGCTCGTCATGGATCTCGCGATGGGCGCGGTTGCGTGGGTCAAGCCGTTCGCGCAACCGGGCACAGGCGGCGGAGTGGACGCCTTCGCCCTCGGCGCGGGCGCCGAGGTCGGCCAACCCCATGACGAAACGGTCCTGAAGCTCGCTCAGCGCCTGCGTCAGGTCGTGCCAGGCTTCGACCAGGCCGCGCGGGTCATGCAGGGCATGAAGCTCGTCATGGACCCGCCATAGTTCGGCCACTTGGGGATCGGCATGCTGCCGCGTTTCTGGAGCTTGGGTGTCGGGGCGTTCCTCGCCGATCACGTTGGTGATCAACACCGCGTGGTGGGCGGTCAGTGCCCTGCCGGATTCGCTGAGCAGGTGCGGATGAGGAAGCCCTTCGGCGCTGCATACCTGGGCGAAGGCCGAGACGACATTACGGGCATATTCGTGCATCGAGTAGTTGATCGAGCAGAAACTGCGCGAGCGAGTTCCCTCGTAGTCGATGCCCAGCCCGCCGCCGACGTCCACGGTGTCCACTGGTGCGCCCATCGCCAGCAGGTTTCGGTAGAAGCGTGCACACTCGCGAAGGCCGCGCTGGATATCATGGATATTGGCGATCTGCGAGCCCAGGTGGAAATGCACCAGTTGCAGGTAACCGAGGGCATCGGCCTCGGCCAGTCGGCTCACCACCGCCTGGATCTGGCCAGCGGTGAGACCGAACTTGGACTTTTCGCCGCCGGTGTTCTGCCATTTGCCCTTGCCGACCGAGGCGAGGCGAGCGCGCAGGCCGATGCGTGGGCTGACGCCGAGGTGCTCGGCCTCCTCGAGGATCAGCGACAGCTCGGAGAGTTTTTCCACCACCAGATAGACCCGGTGGCCGAGCTTCTCGCCCATCAGCGCCAGGCGGATGTATTCGCGGTCCTTGTAGCCGTTGCAGACGATCAGCGAAGGACCATCGCCGGACAGTGCCAGTACGGCGAGCAGCTCTGGCTTGCTGCCGGCCTCCAGGCCGACGCGCCCACGGCCGCGCTCCTGGGTGGCCAGGATCTCCTCGACCACCCGGCGCTGCTGGTTGACCTTGATGGGGTAGACCGCCGTGTAGCCGCCGTCGAAGTCTTCCTCTGTCATGGCACTGTCGAAGGCGGCGCAGAGTTGCTCTACGCGGTCATGCAGGATGTCGGTGAAACGCACCAGCACAGGCAGACGGAGTCCGGCCTCGCGAAGCTGCGTGGCCAGTGACGTCAGCGGCAGGGCGGGGCCTTCGGCCTCTTCGCCGAGTGGCCGTACCAGCGCCTGGCCACTGTCGTTGACGTCGAAGTAGCCACTGCCCCACTGATCGATGTTCCAGGTATGCCGTGCCCGGTGAGCCGGGCCGGCGACGCTGCCCATTGACGCCCTCAAGATGCGACCTCGGGAAGCGGCAGGGCGCCTTCCTCCAAGCGTCGCTTGAGGATGGTGCGGAACTGGTCGGGGTCATGGGGCGTCAGGTCATGGGCCGGTGGGTCGACATAGACCACCAGCAGACGCGACAGCCAGTAGCGCAGTGCCGTCATGCGCAGCATCATCGGCCAGGCGTCGCGCTCGGCGGCTTCCAGCGGACGCTGGGCCTGATAGGCGGCGAGAAGGGTGGCGTAGCGTTCGGTGTCGAGGCGACCGTCGGCATCGGTGGCCCAGTCGTTGATGACGATGGCCAGGTCGAACAGCAGGTCGCCCGTGCAGCCATTGTAGAAATCGATCATGCCGCCCAGGCGATCGCCGTCGAACAGGGTGTTGTCGCGGAACAGGTCGCCGTGCAATGCGCCCTGTGGCAACTCCGGGGCCTCGTCGAAGAAGCCTTGATAGATTTCCACTTCGTCCATCATCAGCGCCTGGTCCTCCGGCGAGAGGTAGGCCAGGACCTTGTGGTGCATGGGCAGCAGCCAATGCAGGTCGCGTGGATTGGGGCGATGTCCCGGAAAGCGCTGCGAGACCTTGTGCATGTGGCCGAGGGCATCGCCCAGGGCCCGGCACTGAGCCAGGTTGGGAGCCTCCGGGTGCTTGCCGGGCAAGCGGGGGAACAGCAGCGCCGGTTTGTCGGCCAGGCTGTGCAGGGCAATGCCGTCATGGTCGTGCAAGGGGCCGGGCACCGGCAGGCGGTGCTCGTCGAGATAGTCCAGCAGTTCGACGAAGAACGGCAGCTCTTCATGCTCGCCTTGCTCGAACAGGGTCAGCACCAGTTCCTGGCGGTCGGTGGTGACGAAGAAGGTGCTGTTCTCCGTGCCGGCGGGGACTCCCTCGACGGCAACCAGCGAACCGGCGTCGAAGCGGTTCAGGAATGCCGCGACCTGAGCGTCGGTGAGCGGTGTGAATACGGCCATTTGTGTCTCGCGCGGGCTATGCCAAATCGCCTATTGTAGCGGCTTGGCGCACCGATGCCGAATGTGGTTGGCCAGTCGCGGTCAGGAATCCCGCCGTACCCACTCGGGGATGCTGATATCGTCGCCGGCCTGGCGCTCGAAGTTGCCGTCGCCATTCCGATCGATCAGGTAATAGGAGGGGCCCGAGGAGGGACGAACCTCGATGGCGTAGAGATCGCCGTTGACCCGGTACTCACGAACGGTGCGATCCGCTTCCTGGCGGGTGGTGATCTCGGGGTCGGGCGATCCGCCGGACTGGGCCAGCGCCGGCAGCCCGGCCAGCATCAGGCTGCCACCGACGAGCAGTGCGGCGAACGGACGAAACAGGGTCAACATGGCAACCTCCGGGGGTATCGGTGAGCTTCCACCAGTGTATGCCGTCGTCCGGTCGAGGCATACCTCGCGGCAAACATCGGTGGCTATGCGTATCATGGAGGATCAGAGTTGCACTTTCTCCCCGGATATCACTTTACTCAGACATCAATGGATGCCGATTCATGGCCGACACTCCCATCGTACTCGTCGACGGTTCTTCCTATCTGTATCGAGCCTTCCATGCCCTGCCGCCGCTGACCACCTCGGAGGGGCAGCCCACCGGTGCCGTCAAGGGCGTGCTCAACATGCTCAAACGGTTGCTCAAGGATTACCCCGACAGCCCCATGGCGGTGGTGTTCGACGCCCCGGGCAAGACCTTTCGCGACGAGCTCTATGCCGAATACAAGGCGCAGCGTCCGCCGATGCCGGATGACCTGCGCTCCCAGGTCGAGCCGTTGCACGACTGCGTGCGGGCGCTGGGACTACCGCTGCTGTGCATCGAGGGCGTGGAGGCCGATGACGTCATCGGTACCCTGGCGCACCACGCTACCCAGGCTGGCCGTGACGCTGTGATCTCCACCGGCGACAAGGACATGGCCCAGCTGGTCAACGCCCACATCACCCTGGTCAATACCATGAAGGACGAGACCCTGGACGTGGCGGGGGTTAAGGAGAAGTTCGGCCTGCCACCGGCGTTGATCATCGACTTCCTGGCGCTGATGGGCGACAAGGTCGACAACATCCCGGGGGTAGCCGGCGTCGGCGAGAAGACCGCCCTGGGGTTGCTGCAGGGCATGGAAGGTGGCCTCGAGACCGTCTATGCGGACCTGGAGAGGGTCAAGACGCTGGGCTTCCGCGGTGCCAAGACGCTGCCCAGGAAGCTCGAGGAGCATCGCGACCAGGCCTTCCTCTCTTATGAGCTCGCCACCATCAAGACCGACTGCGCATTGCCGGTGGGCCTCGACGACCTGGACATCGCCCACCCGGACCGCGAGGCGTTGCTCGAGCTTTATCGCCGCCTGGAATTCAAGGCCTGGCTGTCCGAACTGCTGGAGGGCGGCGATGAGGGCGTCGATGATGTGGCGGGAGGGACCGCCACGCCCGGGGCGGGCGATGCTGCGAGCGTCGGCGAGGACCAGGCGCGTCACGACGCGGTGATCACCGAGCAAGCGGTACTGGACGAATGGCTGGCGCGCCTCGCGGACAGCGAGGTGTTCTGCTTCGACCTGGAGACTACCAGCCTCGACTACATGGAGGCCGAGATCGTTGGCGTCGGGCTGTCCCTGGAGCCAGGGGAGGCTGCCTATATCCCGCTGGCCCACGATTACCTGGATGCCCCGGTGCAGCTCGACCGAAAGGCCGTGCTCGAGGCGCTGGCGCCGCTCTGGGCCGATGCGAGCAAGACCAAGGTCGGCCAGAACCTCAAGTACGATGTCTCGGTGCTGGCGCGTCATGGCTATGAGGTGGCCGGCGCCCTGCACGACACCATGCTCGAGTCCTATGTGCTGGACTCCACCGCCACTCGGCACGACATGGATTCACTGGCGCTCAAGTACCTGGGCGAGAAGACGGTGAGCTTCGAGGAGATCGCCGGCAAGGGCGCCAAGCAACTGACCTTCAACCAGGTTGCCCTGGAACAGGCCGCGCCCTACGCCTGCGAGGACGTCGACATCACCCTGCGCCTGCATCATGAGCTACGTCCGCGGGTCGAGGCCGAGGGTCGCCTGGCCGAGGTGCTCGACACCCTGGAGCGGCCGTTGATCCGAGTGTTGTCGCGCATGGAGCGTGGCGGCGTGGCGTTGGACGCCGAGCGCCTGCATACCCAGAGTCATGAGCTAGGCAAGCGCATCGGCGAACTCGAGGAGAAAGCCTTCGAGCTGGCCGGGCGCGAGTTCAACCTGGGCTCGCCCAAGCAGCTCGGCCAGATCCTGTTCGAGGAACAGCAGATCCCGGTGATCAAGAAAACCCCCAAGGGGGCGCCCTCCACCGCCGAGGCGGTGCTGGAGGAACTGGCGCTGGACTACCCGCTGCCCAAGGTAATCATGGAGCATCGCGGCCTCTCCAAGCTGCGCTCCACCTACACCGACAAGCTGCCCCGGCTGGTCAACAAGGCCACCGGCCGGTTGCACACCAGCTATCACCAGGCGGTCACCGCCACCGGGCGGCTGTCGTCCTCCGACCCCAATCTGCAGAACATCCCGATCCGCACCGAGGAGGGGCGCAAGATCCGCCAGGCCTTCGTGGCGCGGCCCGGCTATCGCATCGTCGCCGCCGACTACTCGCAGATCGAGCTGCGCATCATGGCGCACCTGTCCGGCGACAAGGGGCTGCTTGCGGCCTTCGCCGAGGGACGGGACATCCATGCCGCCACCGCCGCCGAGGTGTTCGGCGTGGCGCTGGACAAGGTGTCCGGCGAGCAGCGTCGCAGCGCCAAGGCGATCAACTTCGGGCTGATCTACGGTATGAGCGCCTGGGGGCTGGGCCGCCAGCTGCATATCGAGCGCAACCAGGCGCAGATCTACATTGATCGCTACTTCGACCGCTATCCAGGCGTGGCGCGCTACATGGAGCGCATTCGTGCCCAGGCGGCGGATGACGGTTACGTCGAGACGGTCTGCGGTCGACGGCTCCATCTGCCGGAGATCCACTCCCAGAACCGCAATCGTCGGCAGGGCGCCGAGCGCACGGCCATCAATGCGCCCATGCAAGGCACCGCGGCGGACATCATCAAGCGCGCCATGATCGATGTCGACGGTTGGCTGGCCGAGGGCGACTTCGACGCCATGATGGTCATGCAGGTCCACGATGAACTGGTCTTCGAAGTCGCGGAACGCGAGGTCGACACCTTCATCGAACAGGTCAAGACCCGCATGCAAAGTGCCGCCGAGCTTGACGTGGACCTGATCGTCGAAGCCGAGAGTGGCGTCAACTGGGACGAGGCGCACTGAAGGAGCGCATCATTCATGAGCCTCGCGGCTATCCGCGGGGGCCTGTTCCCGTTCGTCCATGCCGTAGTCGCGTTCGACTCGGGCGATACGCAGTCGGTAGTCGGCGAACACCGAGCGGCGCCCCGCGCTCTGGGCTGCACGATGGGCCTCCAGGCGGCGCCACTCGGCCACGGCCGCCTCGTCGCGCCAGAACGACAGTGACAGCAGTCGCTCGGGATCGGCCAGGCTCTGGAAGCGTTCGATGGAGATGAACCCTTCCACGTCATCGAGTAGCGGCTTGAGTTCGGCGGCGATGTCCAGATAACGCTGGCGTTGCGAGGGATGGGGCTGAGCTTCGAAGATGACGGCGATCATGCTGGCTCCTACGGTGACGGTGAAGTGGAAAGCGCGGCTGCTCTGCCATGATGGGCAGCCGTCACGAGCCAGTATCGACGGTCATCGCAGGCCACGATTCGATCAGGAGCGAAATATGGCAGTCACGGATCTCGCGATGTCCCGAGTGGCGACGGCGATCGCTGAACCCGCCAGGGCCCGCATGCTGTGTGCGCTTATGGATGGCCATGCGCGAACCAGTACCGAGCTCGCGGCCATCGCTGAGGTCGGCCCACCAACGGCCAGTGCCCATCTGGCGCGCCTCGCCGAGATGGCCCTGGTGCGGCGATATCCTCAGGGGCGTCATCGTTACTATGCGCTGGAAGACCCGAGAGTCGCCGAGGCGCTGGAGGGGCTGATGGTCATCGGGCAGGGCGATACGCCGACCTTCGCGCCGAACACGCCGCAGCGCCTGTGCTTCGCCCGAACCTGCTATGACCATATGGCCGGTGAGTTGGCGGTGACGCTCCACGATGCCTGCGTCGGGGCCGACTGGCTGATACCCGCCGCCGAGGCGGGGAGCGACTACCGTTTGAGCGAGGACGGAGAGCGTGTCTTCCGTGACATGGGCGTGGACGTCCGGGCGGTGCGTGCCCGGCGTCGCCGCTTCGCCCGTCCCTGCATGGACTGGAGCGAGCGTCGCCCGCACCTGGCAGGCGCCCTGGGCGCGGCCCTGTTGGACCATGCCATCGGTCGGAAGTGGGTGAGACGGGACCTCGATGGCCGGGCCCTCCGCCTGACATCAAGGGGGAGACAGGCGCTGGAACGCCGGTTCCATATCGAGTTGCCCAATTGAGGTCAGCGGCGTGCGCCGGTGCTATCGTGTCGGTGGAGTTTAGCAAGGTCGCGCGTTCGCGCGGCGTCATGGAGGAATGCAAGGAGATGCAAATGGCAACAATGGCAAGGGCCTGGCTGGCGGGTGCGGGAATGGCGCTGTTGGCCGGCTGCGCGAGTCAGGCCACGTCGGACTCGGTGTCGCAGCAGTTCGACTGTGACGCCCTGGGCCAGGCAGTAGAAAGCGCCGCTGGCGGTTTCGCGGACATCAAGGGGCGGCTGGACGAGACCAGCCTTACGCGAACCTGGGAAACTGACGTGCAGGCCTTTCATGATGCCTGCCTGATCACCTCGGCCCGCTCCCCCGACCATTATGTCTGCTTTGGTCGATTGGCGCTCGACAGCCCGCAGACAGCCCTGACCCGGGGAGGCGAAGGGCTTGCCCAGTGCCTGGGAGATGACTGGACAGCACGGCGTACGTCGTCGGAACGAATCGAGTTCGCGCGTGATGCCGCCGGACCGGTAGTGGTGCTCGAGACCTTCCTCAATGATCGCGGTCGTCGCATGGGAACCCTGAGTGTGTTTCAGAAGGCCGGGGATGTGGCGCCCATGCCTGATGAGGACTGAGTGCTCACTCGGCTGGGGCCGCAGTGGTCGCCACGAGCCGCGTTGCTCCAGATGGCTTGTCGCCTCAGTCGAGGGGAGGAGCCAGGTCGCGTAGCGCCTGGCTCAACGATTCCACCAGCACCTCGGCGGCCATCGGCAGCGAGCGGTCGGCGGCGCTGCACAGCACCAGTCGCGCGCCGTCGACGCGGAGGTCCCGTAGCGGGCGGAACACCAGCTCGCCATGGGCCAGCTCCCGGGCCACGTCGAGGGCATTGAGGAAGGCCAGGCCGAGCCCCGCCCGGGCCAGCGACTTGATCGCCAGGATCCGGTTGCACCCGGCCAGCGGGGTGAGTTCCACGTCGGACGTCGCCAGGGCCCGTTCCAGGGTCGAGCCGCGGAACATCTCGGCGTCCGGCAGGATGGCCGGATAGGCGCTGCACTCCGCCAGCCGGACCCCCGAGGCCTGTGCCAGCGGATGAGACGGCGCCATGGCGATGCCGAATTGCAACTCCACCGACTCGATGAAGCGGATGCGGCGCGTCGGCGGCGGGTTCATGCAGATGCCGATGTCGGCCTCGCCGGTGGCGACCCGTTCGAGGATCTCCTCGGTCAGCCCGGTGTGCAGCGCGAAGCGGACCCGGGGGAAGCGTTCACCGAAGCGGCCGAGCAGCTCCGGCAGCACCTGGTCGGTCAGCGATTCGACGGTGGCGATGCGGATCTCGGCGCAGCCGGTGCCGCGAATGTCGCCGAGGGTCTCCAACAGCTGGCGCTCGTCGCGCTGCCACTGGCGGATCTGGGCCAGCATCAGTTCCCCCGCCGACGACAGCCGCAGGCCCCGCGGCAGCCGCTCGAACAGCGGCACTCCCAGATCGTCCTCCAGCTTCAGGATCTGCCGGTTCACCGCCGAGGCGGCCACGTGCAGCCGTTCCGCCGCCTTGCGCAGCGAGCCCTGGCGGGCGACCTCCTCGAAGTAGCGCAACCCGGTCAGCATCAGCTGCATGCGTTCTCTCCTTCGGTGCCAACTGTTGCCTTTTTGGCAACGATATGAGCGAAACATTATTATGGACCAGTACGGTCGGCCGGCGCTAGCGTGAAGGGGCCTCCACAACAACAACCGAGGATGTCCCCATGAGCATTTCTCCCGAGCCGCTCGGCTCGCACGAGTCCCGGACCGAGCCGGTCGACAGGCGGCTGCCGCTGCCCTCGATGCTGCTGTTCGGCGTTCAGCACGTGCTGGTGATGGCTGCCGCGCCGATCACCGCCGTCTTCCTGGTCGGCCAGGCGATGGGCTTCGGCGACGACGTCATGGTCGCGCTGATGAGCGCCACCTTCCTGGTCTGCGGCCTGGGCACGCTGCTGCAGTCCTTCGGTCCCTTCGGCATCGGGGCCCGCCTGCCCTTCGTCCAGGTGCCGGGCGGGGCGCCGCTGGTGATCTTCCTGACCATCGCCCAGGCCACCGACCTGCAGACGGCCACCGGTGCGGTGATTCTCACCGGGGTGTTCTACTTCCTGGCGCTGCCCTTCTTCACCAAGGTGCTGCGGTTCTTCCCGCCGATCGTGATCGGCACCATGCTGCTGCTGGTGGCGGTCAACCTGGTGCGCATCTTCGGCGGGCTGATCACCGGCAAGGAGGGCTCGCCGGAGTTCGCCAACCTGACCAGCATCGCCCTGGCACTCGCGACCATGACCGCCATCGTGCTGTGCGCCCGGCTGTTCAGCGGCGTGCTGCAGCGCATCGCGGTGATGCTGGGGCTGCTCATCGGCGCCACCCTGGCCGCGGTGTTCGGCGTCATGGAGTTCGACGGCGTGCTGACCGGCCCGGTGGTGGCCCTGCCGTCGCTGTTCCCCTTCGGCCTGCCCAAGTTCGATCTTTTCGCCTCGCTGCCGCTGATCATCTTCAGCGTGGTGTCGATGACCGAGGCCACCGGCCAGACCCTGGCCACCGCCGAGATCGTCGAGAAGCGCGGCGACGCCCGGGCCCTGGTGCCGCGCAACATCCGCGCCGACGCCCTGGGCTCGCTGCTCGGCGGCTGCTTCGGTACCTCGCTGATCATCACCAGCGGCGAGAACATCGGCATCGTGCGGGCCACCGGGGTGCGCTCGCGCTACGTCACCGTCGCCGCCGGGCTGATCCTGGTGCTGCTCGGCCTGTTCGCGCCGCTCGGCCGGCTGGCGTCGCTGCTTCCCACCGCCGTGGTGGCGGGCACCGCGGTGATCGTCTTCGCCATCATCGGCGTGATGGGCATCAACATCCTGCGCCGGGTCGACTTCGATGAGCACGGCAACATGTTCACCCTGGCCTCGGCGCTGGCCATGGGGCTGCTGCCGATCCTGGTGCCCGGCTTCTACAGCGCCTTCCCCGAGCACCTGCAGATCCTGCTCGGCAACGGCCTGGCCATGGGCACGCTGACCGCCGTGCTGGTCAACCTGCTGTTCCATCACCTCGGCCGTCGGAGCGATGCCCCCGCGGACGCGCCGCTGCCCCGTCAAGAGATCAAAGGAAAGTAACCCATGTCGCCGACATCGTATTCCGCCGCCCCGCTGGCCCCGGCCGACTTCGCCGCCGAGACGCTGCTGCTGCTGCCCGAGGAGGTGCTGTTGGAGGAAGGCTGCGTCCGCGATCAGGCGGTGCTGGTGGCCGACGGTCGCTTCGCCGAGATCGGCGATCGCCGCGACCTGCTGGCACGTCATCCGGAACTCGCGCCCATCGAGCTGCCCGGCAAGCTGCTGATGCCCGGCTTCGTCGACACCCACCACCACCTGACCCAGTCGCTTGGCAAGTCGCTGGTGTTCGGCGAGCCCTCGGAGATCTTCAAGCGCATCTGGGTGCCGCTGGAGGGCAGCCTGGACGAGCGGTTGGTACGGCTCTCTGCCCGGCTCGCCGCCCTGGAGGCGTTGCGCGGCGGCTTCACCACCGCGGTGGACGCCGGCACTCGCGCCGCCTCGGAGCTCGACGGCATCGCCGACGCCGCCGAGGAGAGCGGACTGCGCTGCGTACTGGGCTACATCTGTAACGACCTGGGCGGCAGCCGGGAGGACAGCGAGGCGATCCGACGCGACGCCGGGCGTCACCTGGCGCGCTGGGCGGACCACGACCTGGTGCACCCCTCGCTGGCGGTGTCGATCCCCGAGGTGGCCAGCGACGCCATGCTGCACGACGCCTCGGCGCTGTGCGCCGAACACGGCGCCATCTTCCAGACTCACGTCAACGAGCACCTGCAGGCCGTGGAACGCTCGCTGGTGGCGCGCCGCCAGCGGCCGCTGGAGCACCTGCATGCCGTCGGCGCCCTGGGTCCGCAGACCCTGGTCGCCCATGCCACCCTGGTAACGCCGGGAGAGCTCAACCTGCTGCGCGACACCGGCACCGCGGTGGCCTTCAACCCGGTGGCCAGCAGTTGGAAAGGCAATGCCGTGGCGCCGGCGCTGCACATGGCCGCCCAGGGCATCCGCTTCGGGCTGGGCAGCGACGGCACGCGCAGCGACGCCTTCCGCCTGCTGGACGCCGCCGAGACCAGCCAGCGCCTGGCCTTCGGGCTGGCCAGCGGCGATTCCTCCTGCGGCGGCGGCTGGCTGTGGCTCGATCACGCCACCCGAGGCGGGGCCGAGGCGGCCGGGCTCGGGGGCGTGACCGGGGCGATCGCCCCGGGGCTGGCCGCCGACTTCCTGCTGGTGGACCTCGACGTGCCCGAGATGACGCCGTCCTGGGATCGGCCCTGGGAGCTGGTGCGCTATGCCAACCGCGACCAGATCGAGGCGGTGTTCACCAACGGCCGGCTGCGGCTGTGGCAGGGCTGGCCGGTGGACTGGGATGCCCGCGCGCTGCTCGCCGAGGTGCGCGAGGCGGCCGGCGCCGCGGTGGCCAACGCGCCGATCCAGCGGGTTCACCCGAGCTCGACGGCCCACCGCGCGCGGGTCATGGCGGCGCGGTCGGGCGCGGAGGTGCGGGGGCCCCATGAGTGATCCCGTCGTCTACGCCGTCCTCGCCGCGGCCACGGCCGTCGCCGCCTTCATGCAGGGGGCGATCGGCATCGGCTTCGCGCTGATCGTCGCCCCGGTGATGGGGCTGCTGCGGCCCGACCTGCTGCCGGTGGCGCTGCTGGTATTAATGCTGCCGCTCAACCTCTACGTGGCGCTGCGCGAGCGCGATGCCATCGACTGGCGGGGCAGCGCCTGGATCGGCGTGGGGCGACTGCCGGGGACCTTTCTGGGGCTGTGGATCCTGGTGGTGATGAGCACCAACGGGCTCAACCAGCTGATCGGCGCCTCGACGGTGCTGGCCGTGCTGGCCGCGCTGTTCGCGCCGGTGTTCCGGCCCAAGCCGGGTGCCTGCGTGTCGGTGGGGCTGATCACCGGGGTGACCGAGACCGCCACCGGCGTCGGCGGCCCGCCGCTGGCGCTGCTCTACCAGCATCGCCCCGGGCCGGAGCTGCGCTCGACCATCGCCTGCTGCTTCCTGGTCGGCGAGCTGGTGTCGCTGGTGATCCTGGCCTCGGCAGGCAAGGTCGGCACCGAGCAACTGCGCTGGGCGCTCTATCTGCTGCCGCCGCTGCTGGTCGGCAGCGTGGCCAGCCGCGTCATGCACCAGCGCCTCGATGCCCGGCGGCTGCGCCAGGGGGTGCTGCTGTTTGCGCTGGTGTCGGGAGTGGCGTTGATGATCCCCCACTAGGTCTCGTTCGAAAAGTGTCTGCGCTCGCCCATACGGCGTTTCGGGAAACGCTGAATAAATCGCCGAGCACCGCGCACAAATTCGCCGGGAGCGAATTTGAACCGCCTTTAGGCGGGCCCGCAAGGGTAGCCGCCAGGGATGGCGGCTATAGCGCAGCGATTTGCATGCGCAGGCATTTAAGCAGTGTTTCCTTAGGGCGAACCGGCGACGAACGAAAGGGGCCCGCGGCATTGCCGCGGGCCCCTTGCTATCGGCGTCCGGTGACGTCTTACCGCCAGCCGACGCGGTCGAAGATCTTGATCGCCTCGGGGTTGTTCTCGCCCAGCTCGCTGATGTTCAACTGGTCTTTCTTGAAGTCCCCCCAGGATTCCAGCACGTCGCTCTTCTCGGCGCCCTGGACGACCGGGAATTCGTAGTTGCCGGCGGCAAAGCCATGCTGCGCTTCATCGGAGGCCAGGAACTCGAGAAAACGAACGGCATTGTCGTGGTTGGGTGCGTTCTGCACGACCCCCGCGCCGCCGACATTGACGTGAGCGCCACGGCCGTCCTGGTTGGGGAACATGATCTCGACGCTCTCGGCGACGTCCCGGTCGGCGTCGTTATCTGACTCCAGCAGGCGCACATAGTAGTAGTGGTTGGCCACGGCGATATCGCATTCTCCGCTGGCCACGCCCTTGATCTGGTCGGTGTCGCCGCCCTCGGGGTCGCGGGCCATGTTGTCGACCACGCCCTGGGCCCAGGCTTCGGCGTCTTCGGTGCCGTGGTGGGCGATCAACGAGGCGAGCAGCGACTGGTTGTAGATGTTGTTGGAGGAACGAATGCATACCTGTCCCTCGTAGCGAGGGTCGGCCAGGTCTTCGTAGGCGTTGAGTTCGTCGGCGTCGACTTCATCAGGGTTGTAGAAGATGGCGCGAACGCGCTGACTGAAGCCGAACCACTTGCCTTCAGGGTGACGCATCGAGTCCGGCAGGCGTTGGGCCAGCACCTCGGAGTCGATGCTGGCGAAGATGTCTTCCTGCTCGGCGCGCCACAGGCGGCCGGCGTCGACGGTCATCATCACATCGGCGGGGCTGGCCTCGCCTTCGCGCTGGATGCGCTCGATGAGCTGGTCGGAATCGCCCTCGAGGACGTTGACTTCGATGCCGGTTTCCTCGGTAAAGGCGTCATAGAGCGCCTGGTCGGAGTCGTAGTGGCGTGCCGAGTAGATGTTGAGCTCATCGGCGGCGGCATGGGTGGTGAAGGCCGCGCCGGTCAGCAGGGTGGCAAGCGGCATGACGAGTCGATGGTAGTGGGGCATTGGAAGACCTCTTCGAGCGTGTTGGAAATGATTTTTGGATGTTAATGCGTTGCATTTCCCATGCTGCATTGAAGCGCTTGCGGAGTGAGGCGTCAACTGTGGGATATGAAAAACGTTGACCTGGACGTTGAGGTGGCGTCATTGAAAATCGCAACGTGTCGAAGACGCTTTCGCGTTACCATGAAGCTCGAATTTCTTACTCGGCGAGCGCTATGCAGCACGCATCATTCAACACTGCCGTCGAACCCATCGAGTCGGAGGCCTCCGTCGTCCTGAGCATGGAGGACATCCATCATGCCTATGGTCGTCACACGGCGGTGGCGGGAATCGATCTGAGGGTACGCCAGGGGGAGGTCGTCTGCCTGCTGGGTCCCTCGGGATGCGGCAAGACCACGCTATTGCGCATCGTCGCGGGTCTCGAAGTCCTGCAGCGGGGACATGTCGCCATCAATGGACGAAGGCTGGGCCAGCCACATGTGCCGCCGGAGCGGCGCAATGTGGGGCTGGCCTTTCAAGAGTCGGCATTGTTCCCGCACCTCGACGTCCTCGAGAATGTCACCTTCGGGCTGGAGGCGTTGCCCGCAAGGCAGCGACGCGAGCGCGCCATGGAACTGCTCGTTCAGCTGGGCATGGAGCGCTATGCTGCCAGCTATCCGCATACCCTGTCGGGAGGGCAGCAGCAGCGTGTCGCGCTGGCCCGGGCCCTGGCGCCGGAGCCCGGCCTGATGCTGCTCGACGAGCCCTTCTCGAGTCTCGATGCGCGGCTGCGCGACCGCATTCGCGACGATACCCTGCATGTCCTCAAGAAACTGGGGGCCGGGGCTCTGCTGGTGACCCACGACCCCGAAGAGGCGATGTTCATGGCCGATCGCATCGCCCTGATGCGTGATGGTCGAGTCGTGCAGATGGGGACGCCCCGCGAGCTTTACTGCGAGCCGGCCGATCCCTTCGTGGTGACCTTCTTCGATACGGTCAACGAACTGTTCGGTGAGGTGCACGAGGGACGCGTGGCGACGCCGGTGGGCGACGTGGCGGCGCCGGAGCTAGCGGAAGGTGAGCGGGCGCAGGTGATGATCCGCCCCGAGGCGCTGCGGGTCGAGGCGCTGGCGACACCGCCGGCGCCGGCCCATAGCCATGTGGTCATGGCCAAGTTACTGGGGCGAGCCAGCCTGTTGCATATCTGTGCGCATGGCGCCGACGGCCGCGAGGCGCACCTGCATGCTCGGGTGCCGGGTGTCTTCCTGCCCGAGGAAGGGCAGCCGGTGGCGATTCGCCTGGATCCTTCACAGGTGTTCGTCTTTCCCGCCGGGTCGAGCACCACGCATGGCGAGGCTTAGCAGCACCACGGGAATGATGCCCACCACGACGATCGACAGCGAGGCAGTGGAAGCCTCGGCGAGGCGCTCGTCGGCGGCCAGGTTGTGGGCGCGCACGGCCAGGGTGTCGAAGTCGAAGGGGCGCAGAATGATGGTCGCCGGCAGTTCCTTCATCACGTCGACGAAGACCAGGATGGCGGCGGCCAGCAGGCTGCTGCGCATGATCGGGGTATGCACTCGTCGCAGGGTGCCGCTGGCGGTCTGGCCCAGGGTGCGGGCGGCGGCGTCCATGTTGGGGGTGACCTTGCCGAGGCTGGCTTCCAGGGCATTGAAGGATACCGCCAGGAAGCGCACCACATAGGCATAGATCAGAATGAAGGCCGAGCCGCTGAAGATCAGCCCGGCGATCATGCCGTAGTGCGCCTTCAGAAAGCCGTTGATCTGGTCGTCCAGCCAGGCGAAGGGAATCAAAATACCCACGGCCACCACCGAGCCGGGCACCGCATAACCCATGGCGGCCACCCGGGTAGCGGTGCGGGTCACCGGCCCCGGGTTGAGCCGGGCGCCGTAGCTCAGCACCAGCGCCAGTCCCACCGCAACCCCCGCTGCCAGAACGGCCAGTACCAGGCTGTTGCCGGCAAATTCCAGAAACTGGGCGCCGAACAGCGAATCCCCGTTCTGGATCGACAGGTAGCCAAGCAGGCCGCCGGGAATCAGGAAGCCGACCAGCACTGGTAACAGACAGGCCAGACAGGCCGCCGCTGCCCGCCAGCCGGTGAGCCGAAACTCCGGCAGGCGCTGATAGCGCCCCGTGGTATGGAAGTAGCGACGCCTTCCACGAGAGACGCGCTCCAGCAGCACCAGGAATATCACGAAGGTCAGCAGACAAGCCGCCAACTGGGCGGCGGCGACCTGCTCGCCCATGCCGAACCAGGTGCGGTAGATGCCGGTGGTGAAGGTATCAACGCCGAAGTACTGTACCGCGCCGAATTCATTGAGGGTTTCCATCAGCGCCAGCGAGACGCCACCGACGATGGCCGGGCGTGCCAGTGGAATCGCCACGCCGCCAAACAGGCGCCAGGGTCCGCGTCCCAGGGTGCGGCCCACATCCAGCACGCACACCGACTGCTCGAGAAAGGCGGCCCGTGTCAGCATGTAGACATAGGGGTAGAGCACCAGGGTGATCAGGGTGGCGGCCCCGCCCAGTGAGCGGATATCGGGAAAGAGGTAGTCGCCGTGCTCCCAGCCGAAGGTTTCGCGCAGGGCGTGCTGCACCGGGCCGGCGACCTGCAGGAAGTCGGTGTAGGCATAGGCGATCACGTAGGTCGGCACCGCCAGTGGCAACAAGAGGGCCCACTCGAACAGTCGGCGTCCTGGGAAGCGGCACATCACCACCAGCCAGGCCGTTCCGGTGCCGATGATGAAGGTGCCCAAGCCTACCGTGACGACCAGGAACAGGGTGTTGGCCAGGTAGCGTCCCAGCACGGTACCGGCCAGATGGTGCCAGACACCCTCGGTGGGCATGACGATATGAGCCAATACCACGATCACCGGCAGGGCCACGATGGCGGCGATTCCCAGGGTCAGCAGATGCCAGGCACCGAAGCGCAACGGTAACCGTCGAGCGGGCGAGGCATGGTGGTGGCTGGCGGGACTGGACAAGCGGCAACTCCTTCCGGCGATGGGGCCTGGTACCGGCCGAATGCGATGGGCTGGAAGGCAAGAATACTATCAAGTGGGGGCGGGAGCTGCACCGGGGCAGATGACGGAGCCGCCCGCCGTGGCAGCGGGCGGCATGGTGGTACCGTTCAGTGGCCGAGCATCACCGCCGGAAGCCCCGTGATAAGGGTGGGGAAGAGGGCCATCAGCACGCAGGCCAGCACGATCAGGGCGCAGAAGGGAATGACGGCCCGGTAGAGGTCGACGATCTCGATGCCCTGGGGAGCCACTCCCTTCAGATAGAACAACGCATAGCCGAACGGCGGCGTCAGGAAGGAGGTCTGCAGTACCACCGCGACCATCACCACGAACCACAGCACGTCCACGCCCATCTGCTCGACGATGGGCAGCATGATCGGGAAGCTGAGCAGCACGATGCCGGTCCAGTCGAGGAACATGCCGAGGATGAACACCAGGAAGAGCATCAGAATCAGCGCGCCAGTGGTGCCGCCGGGCATGGCCATGACGACATCGCTGATGACGTCCATGCCGCCACCGATCGAGAAGACGCCCGTGAAGGCGGTGGCACCCACCAGTACCAGCATGACCATGGTGGTGGTCTTGCTGGCCTCGATCAGGGTGCGGTAGCAGGTCGAGGCCTTGCGGTCGCCGAAGACCAAAAAGAGCACGAAAGCGATGGCCACGCCGATGGCGGAGGCCTCGGTGGCCGTGGCAATACCGGTAAACAGCGAGCCCAGCACGCCGAGAATCAGTGCCATGGGGGGCAGCACGTACTTGCCGAGCATGCCCAGCAGCTCGCCGGTGGATGTATCGGCGCGTTCCTCGGCGGGTACCGGCGGGCCATAGGAAGGCTTCAGATAGCAGATGACCAGCACATAGAGCGCATACATCACGCCCAGCATTACCCCGGGCACCAGGGCACCAGCGAAGAGGGCACCCACCGACACAGGGGAGTAACTGGCCATCAGGATCAACATGATGCTGGGAGGAATCAGAATGCCCAGGCAGCCGCTGGCCATGATCACCCCGGTACTCAATTCCTTGTTGTAGGAGTACTTGAGCATCGGCACCAGGGCGATCATGCCCATCACCGCGATGGAGGCGCCGACGATGCCGGTGGTGGCGGCCAGCAGCACCGAGACGATGACCACGGTGAGCGCCAGGCCGCCGCGCAGGTTGGCGAGCAGCAGGCGCATCGACTCGAACATCTTCTCGGTGACCCCGGAGTCGTTGAGGAAGCGTGCCATCAGGATGAACAGCGGGATGGCGACCAGGACGTAATTGTCCATGGCATTGCCATAGATATTGTTGATCAGGATGCCCAGGGTGTTGGCCCCGGGGCCCAGCCAGGCTCCCAGCACGGCGACACCCCCCAGCACGAAGGCCAGTGGATGACCCATGAATAGCCCGATCAGCAGTCCGCCGAACATGAACAGGGTGAGCATCTCGGGGCTCATGTGGCTTCCTCCCTACGCAATTCCTGAATGGCACGGCTCACCACGGCCAGGGCCTGGAGCAGGAGCAGAGCGGCGGTGACGACGATGACCGCCTTCACCGGATAGACGGGGATGGCCACCATGCCGTAGGTCGTCTCGCCGCGACTGAAAGAACGCAGGAAGAACTCCCAGCCCAGGCTGAGCAGCATCCCGATGAAGGGAACGAAGAAGATCAGATAGCCGAGAAGCTCGAGGGCCGCCTGCTTGCGTCGCGACAGCAGGCGTTTGAGCACATCGACTTCTACATGGGCATGATGTCGCAGCCCGTAGGCGGCCATCAGCATGAAATGGGCGCCAAACAGCATCTTGGTGACATCGAAGGCCCAGTCACTGGGGCGCCCGATGAAGAACCGCATGGCGATGTCGTAGATCACGATCAGGGTGATCACGGCGAGCAATGGGGCGATCAAGCGCCCGAAAACCTCGTTGAGGGTATCGATGGCTCTGGCAATGGCATTCATGATGGGGTCCGGCGTAAGTCGGTGTCGACAAGGTCAGGCCGATGGAAGGGGAAGGCCCTGAAGAGGCCCTCCCGTTCCGCTTGACGGCGATTCCGGCTCATTGCTCCATGCAGGCTTCGATGTCTTCCAGGGACGGCAGGTTATCGGTGACCCGGCTCATGTTGTAGGGCACCGAGATGTCGCGCCAGTGGGCGTAGTGCTCCATGTAACTGATCATCGAATGATAGATCTTGGCGTGCATCGGGTCCTCGCAGGCGCCCTGCACGATGACCTCGTTGGTGATGCGCTGAATCTCGGCGAGGTCCTCCTCGGAGAGCTGGTTGATCTCGGTGCCGTCCTCGAGGAATTTCACCGTACCTTCTGTGGACTGGCGCTCGGACCAGGCCAGTGACCATGCCATGGTGGCGTCCGCGGCGATCTTGAGCTTCTCCTGGGTCTCTTCGGACAGTGCATCCCAGGCGTCCTTGTTGATCATCACGCCGAATACGCTGGCGGACTGGTGCCAGCCCGGCGTCAGCCAGTAATCGGCGACCTCGTTGAAGCCGGCCTTGTAGTCCACGCCGGGCGTGGAGAACTCGGCACCATCGACCACACCGCGCTCGATGGCCTGATAGATCTCGCCGCCGGCCAGCGTCACCTGGGAGCCGCCCAGCTCCTCCAGCACCCGGCCCTGGTCGCGGCCGGACAGGCGAAGGCGCTTGCCCTCCAGGTCGGCGAGGCTCTCGATGGGCGTGCCGCCACGGAAACCGGACTCATTGTTGGTGATACCGTAGGGCAGGTAGACCATATTGTACTGGCCATAGACTTCCTGATAGAGCTCGAAGCCGCCCCACTGCTGGATCCAATTCAGATAGTCGACGCCATTGAACAGGCTGGTGGTGGTGGCCAGCGGCGAGAAGGCCGGGCTGCGGCCGGCCCAGTAGCCCGGCCAGTCGCCGGCGGCTTCGATACTGCCGGTCTCGGTGGCGTCGAAGACCTCGGTGCCGGGCATGAGCGTACCGCCGGCGCGGAAGTCGATCTGCAGTTCGTCACCGGCCAGCTGATTGACCAGCTCGGCCCAGTGGCGATCGATCTGGATCAGGTCCAGGTTATCCGGCCAGGTGGTGGTCATGGTCCAGCTTTCCTGGGCCTGTGCAGCGGTCGACATGGTGGCCAGGGCGATGCCGGCGGCCAGGCCGGTGAGAGTGAAGCGTGTTGTCATGAGAGACTCCCTCTGGGACTTGTTGTGGTTGTCGAGAAGAGACGCGGACAGAGTCGTGTGGTCATCCTGGGGGAAGGATGAGGCCAGTCATCAAGCTAGCATGGCTTTTCCGTGATGTTCGATGTCCATCATGGTCAGAGTCCACGTGGTTTTGTGGCGATTGCACATGTCATTATTTCTTAAAAAAGATAGTAATATCAGGAAAATGAAAGTGTTATGGGATACTGAATGTTGCGTTGCCGCAGTGCAATCGAGCGTTTAATTGCCGAAACGTATTAGACCAAAGTTGATCTACTAGGGAGCCCGCATGTCGCCACTATCCAGGCATGATTTGCCGCCCGATCTGGACGGTTTTCATCGGGCGCTCGTTGCGCGACGTTGGCGCGGGCTGGTCTGGCTGAGGGGCGGTGTCGAGTGCTGTCGTGAGCGTGCCCGACGGCTGTGGTCCGGCGGGACCTGGCGGGCACCGCTCTGGGTCGGACCCGAGTCACCGGAGGGTATCGAGGCGGAGGAGTGGCTGCCGGCGAGCAAGGCACGGACCCGGCTGGGGGGAGAGCACGATCTGATCATCTTCGATGCGATCTCCCCGGAGGCCGGATTCGACCCCGAAGCGTTCGGTGCCCTGTCCGGTACCCTGCGCGCCGGCGGGCTGCTGGTGCTGTTGACGCCCATCGACTGGGGCTCGCGACCCGATGCCGACTATGCGCGCCTGGCCGAATATCCCTGGTCGGTGGCCGCCTTGCCGTGTCGATACCTGATGCGCCTCTCGAGGCTGCTGGCGGAGTCCGACGACGTGGCACGCTGGACGGAAGGTGAATCGCCGGTCACGCCGGTGCTGGCTGGTGTGCCCCGGGACGTGCCGATGTCGCCGGACCCGGCTTGCCTCACCCGAGACCAGGCCGATGTCGTGGCACGGCTGGTGCGTCTGCGTCGCCGTCGGCCGTTGGTGATCACCGCCGACCGAGGACGCGGCAAGACGGCGGCCCTGGGGATTGCCTGCGCTCGGCTGCTGGCGCGAGGTGTCGGCGACATCCTGGTGACCGCACCGCGCCCTTCGGCGGTATCGGGGCTTTTCGCGCGCCTGGCGGCGCTTTGTCCCGAGGGGATACGCCGGGGCAATCGCTTCGATGCCGATGATGGCAGCGTGATCTTTCTGGCACCGGACGAACTCCAGACGCGAATCGAGCGTGGCGAAGCCGGAGGTGCAGGACGCTGGTTGCTGGTGGATGAAGCCGCGGCGATTCCCGCCGGTCTCCTGGGAGGCTGGCTCGAGGCCTTTCCACGCATCGCCTTCGCCACCACCGTGCATGGCTATGAAGGAGCAGGACGTGGTTTTGCGCTGCGGTTCCGAAAGCGACTCGACCGGCTGACCCCGGACTGGCGTGAATGCCATCTGGCCACGCCGGTGCGCTGGGCCGAAGGGGACCCTCTGGAGGCGCTGACCTCGCGTCTGCTGATGCTCGATGCGGAACCGGATGGCGAGGCCGGACAGCCCGGGGCAGTGTACTGGCAACGCGAGGATCGTCATGTCCTTGCCCTGGACGAGCCACGCCTGCGTGCCATCTTCGGCCTGCTGGTCCAGGCTCATTACCGCACCACGCCCGGTGACCTGCGGCGGTTGCTGGATGCCCCGGGGAGTCGTGTCGCCAGCCTGTCGGGCAAGACCGGCGTCGAGGCGGTGGCGGTCACCAGCGACGAAGGAGGCTTCGATGCCGACCTGGCCGAGCGTGTGGCGCGTGGCGAGCGGCGCCCTCGTGGTCACCTGTTGGCCCAGTCGCTGGCGGCGCATGCCGGTGAGCGCGAGGCCCTGACGGCCCGGCTACGTCGCGTCTCGCGTATTGCGGTGGTGCCGCAGTACCGTCGCCAGGGCCTGGGGGCGCGTCTGTTGGCGGCCGAGCAGGCCGATGCCGAAGCGGATGGTATCGACCTGCTCGGCGCGAGCTTCGGCGCCGAGCCCGGCCTGCTGGCCTTCTGGCAGGCCCGGGGGTTCCGAGTGGTGCGCCTCGGGGTGACCCGCGAGACGTCCACCGGCGAGCATGCCCTGATGGTGGTGCGAGCGGTCAGCGCCGACGGCGACGTCCTGGTGGAACGTTTGGTGCGTCGCTTCCATCGCCAGCTTCCCGGTCTGCTGGCCTTCGAGCTGGCCGACCTGGAGCCCCTGGTGGCCTTGGCTCTGCTCGGCGATCGTGCCGTCGAGTCACTGTCGGCGGAGGACCGACGTGACCTTGACGATGTGGCCCACGGTCATCGTGATCCGGCCATGGCGAGGCCGGCCATGCAGGCGCTGATCGGCATTGTCGCCGCTCATGGTCAGGGCGATGCCGAGCTGGCCATGCTGACTGCCTGGGCCTTTCAGGGGCGCAACGACGGCTGGCTCGCCCGGCAGCTGTCGCTCAGCGGTGCCCGGCAGGTCGATGCCTGGCGACGTCGAAGTGTCGCCAGGTGGCTCGAAGCGGCTAGCCTTCCCAAGAATGGGGACGGTCGGTAGAGTCTCCGAGTCAATCACGATATAGAATCGCCATGAACGCACATCTCGAGCAACTCGCGCCGCGCCCGCTGTGGCGCCATTTCCGCACGCTGTGCGATACCCCTCGCCCGTCCGGCCACGAAGCGGCCCTGGTGGCACACCTGGAAGCCTGGGCCGAGGGTCTCGGCCTGTCCCATGATCGCGATGCCTTCGGCAATCTGCGAATCCGCAAGCCCGCCAGCCCCGGTCACGAGAAGGCGCCGGGAGTGATCCTGCAGGGGCACCTGGACATGGTCGCCCAGGCCAACGCCGAGCATCCCCACGACTTCACCCGAGACCCCATCGCGACCTATGTGGAGGACGGCTGGCTGAAGGCGCGGAATACCACCCTGGGGGCCGATAACGGCATGGGCGTGGCGGCGGCGCTGGCGATCCTGGAGGACGACTCGCTGGTGCATGGACCCCTCGAGGCGCTGTTCACCCTGGAGGAAGAGTCCTCGATGGGCGGCGCCTTGAACCTGGCGGAGGGCTGGCTCGAAGGTGAGGTTCTACTCAATCTCGATTCCGAGGATCGTGGCCAGGTCTACATCGGTTGCGCCGGTGGGGCCGACGTGGTGGTCGAGGCGCAGTTGCCCACCGGCGAGGTGGGCGAGGACGAGACACCGATGCGCCTTGCCCTGACCGGGCTGACCGGTGGCCATTCCGGTATCGATATCGACAAGGGCCGTGGCAACGCCAATCGGTTGTTGGTGCGGGCACTGCGCTGTCTCGGGAATTTCGATGCGCGCTTGATCGACTATCATGGCGGTACCCTGCGCAATGCCCTGCCCCGGGAGGCCTTCGCCACCCTGGCGCTGCCTGTCGAAGAGGTGGATGCTGCTCGGGCCCGCCTGACGGCACTGGAGACCACGTTGCGCGACGAGCTGGCCGGGGTCGACGATGGCCTGCGGCTGACTCTCGAGCCCGGTGACACCGAGGGGGCGCAGGCCCTGACCCGCGATGCCAGCCGTCTGCTGGTCAACGCTCTGCATGCCGCCCCCTGTGGCGTGGAGCGCATGAGCACCGCCGTGCCAGGCGTGGTGGAGACCTCCAACAACCTCGGCGTGGTGAGCCTGGAAGGGGGGCGTTTCCACCTGTGTGCCCTGGTGCGATCGCTGCGTGATAGCGCGCGTGCCGATATCGCCGATCGCTTTCGCGCGCTGTTCGAGTTGATCGGGGCCCGTACTCGTGTCGAGGGTGCCTATCCCGGCTGGGCGCCGGTGCCCGAGAGCCCGCTCTTGGCACGTTTCTGTACGCTGCACCGCGATCGACTGGGCGTCGATCCTGCCATCAAGGTGATCCATGCGGGCCTGGAGTGCGGCATCCTCGGGGCCAAGTATCCGGACCTGTCGATGATCTCCTTCGGTCCATTGATCCGTGGCGCGCATTCGCCGGACGAACGTGTGGAGATCGATTCGGTGTCGGAGTTCTGGGACATGCTGCGCGCCCTGGTCGAGGATCTGGCGAGTCCAGTGGCTTGAGGAGAGCAGCATGAACGATGCATGGCTCGCATCGTCCGCCTGGGCGCTGCCGCTCGGGCTGGGCCTGGTGGCACTGGCGAGCCTGGTGTGGGGAATCGGGCAACGCCGCCGACACGATGCCGTCGCCAACCGTCTGGCCGAGCGCGAGGCCGCCGTGGTGCGACTCGAGCAGGAGTTGACCCAGAGCGATGCTCAACTGGATGGCTGTCGGGAACGCCTGGCCAGCGTCGAGGCGACGCTCGAGCAGACCCAGGGCCAACTCGCCGAACAGCGCGAACGGGCGGCACGTCTGGAAACGGAGCGTGAGCAGACAGCGTTGCGGCACCGCGAGCAGCTGGCATTGCTGGAAGACGCTCGCGAACGGCTCAAGAACGAGTTCCACCAGCTTGCCGGCCAGGTCTTCGACGAGCGGCAGCGTACCTATAGCTCCCAGAGCCGAGAAAGCCTCGAGGCCCTGCTCAAGCCGTTCCGTGAGCAGGTCGATCACTTCCGTCGGCGTGTCGAGGAACTGCACGGTCAAGAGCAGCGTGAGCGCGGCTCGCTCAAGGCCCAGCTGGACCAGCTCGCCGGTCTCAATGCCAAGCTCGGCGAGGAAGCCGCCGGGCTGGCCCGGGCACTCAAGGGCGACCAGAAGGCCCAGGGCAACTGGGGCGAGTTGATCCTGGAACGAGTACTCGAGCGCAGCGGCCTGCGCCGCGATATCGAATATCGTCGTGAGGTGACGCTGCACGACGAGCAGGGGCGGCGACGTCCCGATGCGATCATCTATCTGCCGGAAGATCGCCACCTGATCGTCGATGCCAAGGTATCGCTCAGTGCCTGGACGCGGGTGGTCAACGCCGCGGACGAGACCGAGCGGGAAGCGGCGATGCGCGATCATCTGCAGTCGCTGCGCTCTCATGTCCAGGGACTGTCGGCCAAGGATTACCCGCGCCTGTCGACGCTGCGCTCACCGGATTTCGTGTTCCTCTTCGTGCCGGTGGAGCCGGCCTTTGCGGCCGCTTTCGAGCGCGATTCGACGCTGTTTCAGGAGGCCTTTGACCGGCAGGTGGTGATGGTCACACCGACCACGCTGTTGGCCAGCCTGCGCACCGTGGCAGGCCTTTGGAGCCTGGAACGACAGAACGAGAACGCGCGTTTGATCGGCGAGCGTGCCGAACGTCTGCTGAGCAAATTCGGCGGGTTTGTCGAGAGCCTGGATGACGTCGGACGGCATCTGGAGCGTGCCGGGGATAGCCATCGCCTCGCCATGCGGCGGCTCTCGACGGGACAGGGCAGCCTGGTGGCGCAGGCCCGGGAGCTGGAGCGTCTGGGGGTGCGGATGAAGAAGCCGCTGCCCGACGACCTGGTACGCGCCGCCGATGGCGAGGCGTCGGATGCATCCCCCGAACACGACGACGCCGCCCCGAAAGGCGGCGACGATGATGGACAAGACGGGATGTGAATTCGTCGAGCGCAGTAAGTTGTAAACGCCTTCTTAGCCGAGATAGGCGTTCAACATCCAGATCGTCTTCTCCTGCTCGCGAATATAGTCGCTGACCAGCGATGCGGTGCCTTCGTCGTCGGCGTCGGAAGCCAATGACAGGATCTCGCGTTGCAGCTCGATCAGTGTCTGATAGCCCTTGACCACGCCACGTACACATGCGACGCCATCATGGATGCTCTTTTCTTCCTCAATGGTGGAGAGGCGGAAGTAGTCGCTGTAGGCGTGTACCGGCTGATGGCCGAGGGTCAGGATGCGCTCGGCGACTTCGTCGACCTTGACCAGCAGGTCGGTATAGAACTCTTCGAACTTGGTGTGCAGCTCGAAGAAGTTCTCGCCCTTCACGTTCCAGTGATAGCCGCGCACGTTCATGTAGAAGATCTGGTAGTTGGCCAGCAGGGCGTTGAGCCGTTCGGCGAGCTGGCTGGCGCTGCCTTCGTGCAGGCCGATGCTGTTGGTATCGCTCATGCGAATGCCTCCTTGATTCGTGTTGGGCCAGTATAGGCGTCGGGGTAGTGGCCGTTAAGCGAATTTCCTGCATGGCCACCATAGCGTTGATTGATGACATGCGGGCGACCTGGCGGGGCTTCAAGTGGTTGGCGACTGCTAGACTGTCGAGGAGACACCAAGGAGTGATGCACATGGCTGGCGGATACTGGAAGATCCTGTCGATGGCCCCGTTCCTGGCGCTGGTTGGCTGTCAGGTCACGCCGACCCGCATGCCGGAAGCCGAGCCGGCACCTGCCGCTGCCTGTCACTGGCCGGTGAATGAAGGCGCCGTTCCACTGGCGCGCGTGGTCGAGGTGCTGGAGAGCCGGGACTTCCTGGTACGAGATACTGATACTTCGCTGGGGTTTGTCAGTGCGGAGCGTGCCGAACGTACGATCTATCATAATGCCGTCGACCCTGAGCCGCGTTTCGGCGGCTTTCTGTTCGGAGGCAGTGGCGGTCATGTGTCGTCCGGTGTGGGCCTGGGCATCGGCTTTGGCGGTGGAGGAGCGGCCTCCGAGGAGGCGACCCGGATCGAACGTGTCTCGGTGGTGGTCGGCGGCGAGTCGGTGAGGGTGTCGCGGGACGTGCAGTTATACGACTGGCGGGGCCAGTTGCGACAGTCGCGTACCGCCAGTGACGCGGATTTCTGTCATGAGCTCCGCGATGCCATCGAGGCCGGGGAGGCATCGCCATGAGACGCGGGGTGCTGGGTATTGCCCTGATACTGACATTGGGAGGCTGCGCGAGCATGGCACCGCCGACGCCCGCCGAGCCCGTCACGGGGACCGTGCCGGGCTCGGTAGCCGCTGTGCTGGATGAATCCATGGCCTTGCTGATGGAGCGTGGCTATGTCGTGCGTCACGCCGATGGCGACCTGGGGCGTGTCGAGGCCGTGCTCGGACGCTGGCCGGGCTACCGGGTTCGCCTCGAGGTAGCGTCCGCAGAACGAGGCAGTCATGTCGAGATGACGGCCCTGCGTGGCGGTCGTCCCCTCCCCCCTCACCTGCTCGAGCCGTGGATGATGGCGCTGCGCTCGCGACTCGGTCGTGGGGGTTAGGGCGAGCCGTCCCAATCGATGGCTTCTATCTCTGCCAACAGGCGATCGCGAATGCTGGCCAGCCCGTCCAGGTCATACGGAGATGCCTGGCCATGGCCCCAGACCGGTGCCGGCCAGGCATCGTCGTCATGACGGCGCAGGATCACATGCAGGTGGAGCTGGGCGACCACATTGCCCAGGGTGGCGATATTGAGCTTGTCGCCTGCCAGGCACTCCTTCAGGACACCGCCGACCAGGGTGGCTTCCCGCCAGAGCTGGCGCTGATCGGCTTCGTCCAGCTCGATGACTTCGGTGACGCCGGTGCGACGCGGCACCAGAACCAGCCAGGGAAAGCGAGCATCGTCCATCAGCCGTAACTGGCAGAGTGGAAGTTCGGTGACGGGGTAGCTGTCGTCGACCAGGCGGGCGTCCGGTTCGAAATCCGGCATTCAGAGTTCCTCGGTGTCGTCGGTTTGCGCCCAGCATGCCATAGCCCGGACAGAAGTGAAGCGAGGGGCTGTGCAGGATCGCCGATCCTGCTAGATTGAACGGGTAGCATCCTGTCCCGGAAGCGCTGAGAGGCAGACAAGGCGCCAGTGGCGCTGAGCGCCTCGTGAGCCGTTTCCCCTACCGGCCGTAACAAGGAGAGCCCGATGAAACGGACCCTTTCTCTGATGATGATCACCCTGTTCACGCTGTCGCTGCTCGCGGGGTGCAATACCGTGCGAGGTGTCGGTCAGGACATTGAAGAGGGCGGTGAGGCCATCCAGCAGTCGTCTTCCTGATGCACGGCCTTTGCCACGGCCCGGCGGGTCGGGCCGTGGCTCACTTGCTGGCATTATGCTCGGCGAGTGCTTGACGCTCTTCCTGTTCTGCCTTCATTCGCCTCTGTTTGCGTAATACCGCTCTTTCCTGTCGCAATTGCTGTTTGGGCGTCGCCGGTTCAAGAGGTGGAATCTCGGCAGGATGGCCTTCCTCGTCCACCGCGACCATGGTCAGATAACAGCTGTTGGTATGACGCAGCAGCTGGTCCTGGATGTTTTCGGCCACCACCTTGATGCCGACCTCCATGGATGAGCGTCCCACATGGTTGATGCTGGCCAGGAAGGTGACCAGCTCGCCGACATGGATCGGTTGCTTGAAGCGTACCTGGTCCACCGATAGCGTCACCACATAGTGGCCCGAATAACGGCTGGCGCAGGCATAGGCGACCTCGTCGAGTTTCTTGAGGATAGCGCCGCCATGGACCTTGCCACTGAAGTTGGCCATGTCGGGTGTCATCAGCACGGTCATGGTCAGTTCGTGCTGGCCGGGTAGTGCATGCTCGGTCATCTGAGGTGTCTCTTGCGAAGATTGCCCACAGCATAGCGTCCGTTCTCCGTTGAAGGGGAGCGGACGCGTAGTACTTGCATCGCCCCTGTCTGAAAAGCCGGTGAGCGCAAGCAGCTTTCAGGCAAGGGCTAGAGCCAGGTCAGGCCGGCGGCGATGATCACCCCCGTCAGCAGCAGCTGGATCAGGCAGAACCCCATGATGTCCTTGGCCTTGAGGCCGGCGATGCCGAGGACCGGCAGGGCCCAGAAGGGTTGCAGCAGGTTGGTCCAGGCGTCGCCCCAGGCCACGGCCATGGCAATGCGGGGAATATCCACGCCCAGCGCCTCGGCGGCTGGCAGCATGACCGGTGCCTGCACGGCCCACTGGCCGCCGCCGGAGGGCACGAAGATATTGACGATACCGGCGCTGATGAAGCTCCAGAAGGGCAGCGAGGCCTCGGAGGCCATTGATATCAGAGCGCCGGAGAGTGTCTCGGCCAGGCCGGACTGCACCATGATCGCCATGATGCCGGCGTAGAAAGGAAACTGGATGACGATGCCGGCGCCGCCTCTAATCGCTTCGTGCAGGCTCTCGAGCAGGCTGCGGGGCGTGCGGTGAAGGACGATGGCCAGGAACAGGAAGAGAAAGTTGACCACATTGAGATTGAGGCCGCCACCGCGAAGCACGAAGTGGTCGAGCAGGAACAGCAGCCCCGGGATGCCCACCAGCCAGGCCAGGGTCACGCTGTTCTCGAGGCGCTCCGCCGGCCGGGTAATGCGGACGCGACGCTCTTCTTCCTCGCCCAGCAGGCTCGGGTCGATATACACGCTGTCCTTCTCGTCTGGGAGCATCATTCGGTTGATCAGTGGCATGGCGATGAACAGTGCCACCACGATGCCGAGGTTGAACAGCGAGAAGATAGTCTCGGAGGTGCCGATGACGCCGATCTGTTCGATGGCGAAATGGCCGTCGGTGGCGATGGTCAGGGGGACCGAACCGGCCAGCCCGCCATGCCAGACGATGAAGCCGGAGTAGGCGCTGGCGACCAGCAGACGATAGTCGACGCGAATCTGGCGGGCCAGCTCCTTGGCAAACAGGGCCCCCACCACCAGGCCGAAGCCCCAGTTGATCCAGCTGGCAGCCAAGGATACCAGGGTCACCAGGATAATGGCGGCGCCGGCGTTGTTGGCCAGGCCGGCCAGGCGCTGTAGCAGGCGCTTGACGGGGGGCGAGCTGGCCAGCATGAAGCCGGTGACCAGCACCAGCAGCATCTGCATCGAGAACGACAGCAGGTTCCAGAACCCATCGCCCCAGAAGCGCAGGACCGCCAGGGGTGTCTGACGCTCGACGGCGATGGCCGCGGCGGCGGCGATTACCGTCAGCAGCAGCACGAAAATGTAGGGGTCAGGGAGATACCGCTCGACCAGTTTGACGGCTGGGCGCGACAGTGACTTGAGCATGGCAGCTTGGCCTCTAGGCGACGAGAATTTTTGTCAGATCAGTGAGTTGGCAGCATCAAGTTGCCCGACTTCCCAAGGGCTGTCAAAGCCACCAAAGTTCAAGGCCGAAGGCCTGTTCAAGCATCGCGCCAGTGCCATCGGCGATAGTGCCGGTAATAGGCGATCAACACGGCCGAGCGGGTCGCGGTGAAGACGGTGAAGGCCAGCCAAAGGCCGTGATTGTCGAGTGGCTGAGCGAACCACCAGACGGGCAGGTAGACGGCCAGGCCGATGAAGATGCTGTTGCGCATCTCGCGAATTGCCGTGGCGCCGATGAAGACGCCGTCCAGCAAGTAGCTCCACACCGCGATCAGCGGCATGACCACCACCCAGGGCAGGTACTCGCCGGCGCTGGTACGAACGTCCGGCAGTCCGGTGAGCAGCGCGATCAGCCAATGGCCGCCCAGCGCAAAGACCAGAGCGGTGGCGCCGGCGGTCAGCAGCGAGAACCGGGTCGCGCCGCGTACCGCCTGGGCGAACTCCCGCCAGCGGGCACGGCCCACGGCGTGGCCGGTCAGGGCCTCGGCAGCATGGGCGAAACCGTCCAGGCCGTAGGAGGTGAGCATGATGAACTGTAACAGCACCGCATTGGCGGCCAGAATGGTATCGCCCTGAGCCGCGCCCTGGGCGGTGAAGAAGGCCATGGCGAACAACAGGCCCAGGGTGCGCACGAAGAGGTTGGCATTGACCTGGAAGAGCTCGGTGTAGGCGTCGAGACGCAGGAGCCGCTCGCGCCGGAAGCGTCCGCCGAGCCGACGCAGTTGACGGCTGACCAGGCAGAGCCCCACCGCCAGGGCGCTGATATCGGCGATGACCGTGGCCCAGGCCACGCCATCGCTGGTCATGCCGAGTCCGACCACGAAGAGCAGGTCGAGCAGGATGTTCACGGCGTTGGTCAGCACCAGGATGATCAGCGTTACCCGAGAGTTCTGCTGACCGAGGAACCAGCCAAGGATGGCGTAGTTGGCCAGCACCGCCGGCGCTGACCATAGTCGGATCCGCGCGTATTCGCCGGCCAGCGCCGTGGCTTCGACGCTGCCGTCCAGCAGCCAGAGGCCGAGCTCGACCAGCGGGCCGCCCGCCAGGATCAGGACGAGGCCGATGCCAAGTGCCAGTAGCATCGACTGGCCGAGCAGGTTGCGCACACCTTCGTCGTCGCCGCGGCCCGCCGCCTGTGAGGTCAAGCCAGTGGTACCCATGCGCAGGAAACCGAATCCCCAGTAGAGGAAGCCGAACAGGGTCGCCCCCAGGGTGACCGCGGCCAGATAACGAGAGTCCGATAGGTGCCCGACCACGGCGGTATCCACCAGGCCGAGCAGCGGTACGGTGATGTTGGAGAGAATGATCGGCCAGGCCAGTGACCAGACGCGCCGATGGGCGGGATCGGAAGATGACACGACGGGCTCCGGAGGTTCAGCGAGCCCGACAGGATGGCCGCCGCCGCCGGTGGGTGCAAGCCCGGCAACCGCCGTGAAGGCAGGCGCTCAGGCCGCGGTGATGACCCGGTATTTTTCCATCAGCTCTTCCCGGGACTCCTTGCGTTCCGGGTCGAGGGGGATGCAGTCGACCGGGCAGACCTGCTGGCACTGTGGCTCGTCGTAGTGGCCGACGCACTCGGTGCAGTGGTCGGGGTCGATGATGTAGATCTCTTCCCCCGGTGAGATGGCGTCATTGGGGCATTCGGGTTCGCAGACGTCGCAGTTGATGCATTCGTCGGTGATCATCAGGGCCATGGAACGCCTCATGAAAATCTGCTGCGCATCGGCCATACGGCGTTGACGTTTCGGCCAAGGCACTCATTCAGTACGCCTGAACGGCGCCTTGTGCTCGATGTCGCCTTGTCTGGCTTCAGCTCACAAGATGCTAAACGGGAATTGAGCAAATCGATGTCGGGCACGTAAGCCCGAGTACTTCGGTCAGGTATTGTAGCGATTCTTGAGCGCTTCGGCGACATCGGGGTGGACGTGCTGCGACACGTCGCCGCCGAGGCGTGCGATCTCGCGCACCAGGGTGGAGGAGATATAGGAGTTTTCCACTTCCGGTGTCAGGAAGACGGTCTCCAGCTCCGGCATCTGGGCGCGGTTCATGTTGGCCAGTTGCAGCTCGTACTCGAAATCGGACACCGCGCGCAGGCCTCGCAGGAGAATGCGGGCCTGGCGCTGGCGCATGAATTCGGTGAGCAAGCCGGAGAAGCCGACGACTTCCACGTTGTCGTGGTGCTCGACGACCTTGCGGGCCAGGGTGATGCGCGCGTCGATGTCCAGGGCCGGCGACTTGCCGGGACTGGAGGCGATGGCTACCACGATGTGGTCGAAGAGGCGCGCCGCGCGTTCGATCAGGTCGTAGTGGCCGTTGGTGATGGGGTCGAAGGTTCCGGGATAAACGGCGGTACTCATGAGTCCTCCCCGTCATCGAGCCGGCCGAAGGGGTTGTCCACGGCCAGCGAGACCGGCTGGGCATAGCCCGGGATATGAATGGCATCATCGCCGACGTCGAGCTCGGGGCCCTCGAGAACGCCCTCGCCGAAGCGGTAACGGGGCGCGAAATGACCGCGGTCGGCATCGCGGCAGTAAGCGGCGGCGGTTTCTCGAGTGGCCTCGCGGCGGGTGCGCCAATCGTTCATGGCAGCCTCGCCGTGGCGAGCGGTGAGCAGACGCTCGGTGACCCCGGGGGAGAGCACCACGCCGGTGGCATTGTTGCCACCGAAGCCCTTGGCGTTGATGAAGGCGGCGTCTGCCTCGAAGGTCAGAGGGTCGCGGAAGAAGCGTAGCCGGTCGGTGTGGACGTCGTCGGCCACGGCGTCGAGGGTCGGAATGCCCGGCAGCAGACCATGGGCGAAGCTGCCCAGGGCGCTGGCCAACTGGTCGCCGGCGGCGCCGCCCTGGGAATGGCCGACGAAGGTCTTGATCGCCGTCACCGGCCAGTCCTCGATGCCATGCGCCTGGGCGACCAGGTCGAAGACGTGGGATTCGGTGACGCGATTCTTGGGCGTGCTGGTGCCGTGGGCATGCAGGAAGGTGCGATGCCGCAGGGCGTTTTCGCCGAGCATGTCGCGTACCAGCGATGCTGCCTTGCCGAGGGTGATGTAGTTGCCGATACCCGGTGCCGAGATGGAACGTTTCCAGCCGTCGGCGTTGACGAAGACATCGGGCACGCTGCCGAGCAGCTCGGCCCCGACCTCCAGAGCCAGGGCGTCGTCCATCAGCATCAGGAACTGGCTGGACTCCCCCATGGTGAAGCCACAGTTGCGGGCGAAGGGGCGACAGGCTCGCTGGTAGTCGGCGTCGGTCAGCAGCTCCAGGGCGTCCAGGGCGCGCAGGCTGTCGTCATCGGCAAGCGCCCCCATGGCGCGAAAGCCCTCGACAATTTCCGGGGTGATCGGTGCGTCGGCGGTGCCGACCATCACGATGCGGCGGCGCCCGGCACGGATGTCGTCCACGCCCAGCCGGAGGTTGTAGAGAAAGCTGGCACAGGCGCCCAGCGCCGCGCCGGTGCCGCCCACGCTGCCCAGCACGTAGGCATTGAGGAAGTCGGCGGGCATCTGCCCGTAGCCCAGCGGCATCTGCTTGGAGGTGGCCCGCTTGCCGGAGACGAAGCTCTTGAGCAGGCCGCCCCAGCCCTCGTCATCGAGTTGACCGATGGAGTTGCCGGCGTACACCGCGATCTGGTCGGGATCCAGGCGGTCGCGCAGGTCATCCCAGACCAGACCGCTGTCGCCCAGGCAGTCGCTGGCGGCGAAGATCGCCATGGAGAGCCCGCGGGGGTGGTGAACGCTGCGGTAGAAGCGGCTGGGTTCGAAGCCCGAGGGCAACTGGCCGGCGGCGCGCACCTGGGCGGGGCGGGTCTCGGGCAGCATGACGTCCATCTCGCCGGCTGGCACCGTGACTTCCATGTTGCGGCGGTCGATCTCGCGAACCTGCCAGGTCGGCGGCAGGTCGTCGGGCAACTGGCGACGGCGCACGCGAAAGGTCAAGGGCGTGTCCAGCGCCAGTGTCGCCCGGCGATTGGCGGGCAAGCCCTCGGCGTTGAAGCGGGGATCCTCGATGCGTCGGATCAGGGTATGGTCCAGTACACGCTGGCGGGTGCGCTCGACGAGCGTGGCGGCGTCGAGGGGATGGCCTTCGGCGTCGTGCCAGGCACCGTCGGCCTGGGCGTCGGCCAGGCGCATCATCGCCGCCAGGCCGAGCAGGGTCTGGGCCTGGTCATCATCGGGCAGGGCGTCGAGCACGGTGCGGCGAAACGCCTGATGGCCCGAGGTGCGGCCGGCGGGATTTACGCCGCCCATGCCCACGATCACCGGTAAGTGTGACAAGCCGGGTTCCTCGTTGGATTGAAATAACAGGGCAGAATCGTCTCTTGATAGGCCATGGATCATAGCACCCGGCCCGCCACGGCGTCATGCGGGGCCGCTGCGCCGGGGTGGAGGGGCTGCTAGAATGCTCGGCCGTCGTCATCGCCATCGGTTCCTTCCATGACTGGACATTCCCGCGCCATTGTTTCCAATCAGTCCGGCCCTCACCGGGACCTGGCACGCCGTGTCGAGCGGGCGTTGCAACACCCCTCGCGCAAGCCCGTGGCCGAGCATACCCGCGAGGCCTTCGAGCGGGCCGAGCACTGGCGCGCCGCCCGGGCGAGAATGCCGCTGATCCTGGATGCCGGCTGCGGGGTGGGGCTGTCGACCCGCCACCTGGCCAGTGCGCATCCAGAATGTGCGGTGATCGGCGTCGACCGCAGTGCCGATCGGTTGTCTCGGGATCATGGCACCTTGCCCGACAACGCACTGCTGGTGCGTGCCGACCTGGTCGATTTCTGGCGGTTGGCGCTGACCGAAGGCTGGCGACCGGCGCGGCACTACCTGCTGTATCCCAATCCTTACCCCAAGTCGGTGCATCTCAAGATGCGCTGGCATGGCCATCCGGTGTTTCCGGCCATTCCGGCCCTGGGAGGACGGCTCGAGCTACGTTCCAACTGGCGGCTCTATGTCGAGGAATTCGCCCTGGCGCTGCGGCAGGCCACCGGCGTCGAGGGGCGGGTCGAGGCGTTTGAGCCCGACGCTGAGCCGCTGACACCTTTTGAGGGCAAATATCGGCAAAGTGGGCAGTCGCTCTGGCGGCTGGTGACTGAGCTACCGCATCGTCCCGAGCTGCTGCCAAGGGTGTGATGACACTCACCTGAGTCGGTGATCCCGAAAGCGTTCCCCCAGGGTGCGCTGCAGCCACTGCGCGATGGGGCCGCGCCCACCATCGCGGCGGGAGACCGTCTCGACCTCGATGACCGGGGGTGTGCCGAGGGCGTCGCTGGCCAGGTGGATGAGGTCGTCGCGAAAGGGGGGATACTGGGCGATATGCTGTGGCACCAAGGCCCAGCCGAGTCCTCGGGTTGCCAGTTCGGCCATGGAGTAGAAGCTGTTGAGGCGCCAGAATTGGGCACTCAGCGGTTGCCAAGCGTCGCCCTCGCTGCGCGAGGCGATCAGCAGTTGCCGGTGTCCGGCCAAATCCCCTGTCGAGGGCGTGGCGAGCCCGGCGAGAGGATGGTGGCGTGCCACGACCAGGGCTTGCTGGAGGTGGGCGATGCGGATGCCTTCCAGTAACGGTCCCTGGCCCTGCTGGCGCAGCAGAATGCCGAGATCAGCGGTACGGTCTTCCACCCAGCCGGCGATATCGCCCTGGGCGCCGTAGAGCAGCGTCAGCTGCAAGGCTGGATAGTGGCCGGCCAGCGCTTCCAGGCTCTCGTCCACCGGCGGCATTTCCACCAGGGCTTCGTCGATGGCCAGGACCAGCCGAGCCTCCTCGCCTTGACCGATGGCGCGGGCCCGGGATTCGAGTCGCTGGCACTGGCGGATCACGGCCCGGGCCTCGTGAAGCAGCGACTCGCCGGCTTCCGTGAGGCGGGGCATCCGTCCGGTGCGGTCGAACAGCTGGCAGTCGAGATCGGCCTCGAGGTGAGCGATGGCGGTGCTGATCGCGGACTGGGCGCGACCCAGGTGCCTGGCCGCCGCCGAGAAGGAGCCTCGTTCGGCGCAGGCGATGAGGATTTCGAGCTGGTCGAGGCTCCAGCGCATGACGTTCATGACCTATCTGAAAATTTGATGGATTCCAACTCGCACCCATCGCCATGATGACGAGAATGAGAGGTCACGTCGAGGCCATGTCGGCCCGCACGATTTGGGTGAGGAGGTCACGATGCGCTCCTGGAAGGAAAGGGTCACGCACACCCTGCTCTTCGAGATGGGAGGGCTGGTGATGGTGACGCCGCTGGCGAGCTGGCTGACCGGGCACGGTCTGGGCGAGGTCGGCGTGCTGGCGGTGGGGCTGGCGAGTGCCGCCATGCTCTGGAATCTGGTCTGGAACCGGCTGTTCGATATCTGGGTGCCGACGCGTCGTCGCACCCTCGTCCAGCGCCTGGCCCAGGCCTTCGGCTTCGAGCTGGGACTGTTGCTCATGACACTGCCGGTCGTGGCCTGGTGGCTCGGTATCGGAATCATCGAGGCCTTCTGGCTGGATCTCGGTTTCATGCTGTTCTTTCTGGCCTATGCCATGGTATTCAACACGGCTTTCGATCATGTCATGCGTCGGCGACTGGCGCGGGGAGAGTGCGGATGAGTTATGTGTTTCTCGCCCTGGCGATCATCGCCGAAGTGGTGGCGACATCGGCCCTCAAGGCATCGGACGAATTTTCGCGCTTCTGGCCCAGCGTGCTGGTGGTGGTGGGCTATGCCACGACCTTCTATCTGTTGACGCTGGTGTTCCGTAGTCTGCCGGTGGGGATCGCCTATGCCGTCTGGGCAGGGCTCGGTATCGTGCTGGTGACGCTGGTCGGCATGGTGGTCTATGGCGAACGCCCCGATCTACCGGCGGTGGTGGGGATGGCCCTGATCATCGGCGGCGTGGCGGTGATTCAGATATTTTCCTCATCGGCGGCGCACTGAGCCGACGCACTGTCGAAACGCTTTCCATGCCCGGGTAAACTGCGGTGTCGCCACGTCGCCCGAATGCACGCTGCATGGATGCCATCATGTTTCACCGTACGCTGAGCTGCTGTCTGCTGGTCTTGTCATTGCTGCCGTTGTCCGCCATGGCGTCGGGGTTTCCGCGACTCTCGACGCTGGTCGACGACGGCTTTCGCATCAGTGCCGAGGCACGCCTGCTGGGGACGGGGGATCGATCCGACAGGGTCCTGGCAAGCCTGTCGCCGACGCTTTCGCTGTCGCCGGCCTCGGTTTCCAAGGTGTACCTGGCGGCGGCGGCCCTCGATCGCTTCGGTCCCCAGCACCGGTTCACCACTCGCCTGGTCAGTACCGTTGAGCCCGATGCCAATGGAGTGCTTGGCGGCGACCTGGTGTTCGACGGCGGCGGCGACCCGGCATTGACCAGCGAAGACCTGTGGCGGCTGGTGCAGCGACTGTACCAGGCCGGCGTGCGCGAGGTGACCGGCCGGCTGGTGGTCAGTCAATGGCGCTTTGGCCCGGTAGATTGCATCACCACTGATCGCTGTCAGGCGCGTCGTCGAGTGGATAACAGCTATAGTGCACTGCTCTCTTCGGCGGGCGTCAACTTTGGCAGCTGGTGCGTGAATGTCGCGCCGGGAGCGGCACCCGGCACGTCCGCGACGGTTACCGGCTGCGACAGCAAGGCCGTGCTACCGGGCATCGACAACCGGGTCGACACCAGGGCCGCCGATAGCGGGACCCAGCTATCGGCCCTGCGACTGACCGAGGGCGGCGGGGATGTGATGCGCCTCACCGGTCAGATTTCCACCAACGCCTATCCTCGCGACCTCTATCGTGCCAGCGCCGATCCAGCCGACCAGACCGCGCAATTGCTGAAGGCGATGCTCGAGCGTGCCGGTATTCGGGTTCGCGGTGGGCATGCCACCAGTACCGTCAAACCGCCGGCCTCGTCACGACAACTGGCAGCGGTGGATGGCAAGCCCCTTCAGGAGGTCCTGCTACGGACCCTCAATTACTCCAACAATTTCATGGCCGATGTCCTCGCGCTGGACATGGCGGCAGGGCCGCGCCCTACTCTGGAGCAGGGAGGTGCGGCCATCGAAGCCTTCGCCGCCGGCGTTCCCGGGCATGGCCCCCTGACGCTGCGCAGCGGCAGCGGCCTGACGCCGGAGAATCGGACCACCGCTAGTGGCGTGAATGGGCTATTGGCGCACATGTTCGACCAACCGTCGCTGTTTCCCAGTTTCGTGGCCGGTCTGCAATCACCCCGCAACGGGGTGATGCGTTTCATCCGCAAGGGGCCGGCAACCTTCCAGGATCGCGTGATGATCAAGACCGGCACCCTCAACGAGCCGGTGAGGGTGCGGGCGATCACCGGCTACTTCCGTACGGAATCGAACCGATGGGGGGCCTTCACCGTGCTGGTCAACGGCACCGAGTCGACCCCTTATCTCAACTGGACAATGGTGCTGGAACGCCTTTCCGAGGACCTGGCGCACCTCATCGAGACCAACTAGGAACTCGCTCATGAAACCTGGACACACCGGCTGGCGCCACCTGGTGCATTCCACTCGCTATTCCTTGAAGGGGTTCAAGGCGGCCTATCGCTATGAATCGGCCTTCCGTCAGGAGCTTGGCCTCTGCCTGGTATTGATACCCCTGGCCTGGTGGGTCGGTGGGTCGCCGGTGGAGTGGATCCTGCTGGTCGGTAGCTGCCTGCTGGTGCTGATCGTCGAGCTGCTCAACACCGCCGTCGAAAGCGTGGTGGATCGCATCGGGCCCGAGCGTCACAAGCTCTCCGGGCGCGCCAAGGACATCGGCTCGGCCGCGGTGATGCTGGCGTTGATCTTCGCCGGGCTGACCTGGGGGCTGCTGTTGTGGGACAAGTTCCTGGGGTAAATCGGCGTTTCCCTGAACGCGCCTAGTGTCTGAGGCGCTCGCTTGGTTATGCTGAGGGCATTCGCCAGCCGACGATGAGACGCCCATGGCCCTGCCTACCGATTTCCTGCCCCTGGATGCCATTCCCGAACCGCCGACCACGGCGTTGCGACATGCCTGGGAGCGCCTCGCTGCTTCGCTTGAGCAGGCCGACAACCTGGCCTCGATGCAGGGACAGGAGGCGCCCAGCGAGTGCTGGACGGCACTGTCACCCGGTCGGCGCGAACAACTGGCCCGGGTGCTGGCCGTTTCCGGCTTTGCCGTGGAGACGCTGGTACGGCATCCCGATTGGCTCGCCCATCTGGACGCCGAGGGCGAGCTGGATGAGGCGCCGTCCGAGGCGGTACTGCGCGAGTCGCTCGAAGGACGCCTCGAGGACGTCGAGGATGAAGCGGCCATGCATGCTGCCATTCGGCGATTTCGGCAGGCTCGCATGCTGGGCATCGTGTGGCGCGACCTGACCCGTCCGGCGGGTGTCGATATGTGGAGCACCAGCGCTGCCGTGTCGCGCCTGGCCGAGATATGCCTGGAGTCGGCCCTGACCTGGCTCGAGGCTCACGTCGAGCCGCGCTGGGGGCGTCCTGCGGCGCGGGCCGACGGCAGCGAGCAGCGTCTGGTGGTACTGGGCATGGGCAAGCTTGGGGCCGGCGAACTCAACCTCTCCTCCGACATCGACCTGATCTTCGCCTTTCCGGAGAAGGGCGAGACCCAGGGGGGACGCAAGTCGCTGGCGCATCAGGAATATTTTACCAAGCTCGGCCAGAAGTTGATCGCCGCGCTGGACGCGGTGACCGCCGACGGCTTCGCCTTCCGAGTCGACATGCGGCTGCGTCCCCTGGGGGATGGCGGGCCCCTGGTCGGCAGCTTCGCCTCCCTGGCTGGCTACTATCAGGATCAGGGGCGTGAATGGGAACGCTACGCCATGCTCAAGGCGCGGCCGGTCGCCGGTGACCGGGATGCCGGCGATGAGTTGCTGGCCAGCCTGCGGCCCTTCGTCTATCGCAAGTACCTCGACTTCGGTGCCATCGAATCGCTGCGCGAGTTGAAGTCGATGATCAACCGCGAGGTGAAGCGCCGCGGCATGGAGGACAACATCAAGCTCGGCCCCGGTGGCATTCGCGAGGTGGAATTCGTGGTGCAGGCCTTCCAGTTGATCCGCGGAGGGCGTGACACGGAGCTGCAGGTGACCTCGTTGCGCACGGCGCTCGAGCGTTTGCCGGGGCTGGGGTTGCTGCCGCAAGAGGTGGTCGACGAACTCGAACCGGATTATCGCTTCCTGCGTGACCTGGAGCATATCCTGCAAGCCCTCGAGGATCGCCAGACCCAGACACTGCCCGATGGCGAGCTCGAACGCGAGCGCGTCGCCCTGGGGCTGGACATGGAAGACTGGCCGGCGGTGATGGGGCGCCTCGACGAGGTCCGGGCGCGAGTACGCCGGCATTTCGATGCGGTGATCGCCGAGCCCGAGGAGGACTCGGAACAGGACGACGAGGCCTCGGAAGGGAACAGCGGCGTCGATCTCGAGGAATGGCGGGCCCTGTGGCGCGGCCATGAAAGCGACGAAGACGCCATGGCCCTGCTGGAGACGGGCGGTTTCGTTGCGGCCGATGCCAGCCTGCGCCGATTGATGGCGCTGCGCCGCTCCCGGCAGATTCAGGCCATGCAGCGCATCGGCTTCGAACGTCTCGATGCCCTGATGCCCTTGCTGCTGGAGGCTGCTGCGGACAGCGATGCGCCTGATACGGCTCTGGAGCGGGTGCTGCCGTTGATCGAAGCGGTGCTGCGCCGCACCGCCTATCTGGCGCTGCTTCGCGAGAACCCGGTGGCCCTGGAGCATCTCATGCGTCTGTGCAGCGCCAGCCCCTGGATCGCCGAGCAACTGGCGCGCTACCCCATTCTGCTCGATGAGCTGCTCACACCGGATACCCTCTATACCCCGGCCGACAAGGCGCGCCTGGCCGATGAGCTGCGCCAGACCCTGGGGCGGATTCCCGAGGATGACGAGGAAGGTCAGCTGGAGGCGTTGCGGGTCTTCAAGCACGCCCAGGTGCTGCACGTCGCCGCCTCGGACATCGCCGGCACCCGTCACCTGATGAAGGTCAGCGACTACCTGACCTATATCGCCGAAGTGGTGCTCGAGGCGGTGCTGGCCATGGCCTGGAAGCACCTGACGCGCAAGCATGGTTTTCCCGAACGTCGAGATGGCGGTCGCTGTGACCAGGTGCCGGAATTTCTGATCATCGGTTACGGCAAGCTCGGCGGCATCGAGCTCGGCTATGGTTCCGACCTGGACCTGGTGTTCCTGCACGACGGCGCCGGGCAGGGCAGCACCGACGGAGAAAGGCCCATCGACAACGCGGTATTCTTTACCCGGCTCGGCCAGCGCATCATCCACCTGCTTACCGCCATGACGCCGGCAGGTAGCCTCTACGAGGTCGACATGCGCCTGCGTCCCTCGGGCAACTCGGGACTACTGGTCTCGAGTCTCGATGCCTTCGCCGATTACCAGCGCCGTGAAGCCTGGACCTGGGAGCATCAGGCCCTGGTCAGAGCGCGCGTGGTGGCGGGCCACGACACCTTGAGCGAGCGTTTCGCCGAGGTACGCTGCGATATCCTCGGCGGCGAACGTGACCTCGGCGAGCTGCGGGGCGAGGTCGTGGCCATGCGCAACCGGATGCGCGAGCACCTGGGCGGCAAGGCCGATGCCGACAGCTTCGATCTCAAGCACGACCCGGGCGGTATGGTCGACATCGAGTTCCTGTGCCAGTACGCGGTACTCGCCATGGGGCACGAGACGCCCGAGCTGCTGACCTACAGCGACAACATGCGCATCCTCGAGACCCTCGAGGAGACCGGTCGGCTACCGGCCGACGATTGCCGCCGGCTGCGCGAGGCCTATCTGGCCTGCCGCACGGCGTCCCATCGCTCAGCCCTGACCCGCGAACCGGCCCGCGGCGGAGTCGAGGACTTCCAGAGACACCGCGATGCCGTCGTCGCGGTATGGGAACGGCTGCTCGAGCCGGGGGCATGACCGCCGGCACCACGAACAAGGAAGCCATCATCATGAACAAGGTCCTGATCCTGCATGGCCCCAATCTCAACCTGCTGGGCACCCGCCAGCCGGATATCTACGGCCGAGAAACGCTCGCCGACATTGATGATTCCCTGCGTGAACAGGCCATGGGAGCGGGCTGGGAGATCGACGTTCGGCAGAGCAATCACGAGGGGGAACTGATCGATGCCATTCATGCCGCCCGGCTGGATGGCACCGTGGCGATCATCATCAACCCCGCGGCTTATACCCATACCTCGGTCGCGATTCTCGATGCCCTCAATGCCTTCGACGGCAAGGTGATCGAGGTGCACCTCTCCAATGTCCACCAGCGCGAGACGTTTCGTCACCACTCCTACGTCTCGCTGCGCGCCGACGGGGTGATCGCCGGGCTCGGCAGCCGGGGTTACGGGCTGGCGCTTGAGGCGGTAATGGCCGACGCCTGATGCCCCGGTTCTATCCGGGCGAGACGAACAGCGGCGCGCCGTCGGCATGGTGAAGGCGGCGTAGGCGCGTGACTCAGCTGACATGGGTACGGATCAACTGCACCTTGTCCTGCAGCAGCGGCAGGAACGATTGGGTGAGGGTGTCGAAGTCGATGCGTGCGGCGTTGGTGCTGATGTTGATGGCGCCAAGCAGTTTGCCGTTGGCATCGAAGGCCGGTACGGCCAGTGAGCGCAGCCCCGGGTCCAGTTCCTGATCGACGATGCTGTAACCCTGTTGGCGTACCTGTTCGAGACAGTTGCGCAACTGAGCCGTGTCGGTGATGGAGCATTCGGTATGGGGTTCGAGTTCCACCTGTTCGAGGTAGCGGGCCAGTTCCTCATCCGGTAGCTGTGACAGCAGCACACGTCCCATCGAGGTATAGGCCGCCGGCAGGCGTGTACCGACCGACAGGGTGATCGCCATCAGCCTATGCTTGGCGGCAGAACGGGCCACATAGATCACTTCGTTGCCGTCCAGCACCCCCAGCGACGAGGATTCGCCGATCTCGGCGGTGATGTCTTCCAGGTATTGCTGAATCACCGAGCGGTAGTTGTTGGCAGACAGGTAGGCATAGCCTAGCTGCAGGGCCTTGGGAGCGAGTTCGAAGTGGCGCTGTTGTTTGCGCACGTAGCCCAGGGCATGGAGCGTCAGCAGGAAGCGGCGGGCGCGGGCCCGGTTCATGTCTGTCTTGGCGGCGACCTCGCTCAGTGTCATGCGCGGGGTATCTTCGTCGAAGGCCTGGATGACTTCCAGGCCGCTGGCCAATGCCGTCACGAAGTCGCGATCGTCGGCTGTCAGTGTCTCGTCTTGCATGGGCGTGTCTTCGCAGGGGGTTCATGTCGATTCGTCACCAATCTAGCATATATGTTCGAATTGCGAACATATGTCCGACCTAGGCTGAGTGAGAGGCTCGCCCCTACTCTTCGACGGGAAGGGTCATGCCATTCTCCCGAACTGATTCTGCTACTTCCCCATGGACCGGCGCTCTTGCCGTGGCGAGACTTTCTCTTCCGGCATGCTGGTATCCCGTCGTCGCTTTCCGTCTTTATACCTTGGTAGTAGCGAAGCACCGGAGGAGTCGGCAACCATATGGCTATGCGTAATTGTAGTCGAATGAAAATAAAAGAATTTTTTACCAAGGGGTCGGCAATGCCGGCCCCATTTGTTTGTTGGTGGATTTGACTGAGCCGAGAGCAAAGATTAAGTTGTTCGTATAACAAATCTATGTTCGTATAGCGCACAATTTGTTTAGAACAGCAACCGCGAACGCCGGCGAGCCTTGCGAGCCGCCGCTCCGGGCGTTCCCATCAGAGGCGAATATCATGGCCGAGATCCTCAGCCTGCATGACGCGGTGGCGCGCTACGTCGAAGACGGCGCCACCGTGGCCATGGAGGGCTTCACCCACCTGATTCCCTTTGCCACCGGACATGAAGTCATCCGCCAGGGCAAACGTGACCTGACCCTGATCCGCATGACGCCCGACCTGGTCTACGACCAGCTGATCGGCGCCGGCTGCGCGAAGAAGGTGATCTTTTCCTGGGGCGGCAACCCCGGCGTGGGTTCCCTGCACCGCCTGCGCGATGCGGTGGAGAAGGGTTGGCCACGCCAGATCGAGATCCTCGAGCACAGCCATGCCGCCATGGCGTGCGCCTTCGAGGCCGGGGCCGCCGGGCTACCGCTGGCCGTGCTGCGTGGCTATGTGGGCAGCGAGCTGCCCAACGTCAACGACCAGATCAAGTTCATCGAGTGCCCCTTCACCGGCGAGCGCCTGGCGGCGGTGCCTTCGGTGCGTCCGGACGTCTCCATCGTCCACGCCCAGAAGGCCGACCGCGCCGGCAACGTGCTGGTGGAGGGCATCGTCGGCGTGCAGAAGGAGGCCGTACTGGCCGCCAGGCACAGCATCGTCACGGTCGAGGAGATCGTCGACGACCTCGACACCCATCCCAATGCCTGCGTGATCCCGGGCTGGGCCATCGACGCCATCGCCGTGGCCGAGAAGGGCTCGCTGCCGTCCTATGCGCACGGCTACTACCCGCGCAACAACCGCTTCTACAAGGAGTGGGACGCCATCGCCCGCGACCGCGACGCCTTCACCCAATGGATCGATGAGAACGTCATGAACGCCGGGGAGAACGCCTGATGAGTACCGTCGAGAAGAGCCTGGATTACACCGCCGGCGAGATGATGACCGTGACCGCCGCGCGGGCGCTGGAGAACGGCACCACCTGCTTCGTCGGCATCGGCCTGCCCAGTGAGGCCGCCAACCTGGCGCGCCTGACCCACGCCCCGGATGTGGTGCTGATCTACGAGTCCGGCACCCTGCAGACCAAGCCCGAGGTGCTGCCGCTGTCGATCGGCGACGGCGAGCTCGCCGAGACCGCGCTGACCACCGTCTCGGTGCCGGAGATGTTCCGCTACTGGCTGCAGGGCGGAAAGATCAACGTCGGTTTCCTCGGCACCGCCCAGATCGACCGCTACTGCAACCTCAACACCACGCTGATCGGCGACTACACCGCGCCCAAGGTGCGTCTTCCGGGCGGAGGCGGGGCCCCCGAGATCGCGACGAATGCGGGGGAGGTCTTCATCACCCTCAAGCACTCCAAGCGCGCCTTCGTCGACCAGGTCGACTTCGTCACCACCCTGGGCTTCGGACGCGACGGCAAGGGCCGCGACGGCGTGCCCAACATCGGCAAGGGCCCGACCCGGGTGATCACCGACCTGTGCGTGATGAAACCGGATCCAGAGACCAAGGAGCTGGTGGTGGTGTCGCTGCATCCGGGCGTGACTGCCGAGCAGGTTCAGGAGGCCACCGGCTGGGAGATCCGCTTCGCCGAGTCCCTGGAGAGCACCCCGGAGCCCAGCGCCCGCGAGCTCGAGGTGCTGCGTGAGCTCAAGGATAGGACCGCCCGCGCTCACACCGGCCAATAAGCCGCCGCCAACGACATCGTCGTCCCGGCTGCGCCGGGGCGATCAAGGAGTCTTGCCATGACCGACGTCTATCTCTGTCATCCGCGCCGCAGCGCCATCGGCCGCTTCGGCGGCACCCTGGCCGGCGTGCGTCCCGACGACCTGGCCGCCGACATCTTCAAGGCCGTGTTGGCCGAGGCGCCCCGGCTCGAGGCCGCGGCGATCGAGGAAGTCTTCATGGGCTGCGCCAACCAGGCCGGCGAGGACAACCGCAACGTGGCGCGCATGTCGTCGCTGCTGGCCGGCCTGCCGCCCTCGGTTCCAGGCACCACCATGAACCGCCTGTGCGGCTCGGGCATGGACGCCGTGGGCACCGCCTTCCGCGCCATCAAGGCCGGCGAGATGGACCTGGCGCTGGCCGGTGGCGTGGAGTCCATGTCCCGGGCGCCCTATGTGATGGGCAAGGCCGAGGGTGCCTACTCCCGCGGCCAGCAGATCGAGGACACCACCATCGGCTGGCGCTTCGTCAACCCGTTGATGAAGAAGGTCTACGAGACCCACTCGATGCCCGAGACCGCGGAGAACGTGGCCGAGCAGTTCGGCATCTCCCGCGAGGACCAGGACGCCTTCGCCGCGCGCTCCCAGGCCAAGGTCGCCGAGGCCCAGCAGGCCGGCCGCTTTGCCGAGGAGATCGTCGCCATCGAGATCCCGCGCCGCAAGCAGGAGCCGCTGGTTTTCGATACCGACGAGCACCCGCGCGCCGGCACCACCGTCGAGAAGCTCGCCAAGCTGCCCACGCCCTTCAAGGCGGAGGGTGGCAGCGTCACCGCGGGCAACGCCTCCGGGGTCAACGACGGTGCCGCGGCGATGCTGGTGGCCAGCCAAGCGGCGGTGGAGCAGCACGGCCTGCAGCCGATGGCCAGGGTCGTCGGCATGGCCACCGCCGGCGTCGAGCCGCGTATCATGGGCTATGGCCCGGTGCCCGCGGTGCGTCGCCTGCTCGAGCGCACCGGCGTCTCCCTCGACGAGATCGACGTCATCGAGCTCAACGAGGCCTTCGCCGCCCAGGCGCTCGCCTGCATGCGCGACCTGGGCCTCGAGGACGACGACCCGCGCGTGAACCCCAATGGCGGCGCCATCGCCCTGGGCCACCCGCTGGGCATGTCCGGCGCGCGGCTGCTGATGACCGCCGCCCATGAGCTCCAGAAGACCGGCAAGCGCTATGCGCTGTGCACCATGTGCGTCGGCGTGGGCCAAGGCATCGCCACGCTGATCGAGCGGGCGTAAAGGGATAGAAGAGGGAAGGGAGAAGAGGGAAGAGACCGGTCTTCCCTCTTGAGCGGCGAAGCCGCGTTCTTCCGTCTATGTCGAATAAGGCGTCGCGCCTTGCGTCGGTGCCTTGTCATGGGAGAGATCGGATGGCATTTCTGAATATCGACGGCCGCAGCGTGGCCTATCGCTTGCTGGGCGCCGAGGCCAATCCGCTGGTGGTCCTGGCCCATCCGTTGGGCATGACCCAGGCGGTGTGGGACGACGTGCTGGCGTCGCTGCTGCCGCGCTATCGGGTGCTGACCTGGGACCTGCCGGGGCACGGCGCCAGTGAGGCTTGGCCGGCCGACGGCGGTGAGGTCACCCCCGAGGCGTTGGCCGCCGAGGCCTTGGCCCTGGCCGATCAGGCCGGCGCGGCACGCTTCCACTTCGTCGGCACCTCAATCGGTGGTGTGGTCGGACAGCAGTTGCTCAAGGCCCACGCCGAGCGACTACTGTCGGTGACCCTGACCAACACCGGGGCGGTGATCGGCAACGCCGAGATGTGGAATACCCGTGCTGGCCGCGTGCGCGAGGAAGGCCTGGCGGCCATGGCCGGCGAGATCGTGCCGCGCTGGTTCGCCGCCGACCTGATCAAGCGCGTCCCGGCCCTGGAGAGCGGCTGGTGCGTCCAGATGGCGCGCACCGACGGCGAGAGCTATGCCCGGCTGTGCGAGATGCTCGGTCGCAGCGACTTCCGCGGTCAACTCAAGGAAGCGTGCGCTCGCCCCCAGGGCGTCGACGTCCATCTGTTGGGCGGCAGCGAGGACATGGCGACCCCGCCCGAGACCCTGCAGGCCCTGGCCGCCGAGTGCGACGGCGCACCGCTGGAGGTCCTCGAGGCCGTCGGCCACGTGCCCTCGGTGGAAAGACCGGGCGACGTCGCAACGTACTTGCTGGCATGCTGGCAGTAGTGAGGCATTTTTACTGAGCAGTTGTGTCGCCAACTGCACGAATACCTGTTGCCTCGATGATATGCTGGCGCCTCGATGATCTGGAGAGTGCCGCCAATGCGTCTATTCCTGCTTGTGACGGCGATTCTGCTTCTGGCCGGCTGCGATCAGACGCCCACCGGTCGTCAGCAGCTGGCACTGGTGCCCGAGGCGTTGATGTCGCGGATGGGGGCGGATGCCTTCGAACAGATGCGACAGCAAGGGCCGGTCGTTACCGAGTCCGCTATCAATCGGCAAGTGGAGTGCATCGCTCGGGAGCTGGTAGCCGCCGCGCGGCGCCATTACCCGCAGGTGGACATGCCCGATGAATGGGAAGTGGCAGTATTCGATCGATCGTCGCCCAATGCCTTCGCCTTGCCGGGCGGCCGCATCGGTGTGCATGCCGGCTTGTTGAGGGTGGCCGAGTCGCCGTCACAGCTGGCAGCGGTGATCGGGCACGAAATCGGGCATGTGCTGGCCGATCATGGTAACGAGCGCATGACTCAGCAACTGGGCATCAAGTCGGCGCTGCTGCTGGTCGGCCTGCTCGGCGAGGGTGAACTTGCCCAGGAGCCGTTGCAGCGTGCGCTGGGTATCGGGGCGCGACTGGGTATCGCCTTGCCCTTCAGTCGCACCCATGAGGAAGAGGCCGATCTGATGGGCCTGATGATCATGGCCGAGGCGGGCTTCGATCCCGCCCAGAGTGTGGCGCTGTGGCGGAACATGGCCGCCGTCGGGGGCGATCAGCCCCCGGAGTTCCTGTCGACTCATCCGGCGCATGAGTCGCGTATCGGACAGTTGAAGGAGTACCTTCCGGAGGCACAAGGCATTCGTGAAACGGCCGTTCCTTCATCCTGCTCGTGACACGTCTCCCGGGGCGACAAGCCGGGCATGGCCGGGTAAGGTGGCGAGGGCCTGTCTTCGCAACCCGGTAGCCGTCCATGGATGATCGTCTATCCCCCTTCCAGTTACTGATCCTGGTGCTGTCGATCTATGTGCTCGGTGCCCTGGCGGTGGACGTGCTGTTCACGCTTTCGCCCGAGATGTCGCGCCTGCTGCACTATATCGACCTGGTCGTCTGCGTGTTCTTCTTCGCCGACTTCTGCATCCGTTTTCGAGCCGCGCGAAACAAGTGGCGCTTCATGCGCTGGGGCTGGATCGACCTGGTGGCCAGTATTCCTGCTGGGTGGCTGTTTGCCGGCCGTCTGGTGCGGGTGGTTCAGGTCATTCGCCTGCTGCGGGCAATCAAGTCCCTGCACATGATCTGGCGACTGCTTTTCCGCAACCGTGCGAAGGGTTTCTTCATTTCCGTCACGACGGCGACCCTGCTTCTGGTGGCCTTCGGGTCCATGACGATCCTGATGGTGGAAGGGCCCAACCCGGAAAGCAGCATCGACACCGCCGAGGAGGCCCTGTGGTGGGCTTTCGTCACGGTCACCACCGTGGGGTATGGCGACTACTATCCGATCACGACCCTGGGGCGCGTCGTGGCGGCCATGTTGATGGTCGCCGGGGTCGGCATGTTCGGCAGTTTCGCCGCCTACGTCGGCTCGCTGTTCGTCGAGGAACAGGACGACGAGAATGCCCGTCAGCACCGCGCCAGTCGTGAGTTGATCCGCGACCTGTATGGCGAGATCCAGACGCTTCGCCAGGAAGTCGCGGCCCTGCGCGAGGAGCGTGACTCACCCCCCGGCGAGCGTTGATGGGCTATTTCGTTTGCGGCATGGCGACTCAGGAATTCGAGCGGTCGTCGCGGGTCTCGTAGTCACCTTCGAGCACCTGGTGGTCTCGCGCGCGGCCATCGCCGGAGCGGGGCTCTCGGTACGTCGCGCCGCCGACGTCCTGGGCCTGTTCGGCGCGCATTTCTTCCATGCGTTTCTTCATGCGGCGGCGCAGGAAGGGCAACATGGCCCAGCCGATCAACAGGAAGACCAGGCCGATCACGGTGCCGATGATCATCATCACGCCGAAGAACAGCCAGGTGAACAGCAGCTTGATACCGCTGACATTGCCGCCGGGCTTGGCCTGGCGGGCACGCTGCTGCCACTGTTGAGCGGCACGCCAGGCGGCGTTGCTGCGTGGGTCATTGGGGTTGGACATGGGAATCTCCATGAAGGCCGGTCGCGTCGCGACCGTGCCGTGAATGACTGCCACTTGGAAAGCGCTGCTTCATGAATGTTCCGTGCGGCCAGTCTGCCAGAGTTCGCCGAGTATTTCGTAGCTTCGCAGGCGATCTTCTTGTGCATAGACATCGGTATGGATCATCAGCTCATCCGCTCCGGTGCTTTCCAGAAAGCCCTCCAGGCCGTCGCGCACGCGCTGTGGACCACCGATCACGGCGGCACCGAAGAACTGTTCGACCTGTGCTTGCTCCAGGGGAGACCAGTCGAGCTGCTCCACCGGCGGCAGGGCTCGGGTGCGGCGACCACGTATCATGCCGAGAAACTTCTGACGTGCCGTCGAGGCGAGGAACTCCGCCCGGTCATCGTCTTCGGCGGCAACCACCGGCAGGCCGACCATGGCGTAGGGCGCGTCCAGAACCGAAGACGGCTGGAAGTTATCGCGATACAGCCGCAGGGCGTCGTGCAACTGGGCGGGGGCGAACTGGGCGGCGAAGGCGAAGGGCAGGCCTTCACGGGCGGCCAGTCGCGCGCTGTAGTCGCTGGAGCCAAGCAACCAGAGGGGCACCCTGGTGCCTTGCCCGGGGATGGCGCGCACACGCTGGTCGGCCCGCTCGTCGTCGAGGAAGCCGCGTAGCTCTTCGAGGCGCTGAGGGAAGTCGTCGACGCCGGCGCGCGGGTCACGGCGCATGGCCGCCATGGTGGCGCCGTCGGAACCCGGGGCGCGGCCGAGGCCGAGGTCGATGCGGTCTGGATAGAGGGTCTCCAGGGTACCGAACTGTTCGGCGATCACCAGAGGCGGGTGGTTGGGCAGCATGATGCCACCGCTGCCCACGCGGATATGCGAGGTCTTTCCCGCCAGGTGGCCGATCAACACGGCGGTGGCGGCGCTGGCGATGCCATCGATGCTGTGGTGTTCGGCGACCCAGTAGCGCGTGAAGCCGAGGCGTTCGGTCAGGCGGGCCAGTGCGACGCTCTCGTTGAAGCTGTCGGCGGCGCTGCCGCCCTGTCGGATCGGGGCCAGGTCCAGAACGGAGAGGGGGGTATCGGCCAGTCGGGGCATGGGGATCTCCCAAAAGTTAGCATGCTTTCTTTGTAGGTGAGGGCGACGCAAGGAAGAAACAATGGGGAAGGACGATCGGGGGAGTCGTCACGCGCGTGCGATGATGCTGACAAGGTATACGTAAAGCATGGCATGCGGCGTGCGTTTACTTATACTCATGATATTGGCGTTTTTCTTCGCCAGGATGGCGAGATTGACCACATGGATGGAGACGGGCGCGCGGTGAGCACCGCAGGCGCTCAGGGTGTCGGAGGAAAAATGGCGGAGATGTCACGGACTCGCAGGCGAACCGGCGCGACTCGGCGGCATGCGCCGAGCCGGCGGTTGCGGTGCGATTGGGGTCGTTTCGACCGGTGGCTGGACAGGGTCGTGACGCTTGCCGTGATAACCGCCCTGCTGGTCGGCGGGGCGGCGCTGATCCTCAACCTGACGCTATAAGGACCGTGGCGTCGCTTACCTTGTCATGCTTGATCGCGATGTTTCCGGGGCTGCTGCTGGGTGATGCAGTGGATGTTACCGCCGCCGAGCAGGATCTCCCGGGCCGGTACGCCGATCACGCGTCGCGTCGGGAACAGCCCTTCGATGATGGCAAGGGCCTCGTCGTCCCGGGCCGGGTCGAGCAGCGGCATCACCACCACCGAGTCGCCGATGTAGAAGTTCACGTAGGAGCCGGCCATGCGGTCGCCGGGGCGCCGCGGGTGGGAATGGCTCAGGCGGTCGATGCCGCTGGCCTCGTCCTCGCCGATATGCAGTGGCCCGGGCTGGGGCAGCCGGTGCACCGTCAGCGTCCGGCCCCGGGCGTCGGTGGCGCTCTCCAGCACGGCCAGCGCCTCCCGGGAGATGGCGTGCTGCGGGTCGGCCTCGTCGTCGGTCCAGGTCAGGGCCACCTCGCCGGGGGCCACGAAGCAGACCAGGTTGTCGACGTGGCCGTCGGTCTCGTCGAGGTGGCAGCCGCGGGGCAGCCAGATCACCTTCTGCACGCCCAGGGTGTCGCACAGGATCCGCTCCATCTCGGCCTTCGACAGGTCCGGGTTGCGGTTGGCGTTGAGCAGGCATTCCTCGGTGGTCAGCAGGGTGCCTTCGCCATCCACGTGGATGGCCCCTCCCTCCAGTACTACCGGCGCCACGAAGCGCTCGACGCCGAGCATCTCGGCGATCTTGGTGCGGATGCGGCGATCCTTGTCCCAGGGAAAGTAGAGCCCGCCCTGCAGGCCGCCCCAGGCGTTGAACTCCCAGTCGACCATGGCCAGGCGGCCGTCCGGATGGGTGAGGAAGGTGGGGCCCACGTCGCGCATCCAGGCGTCGTTGCAGGAGAGCTCGACCACCCGCACGTGATCGGGCAGCTGGATGCGGGCGTTCTCGTACTGCTCGTCGTTGACGCCGACGAACACCGTCTCGCTCTCGGCGATGGCCGTGGCCACCTCGACGAAGGCCTGCTGGGCCGGCTTGGCCCCGTAGCGCCAGGTGTCGGGACGCTGGGGCCAGAGCATCCAGCAGGCCTCATGGGGGGCGAACTCGGCGGGCATGGCGAAGCCCTGGGCCGCCGGGCTCTCGGGAGTGGCGCCCGTCCGGGCGCCTTGGGGAGATGTCATCGTCATGGCAGGTCTCACAGGTGGCCGACCACCAGGAATACACCGGTGGCGATGGTGGCGGCAATCAGCACATAGGGAAGCTGGGTCAGGGCGTGGGCCATCGGCGTGCAGCCGCTGCCCTGGGCCGAGAGCACGGTGGAGTCGCCGTAGAAGCAGGCGTGGCTGCCGAAGGCGCTGGCCGAGATCAGCGCGCCCACCACCAGCGGCATGCTGGCGTCGACGCTGGCGGCCAGGGGCAGCACGATGGGCATGGCCACGGCGAACAGGCCCCAGAAGGAACCGGTGGCGAAGGCCAGGAAGGCCATGGTGACGAACACCACCGCGGGCAGCAGGCCGGAGGTCATCAGCGGCTCCACGGTGGTGATCACGAAGTCGGTCAGCCCCAGGACGTCGTTGACCTCCTTGAGGGTGAAGCCGGCCACCAGGGTGCCGAGCGGCATGATCATCGCCTTGAACCCGTCCAGGGCGGTGTCGAAGGTCTCGTGGAAGCTCAGCAGGCGCTGGGCGCCGATCAGCACCAGCAGCACGGCCAGCGACACGATGACGCCGCGCAGGATGTCGATGTCGAAGTACCAGGTGAAGAAGATCAGGGTGGCGATGGGCAGCAGGAAGTTGATCAGGTGCGGGCGCGGCTTGTCCTCGTCCACCTCCAGGGCGGTGTCATCGACCCCCTCGGGCATCAGCTGGCCGCCCGCGGCGCGGGCCTCGGCGGCCTTCATCGGGCCGATGTCGGGCATCCAGCCGAGCGCCACCAGCGGCACGATGGCCGCCGCCACCCAGGCATAGAACATGTAGGGGATGGCCTCGATGTACAGCCCCATGCCGTTGCCGGTCACGTTGTTCTCCTCCAGCAGGCCGGCGAAGAACACCGCCCAGGTGGAGAAGGGCACCAGGATGCAGATTGGGGCCGCGGTGGAGTCGACGATATAGGCCAGCTTCTCCCGGGAGATGCCGAAGCGGTCGGTGATCTTCTTCATCGAGGCGCTGATGGTCAGCGCGTTCAGGTAGTCGTCGACGAAGATGATCAGGCCCAGGAACCAGGTGGTCAGCAGGCTCTGTTGCTTGGTGTGGATGCGGCGGGTCATCACGTCGCCGAAGCTCAGCACCCCGCCGGTCTTGACCAGCAGGGCGATCAGGCTGCCGAACAGGCCGCAGACCAGAATGATCCAGGTGACGGTGTCGTTGCCCAGCACCCCGAGCAGGATGTCGGAGCCCTGGGTGACGACGGTGGTCGGGTCGATCATCAGCAGGCCGACCAGGGTGCCGGCCAGCAGGGATTCGATAGTGCGTCGGGTCAGCAGAGCCATGCCCAGCACCACCAGGGTGGGGATCAGGCTCCAGGCGCCATAGGTATCCATGGGTCGATCTCTATTGTCGTTGTTGGGTGACGGCCCCTGTCGAGTGGCGGCCGGGTGATTGCGTCTTACAGGAAGCCGTCTTCTCGCAGGGATTCGGTGGCCGCAGTGAGCGCCTCGTCGAGGATCGCCACCGCGGTGTCGACGGTCTCGCGGCTCCAGATCAGGGTCGGCGAGATCACGTTCAGATGGCCCACCGGGCGAATGATCAAGCCGCGCTGCTGGGCCTCGAAGGCGATGCGGTCGCCGACCCGCGCCTCCACCGGCAACAGCTCCTTGGTGTCCTTGTCGGCCACGTTCTCGAGACACATCATAAAGTGGCTCCCTCGGACATCCCCGACCGTTTTATGGTGCGAAAGGGTCTTGAGCTGCTGCTCGAGGTAGGGGCCGACCTCGCGGACATTCTCGCAGATCGCCTCGCGCTCGATGATCTCGATGCTCTTCAGTGCCGCCGCGCAGCTCACCGGATGACCGGAGTAGGTGAAGCCGGTGCTCAGCACGCCGCCCTTGCCCTGCGGGGTGCCCAGCACCTCGTAGAGCTCGTCGGAGATCAGGGTGGCGCCCAGCGGCGCGTAGCCGGAAGATAGCCCCTTGGCGCAGTTGATGATGTCCGGCTGGGTCTCGAACACCGCCTCGGAGGCGAAGAAGTGCCCCAGGCGGCCGAAGCCGGTGACCACCTCGTCGGCGATGAACAGGATCTCGTTGGCGCGGCACACCGCCTGCATGCGCTTGTGGTAGCCCTCGGGGGCCACCAGTACGCCGCCGGCGCCCATGATCGGCTCGGCGATGAAGGCGGCGATGTTGTCGGCGCCGATCTCGGCGACGGTGTCCTCGAATTCCTTCACCAGGTGATCGCAGTACTCGGCCTCGCTCATGCCCTCGGGGCGACGATAGCAATTGGCCTCGCTGAGGTGGGTCACCAGGTGGTCGAGGGTGTCGAACGCCCAGTTGTTGCTGGCGATGCCGGTCAGGGTCGAGGACAGATAGGTGGTGCCGTGATAGGCGTTGTTGCGCGACAGGATGCGCTTCTTGTTCGGCTTGCCCAGGCGGTTGAAGTAGTAGTGCACCAGGCGAATGGTGGCGTCGTTGGCCGTCGAGCCGCCGCAGCTGTAGAAGACGTGGTTCAGATGCGCGGGGGCCAGCTCGGCCAGCTTGGCGGCGAGCTCCGCGGCCGGGGCGTTGGACAGATTGTTGAAGGTCGAGAAGTAGGCCATGCGGGTGGCCTGGTCGGCCATGGCCTGGCCGATCTCGGCGCGGCCGTGCCCGACGTTGACGCACCACAGCCCGGCGATGCCGTCGATAAAGCGATTTCCGTGTGCGTCTTCTACATAGATCCCGTCACTGTCGGTGATCAGGTCGCAGCCCTCCTCGTGGAAGGTGCTGAAGTCGGTGAAGGGGTGGATGAAGTGATCCTTGTCCTTCTGCCACAGGGTCTCGGCATCGAGGACGGGACGGTCGGTCGTCTGACGGGTGCTTGTTGTGGTCATGGCAATACCTCCTCTGAGTAAGCGCCAGACTAGCCAGCCTCGGGGAGGGGGCGACATATCCTGATTGGGGTATATCGGGGACTCGCGCCGTCCTCGTAAGGTGATCCCACGGCACGCATTGCCCCCTATCACCAGGGCTATCGTTTGCGTTGTCGCACGGGGCTGGTCCGTCGACAGGTCTCCGAGGAGGCGCTGTGAACCCATCCATGGGCGCTACTTTTGCCATCCCTGGCAAAAGACCTCCTCTATGACCTGTCCCCGGCGCCCCTCGACATGTACAGCGATGCTTGCCCTGCCCGAACAACGACCGGAGAGGCGCACCATGACGATTTCCATCGACGGCCAGCGGCTGTGGGATACGCTGATGGCCATGGCCGAGATCGGCCCCACCGCCAACGGCGGCAGCTGCCGCCTGGCGCTGACCCCCGAGGACGCCGCCGGCCGGCGCCTGCTGCTCGACTGGTGCGAGGCGATCGGCTGCACCTGGCGGGTCGACCGGGTCGGCAACCTCTTTATCCGCCGCGCCGGCAAGCGCGATGACCTCGAGCCGGTGGCCACCGGCAGCCATCTGGACACCCAGCCCAAGGGCGGCCGCTTCGACGGCATCCTCGGCGTTCTGGCCGGGCTCGAGGTGTTCCGGACCCTGCACGACCAGGGCATCGTCACCGAGCGCCCCCTCGAGCTGGTGGTGTGGACCAACGAGGAGGGCAGCCGCTTTGCCCCGGCGATGGTCGCCTCCGGCACCTACGCCGGTGAATTCGCCGTCGAGGACACCCTGAACCGCCGCGACGCCGACGGGGTGACCCTCGGCGAGGCCCTGGAGGCCTGCGGCTTCGCCGGCGACCTGCCGGTGGGCGAGCCGCGGCTGGATGGCTTCTTCGAGTTGCACATCGAGCAGGGCCCGGTGCTCGAGGACGCCGGGGAATCCGTGGGCGTGGTCACCGGCGTGCAAGGCATGCGCTGGTTCGACGTCACCTTCGCCGGCCAGTCGGCCCATGCCGGCCCGACGCCGATGCGGCTGCGCCACGACGCCCTGGCGGCGGCAGCGCGGCTGATCGACCGCCTGCAGGCCCATGCCCTGGCCGACGCCAGCGGCGACACCAAGGTCACCTGCGGCTGCCTGGACATCGAGGCGGCCTCGCGCAACGTCATCCCCGGCGAGGTGCGCCTCACCGTCGACCTGCGCCACGTGGTGGAAGCCGAGCTGGACGCCCTCCAGGCGCTGTTCGAGCGCGAGCTGGCCGCCGCCGGCGAGACCTTCGGCGTGGCGGTGTCGCAGCAGCGGATCTGGGCCTCGCCGGTGGTGACGTTCGCCCCCGAGTGCATCGCCGCGGTGGAGGCCGCGACCCGGGCCCAGGCGGTGCCCTATCGGCGCATGATGAGCGGCGCCGGGCATGATTCCGTCTACGTGTCCCGCGTCGCCCCCACCTCGATGATCTTCATTCCCTGCCGCGACGGCATCAGCCACAACGAGGCGGAGTACGCCACCCCGGAGCACTGCAGCCTGGGTGCCCAGGTGCTGTGCGACGCCATGGTCGCCCGCGCCGACCGTCCGGCCTGATCACGGGAGTCTTCTATGACCGAACATCGCCGCATTCCCCAGACCCGCGACGACTGGCAGGCGCTGGCCGCCTCGCTGGTCGAGCAAGGCCTCCAGACCCGCGCCTATCTCGACGATGCCTTCGTCGACGCCGCCGATGGCGCGACCCTGACCACCACCAATCCGGCCACCGGCGAGCGGCTGGCCGAGGTGGCGAGCTGCGACGCCGCCGACGCCGAGGCGGCGGTGGCGGCCGCCCGGCGCGCCTTCGACGGCGGCGAGTGGTCGCGGCGCTCTCCGGCCGGCCGCAAGGCCGTGCTGCTCAAGCTCGCCGAGCTGATGGAGGCCCACCAGCACGAGCTGGCGCTGCTCGACACCCTGGACATGGGCAAGCCGGTGACGAGCTCGCTGGGCGACATGGCCGGCGCCATCGGCTGCCTGCGCCATCACGCCGAGTCCATCGACAAGCTCTACGGCGAGGTCGCGCCCACCGGCGATGACGCCCTGGGCCTGGTGCTGCGCGAGCCGCTCGGTGTGGTGGCCTCCATCGTGCCGTGGAACTTCCCGCTGATGATGACCGCCTGGAAGATCGCCCCGGCGCTGGCCGCCGGCAACAGCGTGATCCTCAAGCCCTCCGAGAAGTCGCCGCTGTCGGCGCTGCGCCTGGCCGGCCTGGCCCGCGAGGCCGGCCTGCCGCGCGGTGTGTTCCAGGTGCTGCCGGGCTTCGGCCACACCGTGGGCAAGGCGCTGGCGCTGTCGATGGACGTCGACTGCCTGGCCTTCACCGGCTCCACCGGGGTCGGCAAGCAGCTGATGCAGTACGCCGGCCAGTCGAACCTCAAGAAGGTGTTCCTGGAGTGCGGTGGCAAGAGCCCGAACCTGGTCTTCGCCGACTGCAAGGATCTCGACAAGGTCGCCGAGCACGCCGCGGGAGCGATCTTCCACAACCAGGGCGAGGTGTGCATCGCCGGCTCGCGGCTGCTGGTCGAGAATTCGATCCGCGAGGCCTTCGTCGACAAGGTGCTGGCCGCCGCTGAGCGCATGCAGCCCGGCGACCCGCTGGACCCCGAGAGTTTCATGGGCGCCATGGTCGACCAGGCCCAGCACGAGCGGGTGCTCGACTATATCCGTAGAGGCGTGGAAGAGGGCGCGACCCTGCGGGTCGGCGGTGAGGCCACCGCGGTCGAGGGCAAGGGGTTGTTTATCCCGCCGACGGTGTTCGACGGCGTCACCGACGCCATGGCCATCGGCCGCGAGGAGATCTTCGGCCCGGTGCTGTCGGTGTTCGGCTTCGACAGCGAGGAGGAGGCCGTGCGGCTGGCCAACGACAGCGACTACGGCCTGGCGGCCGGGCTGTGGAGCCAGGACATCGACCGCATCATGCGCGTCACCCGCCGGCTGCGCTCGGGTCAGGTGTTCGTCAACAACTGGGCGGACATGGACCAGACGGTGCCCTTCGGCGGCGTCAAGCAGTCGGGCAACGGCCGCGACAAGTCCCACCACTCGCTGGAGGAGTATTCCGATCTGAAGAGCGTATGGATGACCCTGGCGCCCTGAGAGGGTGTGATCCACTAACGGAAGGACAACAACAATGCCCAACAAGACCTCGATGACGAGTCGTGCCCTGCTGGCCGGCGCGCTGACCACCCTGAGCGTCGGTGCCGCCGCCGAGGCTCAGTCGCCGGCCGATACCGTGCTGCGCGATGGCAGCCTCTACACCGTCGACGCCGAGCACCCCAGCGCCGAGGCGCTGGCGGTGCGCGACGGGGAGATCGTCTACGTCGGCGACGAGGCCGGCGTGGACGCCTACGTCGGCCCGGACACCCGGGTGATCGACCTCGACGGCAGGATGGTGATGCCGGGGCTGCAGGACGCCCATATCCACGGCATCACCGCCGGCCGTGCCCAGTGCGACCTCGACTACCGGCCGCTGAGCGTCGACGAGTTTACCGCGCACCTCGAGGGCTGCCTCGCCGATCCCGATTTCGGCACCCAGCGAGACGATTGGCTGACGGTCGAACACTGGTACGTGCAGTTCCTCAAGCCCCGCGGCACCGAGGTGGACAAGGCAGTGCTGGACGCCATCGACACCGAGCGGCCGATCATCGTCTACGACGTCTGGGGCCACGCGGCCCTGGCCAACTCCCGGGCCCTCGAGCTGGCCGGCATCGACGCCGACACCCCGGACCCCCAGGGCGGGGTCATCAAGCACGACGACCGGGGCCGGCCGAACGGCTGGCTCTACGACGACGCCCAGTTCCTGGTGGACGAGGCCATGCCGGAGCGGCCGCCGCTGGATCCCGTCGACGCGGCCCGTCGCGGCCTGGCGGTGCTGGCCGAGGAGGGCATCACCAGCTTCCAGGCCCAGAGCGAATCGCGGGACACGGTCGAGACCTTCGCCGAGCTGCGCGAGGCCCACGGCCTGACCGCCCGGGCCCACTTCCTGATCGACTCCGGGGCCAGAACCGGCGACGAGCTGGCGGCCTTCATCGACGAGCTCGACGCCATCCGCGAGGCCGTCGAGAGCCCCGAGCGGCTGCCGCTGCAGGTACGCGCCTGGCGGCCCGGCGAGCAACAAGGCCCCCGCCTGGTGGCCGAGCCCGGCGTCTCGGTAGCGGGCGTCGGCGAGGTGATGGCCGACGGCATCCTGCAGGCGCCTACCCAGACCGCGGCGCTGCTCGAGCCCTATCGCGTCAACGCCGGCAGCGAGGACGCACCGGACTGGCGGCCCGGGGACAACCGTGGCGAGGCCTACATCGACGCCGAGACCCTGGGCGAGATGGCGACCCGGTTCGCCGAGCGCGGCTACCAGACGCAGATCCACGCCATCGGCGACCGCGCGGTGCGCAACACCCTGGACGCCTTCGCCATGCTGCGGGAAGCCGACGCCACCGCGCCGCAGGCCAGCGGCTACGACCGGGGCGGCGACTCGCGGCCGCTGATGTCCCACGCCGAGCTGGTCGACGCCGCCGATCACGAGCGCTTCGAGGGGCTCGGGGTGGTGCCGGTGATGTCCTACCAATGGGCCAAGCCGGCGCCGGACTCCACCGATGCGGTGAAGCCCTACCTCGGCGCCGAGCGCTGGGCCGGCTACGAGCCGGAGGGCGAACTCGCCGCGGCGGGCGCGAAGATCGCCTACGGCAGCGACTATCCGGTGGACCCGCTCGACCACTGGTTCGCCCTCGAGGCGGCGGTGCTGCGCGAGGCCGACTGGGGGCCGGAGTTCCCGGCCTATGCCGGCGACCTCAACGCCGAGCAGCAGGCCCTGTCGCTGGACGCGGCGATCCGTGGCATCACCCTCAACGCCGCCTACGCCATGCACCAGGACGAGGTCACCGGCTCGCTGGAAGTCGGCAAGCTGGCCGACCTGCTGGTCCTCGACCGGAACCTGTTCGAGATCCCGGCCGAGGACATCTCCGAGACCCAAGTGCTGATGACCATGGTCGGCGGCGACGTCGTTCATCGCGCCGAGGACTTCCAGCCCTAGGCTGTTCCCACGATCGTCGGGGGCGCCGCCAGCGGCGCCCTCCGAGTTCATCGACGTGCCATTGGGTAATGCTTTCCACGTCGTTTGCCGGCCCTCGGGCCGGCTTTTTTTGGTTCTTCGCAGATCGGCGTGCGGCGGGCGGAAGTCGCGTATCCTGATAGCCCCGTCGAGAGAGCGCCCGAGGAGGCTCCCGCCATGCGCCGATTGCCCTCGTTGACCGCGCTGCGCACCTTCGAGTGCGCCGCCCGCCATGCCCACTTCGGCCGCGCCGCGGCGGAGCTGTGCGTCACCGACAGCGCCGTCAGCCACCAGGTCCGCCAGTTGGAGGAGCAACTGGGGGCGACGCTGTTCGTGCGCCGCGGGCGCCACATGCAGCCCACCCCCCAGGCCCGGCGCCTGCTGCACAGCCTGCAGCAGGCCTTCGAGCGGGTCGGCGAGGCCTGCGAGGCGATCGCCGCCCCGGACACCCAGGCCGCGCTGCAGGTGGCCGTGCCCGCCGAGCTGGCCCAGAAGTGGCTGGTGGGGCGCCTGGACGACTTCTGCCGTCGCTACCCGCACATCGACCTGCACCTGCATGCCCGGGCCTACGACGTCCAGGACGTTGGCCCCGACCTCGACCTGGCGATCATCTACGGCGCCGGGCCGGCGGATGCCCACGAGCTCTTCGTGCGCCCCCTGCCGCCGCTGCACTTCTTCCCGGTGTGCAGCCCGGGGCTGTTCAATGCGGGCGGCCTGACCCGACCCGAGGACCTGGCCCACTGCCGGCTGCTGCACGACGACCAGGACGGCGGCACCTGGGCCGCCTGGCTGGCCACTCACGCCGGCGACGCCCGGGCCGGACGCAACCTCTACTTCGAACACGCCGGCCTGGCCCTGGAAGCCGCCGCCAACGGCCTGGGCGTAGCGCTCGGCGATGCGCTGACGGCCTCGGAGGACCTGACACGAGGGCGGCTGGTGCGCCCCTTCGCCGCCAGCGTGGGCTCGCTCGGCCAGTACGCGCTGGTCTGCGACCGCCAGCGCCTCGAGCGGCCGGCGGTCGCGCACTTCATCGACTGGTGCGTCGCGCTGCTCGAGACCCCTGAATTCCATTCAAGGGTGGCGCAATAATCGTCGTTGGTGTGTCACGAGAGGCCGGGCCTAGCATCGGAATACCCCAACAACGAGAACGAGGTGTTCCATGGCGCGCTTGCTGACCTCCCTGCCCAAGGCCGACGGTTTCCGGCTGCCCGGCGAGTTCGAACCCAAGGCCGGCTGCTGGCTGGGCTGGCCGGAGCGCCCGGACGTGTGGCGCAACGGCGGCAAGCCGGCGCAGCGAGTGTGGGCCGGGATCGCCGCCGCCATCGCCGAGAGCGAGCCGGTCACCGTCTGCGCCTCCGCCGCCCAGTTCGCCAACGCCCGGCGCCTGCTGCCGCCCTCGGTGCGGGTGGTGGAGATGACCTGCAACGACAGTTGGTTCCGCGACAGCGGCCCGAGCTTCCTGGTCAACGACGCGACCGGCGAGGTGCGCGGCGTGGACTTCGAGTTCAACGCCTACGGCGGGCTCGACGGCGGGCTGTACTTCCCCTGGGACCAGGACGATCAGATCGCCCGGAAGGTGCTCGAGATCGAGGGGCTGGACCGCTACCGGGCGCCGTTCATCGCCGAGATGGGCGGCATCCAGTCAGACGGCCAGGGCACCCTGCTGACCACCGAGCAGTGCCTGCTCAACCGCAACCGCAATGGCCACCTGGGCAAGGACGCGGTGACCCGGCATCTCGAGGACTACCTCGGCGCCGAGCGGGTGATCTGGCTGCCGCGGGGCTGCAAGTTCGACGAGACCGATGGCCACATCGACGACCTGGCCTGCTTCGTGCGCCCCGGCGAGGTGCTGCTGCAGTGGACCGACGACCGGGACGACCCGCAGTGGGAGATCTACCAGGAGGCCTATGAGGTGTTGAAGAGCACCCGCGACGCCCGTGGGCGCGAGCTCACCGTGCACAAGATGCCCCAGCCGCGGGCCCTGGAGTGGACCGCCGAGGAAGCCGAGGGCCTGGACCAGGTCGACGGCACTCACCCGCGCCAGGCCGGCACCCGCATCTGCGCCTCCTACATCAACTACTACGCCGGCAACTCGGTGATCGTGGTGCCGCTGTTCGGCGATCCCAACGATCGCGTCGCCCAGGCCACCCTGGCCGAGCTGTTCCCCCGTCACCGCATCGTCGGCATCGAGGGTTCCCGCGAGATCCTGCTCGGCGGCGGCAACGTCGCCTGCATCACCATGCCCCAGTACGCCGCCCCGACGCCGACCGGCGGCTGAGCCGGCGCGCCCGGCCGTCGCCCCTCGCGCGGCGGCCGTGGCCTGATTCCCCAGCTCGACAGTCGGCCCCAGCGGCCGCCGGTGCCCCGCCTGTGCGGGGCCCCAGGGGCCCCTGCGGCCGGAACCGACTCGACAACAACCAACAAGCGAGTGAGGTATCCACGATGACACAATCCACCACCGTCCCGGGCGAGGCCCGGGGACTCCCGCGCATCGGCGTCGACCATCCGCTGGCCATCGCCGCCGCCGTGGCGATCAGCTTCGTCGGCAACGCCGTGGTCATGGGCATGCCGCTGATGGTCGGGGCATGGGCCGACTTCCTGCACTTCGACGAGCAGCAGGTGGGCTGGCTGGCCTCGGCGGACCTGGGCGGCATGTTCCTGGCCTCGCTGGCCACCGCCGCCCTGGTGTCGCGCCTCAATCGGCGCCACCTGGCGCTGTTCGGCATCTTGGTGGCGATCGCCGGCAACTACTTGTCGACCCAGTACCAGGACTATGAGCCCCTGCTGGCAATGCGCGTGCTGGCGGGCTTCGGCGGCGGCATCTGCTACTCCACCGGCATCGCCTGCCTGGCCATCACCACCCAGACCGGGCGCAACTTCAGCATCATGATGTTCGGCCTGGTGGCGATCAACGCCATCGAGCTCTACACCATTCCCCACCTGACCGGGACCTGGGGCATCGACGGCATCTTCCTGGCCTTCTGCGTGGCCTTCGCGCTGTGCCTGGCGGTGATTCCCTGCCTCTATCCGCACACCCCGTCCGGCGCCGAGAAACCGACCGGCGAGCGCGAAGCGGACACCGCCCCGCGCCTGCCGCGTCTACTGCCGTGGTGCTGCCTGCTGGCGGTATCGTGCTTCTATATCACCATCGGCTCGTTCTGGGCGTTCATCGAGCGCGCCGGGGTCGACGCCGGGCTGACGGATGCCTTCATCGCCAACGTGCTGACCCTGGGCAACGTCTTTACCCTGGCCGGCTGCGTCGCGGCGGTGTGGCTGAGCCGTCGTGCCGGCCAGTCGCGGGTGCTGATGGCCGCACTGGTGGGCATGGCCGGGGTGCTGGCGCTGCTGGCCGTGGAGATCTCCGCGACCACCTTCGTCATCGGCACCTTCGGCTTCTGCATCGCCTGGCTGTTCACTGACATCTTCCAGCTTGGCACCCTGAGCCATATCGACGCCTCGGGCCGCTATGCGGCCCTGGTGCCGGCCGCCCAGGGGCTCGCCCAGACCGCCGCCCCGGCGATCGCCGGCTTCCTGCTGGCCCGGGAGCTGGGCTACGGCGCGGTGATGCTGCTCGGCGCGGTGGGGTCGCTGGCGGCGCTGTGCCTCTACGCCGTCGTCTACGCCCGGCTGCGCCGGCTGGTGCCCGAGATGGCCGACGCCGAGTAGTCGCTAGCAGATGATCGTGACAACGAGCGAGCTCCCAAGGGGGCTCGCCTACTGTTCTGTCTGCTGGCGGGAAACCAGTGCCACGTGGTCGAGGAATAGCCGGAACAGCTGCGACTGGCTGGAGACCTCGAGGCGCTGGTAGATGTGCTTGCGGTGCACCTTGACGGTGCCGTCGCTGATGTCGAGCTCGCGGGCCGCCGACTTGGTGGAATGGCCCGCCAGCAGCAGGCGCACGATCTCTCGCTCGCGCGCCGTCAGACTCTCCTGGCCGAAGCTGTCGAAGGCTTCTTCCACCGGCTCGCGTTCGGCCAGGCACCGGTGGAAACGGTGCTCCTGCCACTTCCAGTACTCGCCGAGCAGGACGTCGAGCACCGGCGCGATATGACGCAGCGCCAGCATGTCGCGCCGCGTCACCCGAGGCGCGTCATCGCGAAATCCCAGTGAGACCACCATCACCACGTCGGTATCGACCCTGGCGAAAAGGCCGATTTCGTCGGTGAGCCCCAGGGCTCGATAATAGTGGTGATAGTAATCGCTGCTCTCGAAGCGGTCCGGCGCCAGTTCACGCAGTCGATGCGCGCCGCTCTCCAGCCCGTCGTGAACGGCCTTGAAGAAGGGGTCCAGCAGGTAGGCCTGGCTCAGGTAGCGTTCGATGCCCTGTTCGCGGCGCGTCGGTGGATAATTGTCGTGAATCAGCAGCGGTCGCCGTTGTCCCTTGTAGGTGTTGATCAGGATGGTATCGAAGCCGACCAATTCGCGCAGTGTCTGTTCCAGCAGGGTCGGGAAGCCGCTGCCGGCGGCGGCCTGGAACAGACGGGCGAGGTGACGGTGCCAGGTCAGGCTGGCGGCATTGGCGAGATGCTCGGTCGGAGTCACGAGGATAACCGTGCTGATGGATGATGAACCGCATCTGGCAGCATATCACGGAGGCGGTCGGTGAACCGCCCTGCAATGCGGGGTGGCTAAGCGGCGCTAGGCACCGCATCATGAAGGGGCCGGACGAGCAACAGCGGAGGATCGACGACACCATGCTGGAGTTTCTGCAGGGGGCAGCCTACGGCCTGTTCCTCACTTGTCCGCCGTGGTGCCTGATCGGCCTGGTGAAGCCACGGCTGGCACTGCCCACCGAGTCCCCGCAGCGCTGGCACGTGCTGGTGCGCTATGGTGCCGTGTTGCCCTTCATCAGCTTTCTGATGTGGCTGACATCGTTGTGGGGTGGCTTCGGCCCCAGCCTCTGGGGCTGGCTGGCGGGCTTGGTCGCCATCGCCGTCGAGCTGCCTCTGGAGCGTCGCTGGCGTCGCTGGCGCTCGCGCCGTCGGCAGCACCGGCACGAGGTGGCATTGCGTCGTGAGCGTGCACGCTCCGAGTCCGGCGTCGTCGAGCTCGACCCGACCCGTCCGCCGGTGGGCGCCGACGAGATCGTCCGGGCTCTGTGTCGCGTCAAGGGGGAACTGCTCGGCGTTGATCGCCCGGAGCTGGCTTCCCGGGTCGACCGCCTCCATGGTCGTTATCGGCATGTGCATGAGATCCTGGAAGCGCGTTTCGAACCCGGCGAACTGGCCTTCGAGCGAGCTCGTTCGCTGGTCGGTCAGGTGAGCCTGGGAGCCGTGGACGATTTCGATGCCATGGTCGACCGGGCAAAGGGCATTCGAGGCATGGATGCCGACTATGTACGTCGTCGACTCGCCAAGGACGCCGCGCGGTTGTCCGCCGAGGAGACGGAAGCCCTGCGGCGACGGCTGGCCTTGCTCGAGGAGACCGAGATTGCCCTGCGCCGTCTTGCGGCACGTAACGAGGCGGCCCTGACGGCACTGGACGATGCGGCAGTGAGGCTGTCCAGCGTGGTTACCGGACGGCCCAAGGCGGCCCTGGGCGCAGAGCGGGCCTGCGATGAGTTGCGACGCTTCATCGAGGGGGCCGAGCGTTATGGGCAGCGGCAGCAGTCGCGCCCATCCGATTGACCAAAGGGCCTGGCTGACAAGGGAGAAACACCATGACGGATGCCTCCAAAGACCAACCGGGTGGCCGCCTGTCGCTGCCCCCGGTGGAGCGTATCGCCGAGGAGCTGGCGCATGACGAGCCGACGCATCGAGAGACCCTGGACCCGGAACTCGAGGCGACGGCCGAGGCCTTCGTCGAGGAGATCCTGGGAGACCAGGCCGGTGACGCCGCGGAGCAGCGCCGGGCGGTAGACGAGATGGGGCTCGACCTTCAGCGTCAGGCTGCCCACCAGAGTGAGATGCTCAAGACGCCGCTGCATCAGTTGGCCCGCGAAGGAGAAGATGGCGGGCCGGTGGCCAAGGCGCTGGGGGACTTGCGGGGCCGGATGAACTCGCTGGACCCACGCCACCATCGCCTGGAGCCGGGGCCGATGGATCGTCTTCGACGCTGGATTCCCGGCATGGGAACGCGCCTGCAGCGTTATTTCCAGCGCTTCGAGACCGCCCAGCAGGCGCTCGACGCCATCATCGCCGATCTGGAAGGGGGGCGCGACCGGCTGGCGCGCGACAACATTACCCTGAACGATGACCAGCAGGCCCTGCGCGAGACGCTCGACCAGCTGGAGCGCCAGGTCGCGCTGGGGCGTGCCATCGACTCTCGCCTGGAAAATGCCCTGCCGGAGCTCGATGAGCAGCGACGTGGTTTCGTCGAGGAAGAGTTGCTGTTTCCCCTGCGTCAGCGGATTCTCGATCTCCAGCAGCAGCAGGCGGTCAGTCAGCAGGGCGTGCTGGCCCTCGAGGTCATCATCCGCAACAACCGCGAACTGATGCGAGGTGTGGACCGGGCGATCAACGTCACCGTCTCGGCGCTCAGCGTGGCAGCCACGGTGGCCCTGGCGCTGGCCAACCAGCGACTGGTACTGGAGCGCATCGAGTCACTCAATGCCGCTACCTCCGAGACCATCGCCGGTACCGCCGAGGCCCTGAAGCGGCAGGGCGTGGACATCCAGACCCGGGCATCCTCGGCGACCCTGGACATGCAGTCGCTGGAAAACGCCTTCGGCGATGTCATGGGCGCGATCGACGACCTGGCGCACTATCGTCGCGATGCCTTGCCGCAGTTAGCGTCACAGATCGAGCGCCTGGAAGGCCTGGCGCAGCGAGGGCGTTCGGCCACCGAGCGTCTGGACCGGGGTGAGTCGGATGATGAGGCGCGCCGAGCTTCCGATTCAGGAAGCGCTGAATAAATTACCGAGCCTAGTAAAGGCTAGGCCCGTTCCCGACGGGCCATCGCATTTCCCACATCCATGTGGGTCACGCAAGGCGCCCGGAGCGCAGAAAGCGAGACATAACGAGGGTTAGACGAGCTTTCGAGCACCGCGTAACGAAGCGATTTGCAGGAGCAGGTATTTATGCAGTGCTTCCCTCACTTGAAGCGTGAACTGGCCCGCTTCCACGCTTCCCGCAACTGCTCCCAGGCTTCATCGGCACCCTGACGCATATCGTCCCAGGCCTCCTCGCCGGAGGCCTGCAGTTCGTCGAGTCGGCGACGCGCCTCGTCGCGTTGCGCCTTCAGGCGCTCGAGGTCTTCCTGATGGCGCTCGCTGGTCCGGTCACCGGCTCGGCGCGCGCGTTCGGCCAGTGCTTCGATCTCGGCGTTCCAGTCGGCGAGGCTGTCCTTCAAGCGCTCGATCAAGGCATCTCGTTGATTCATGACTCCTCCATATGATGGTCCTGCTCTCTCTTGACGATCCCGTCGATCAGCAGGAGTTCCCGCCATGGCCCGCTGAAGGCTTCGGTCGACGCCGTGCACGCATCGCGTTTCAGCGCACCAGGGGCGAGCGTCGTCATGGGAGGACACGCCCTGGACTATGCTGCAGGTAGCGATGCTCGCATCGTCGCGAAGGCATCCGGGATGGGCCGTGATGCTTCGGTGACGCGGCTCGAAGCCGCAAGGGGGGATCATGGATAGCGGAGTGCGCAATGTCTTCGTGGTAGGACTCAACGACGTCAACCGGGAGCGACTCGAACACTTGAGGGGCGCCGACGGCTGCCGCTTCCACGGGGTCATCGCCCCCGCGGCGGTCTACGACACCGAGGTCTTCGACATCGCGGCCATGCTCGAGGAGGCGACCGAGCAGTTGGAGGCCTTCGACGGCAACGTCGATGCCATCGTCGGCTACATGGACTTCCCCGTGTCGACCATGCTGCCGATCCTCTGCGAGCGTTTCGGCACCCGTTCCCCCTCGCTTGCGAGCCTGCTCAAGTGCGAGCACAAGTACTGGAGCCGGAAGGTACAGAAGGAGGTGATTCCCGACTACATTCCCGGCTTCACGGCCTTCGACCCCTTCGACGACGATGCCCTGACCCATATCGGCGAGGCCGGGCTCTACTTCCCCTTTTTCATCAAGCCGATCAAGTCCTCGGGGTCGCGGCTGGGCTTCCGCATCGACACGCCGGAAGACTTCTACCACGCCATCGAGAAGCTGCGCGAGGACATTGGCCTGATTGCCGACCCCTTCAACACCGTGCTCGAGCATGCCCGCCTGCCCGACGAGATCGCCGCCGTGGACGGCCACTTCTGCATGGCCGAGGAGATCATCGGCGGCTGGCAGTGTACCGTGGAGGGTTATGTCTTCGAGGGCGAGGTGGTCAGCTACGGCATCGTCGACTCGCTGCGCTACCCTCAGGTGCTGAGTTTCTTCCATTACCGCTATCCGTCCGGGCTGCCTGATGCCGTCCAGGACAAGATGCGCGAACTCACCGACACGGTGATGCGTCACATCGGCTTCGACAACTCGGCCTTCAACATCGAGTACTTCTGGGACGAGGTGCAGGACCGCATCTGGCTGCTGGAGATCAATACCCGTATCTCCCAGTCCCACTGCGATCTCTTCGAGAAGGTCGACGGCGTCAGTAACCAGCAGGTCACCATCGACTTGGCGCTGGGGCGGCGCCCCGACATGCCGCATCGCCGGGGCGACTACGCGGTGGGGGCCAAGTTCTTCTACCGGGTGTTCTTCGTCGACGCCGTGGCCACCCGGGTGCCGAGCGACGCGGAAGTCGCCGCCCTGGAGGCGGACTTCCCGGGCACCGTGATTGCCCTGCAGGTGGACGCCGGGCAGCGCCTGTCGACGATGCCCGAGCAGGACAGCTACAGCTATGCGCTGGCCTATATCTGGATGGGGGCCGACAACGCGGAGCAGCTGCTCGAGGCCTACGACCGCCTGGCGGCGCGCCTGGTCTTCGAGTTCGATGAGGTCGTGGGCTGAGGAAGGAGGACAGGGATGCGCATCGTCGACGACTTTCCCCGCGCGGTGCGGGAGGAGGAAACCTGGATTCCCATGGCCGACGGCACCCGGCTGGCGGCGCGCATCTGGCGCCCGGTGGATGCCGAGCAACATCCGGTGCCGGCGATCCTCGAGTATTTGCCCTATCGCAAGCGGGACCTCACCGCCGCCCGTGACGTCCAGAGCCATCCCTACTGGGCCGGCCACGGCTATGCCGGGGTACGGGTCGACATCCGCGGCACCGGCGAGTCCGACGGCGTGCTGACCGACGAGTACCTGCCCGAGGAGCTGGCCGATGGGGGGGCGATCATCGACTGGCTGGTCGCCCAGCCCTGGTGCAGCGGCGAGGTGGGCATGGTGGGCATCTCCTGGGGCGGCTTCAACGGCCTGCAGATCGCCGCCCTGGGCCCGCCGGCGCTCAAGGCGGTGATCACCCTGTGCTCCACCGATGATCGCTATGCCGACGACATCCACCACATGGGCGGTTGCCTGCTGGGCGACAACCTGTCCTGGGCCTCGACCATGTTCGACGGCAACGCCTGCCCGCCGGATCCGGCGCTGGTCGGCGATCGCTGGCGGGAGATGTGGCTCGAGCGCCTCGATGGCAGCGGGCTGTGGCTGGCCCAGTGGCTCGAGCACCAGCGCCGCGACGCCTACTGGCGGCACGGTTCGGTGTGCGAGGACTTCGCCGCCATTCGCTGCCCGGTCTACGCCATCAGCGGCTGGGCCGACGGTTACTGCAACGCCGTCTTCCGGCTGCTGGCCGGCCTGACGGTGCCGCGCAAGGGGCTGGTCGGCCCCTGGGCTCACAAGTACCCGCACCTGGGCGTGCCGGGGCCGGCGATCGGCTTCCTCCAGGAGTCGCTGCGCTGGTGGGACCAGTGGCTCAAGGGCCGCGACACCGGCATCATGGACGAGCCCATGCTGCGGGTGTGGATGCAGGAATCGGTGCCGCCCTCGGCGCGCTACGAGGTGCGCCCCGGGCGGTGGGTGGCCGAGCCGAGCTGGCCGTCGCCGCGCATCGTCGAGGCCTCCTTCCAGCTCACCGTGGGCCACGACCTGCTGCCCGAGGCACCGGACGAGGACGACGACGATGCCGTGCTCGCCATCCGCTCGCCGCTCTCGGTTGGGCTTTACGCCGGCAAGTGGTGCTCCTACAACGCGCCCCCCGACCTGCCTCATGACCAGCGCGACGAGGACGGCGGCGCGCTGATCTTCCAGACCCCGCGCCTCGAGGAGGCCCTCGAGATCTGCGGAGCGCCGACCGTCGAGCTCGAGCTGGAGGCCGACCAGCCGGTGGCCATGGTGGCGCTGCGACTGATCGATGTCGCCGAGGACGACAAGGCCACCCGGGTTTCCTACGGCCTCTTGAACCTCACCCATCGCGACAGCGACGAGCATCCCGAGCCGTTGGTGCCGGGCCGACGCTACCGGGTGACCGTGGGGCTCAAGCACATCGCCCAACAGTTTCCGGCCGGCCATGCCATCCGCCTGGCGCTCTCCACCAGCTACTGGCCGCTGGCCTGGCCGGCGCCGCGGCCGGTCACGCTGACCCTGTGCCCCGGGCGTAGCCGGCTGATCCTGCCGGTGCGCACGCCGAGGCATGCGGAGGAGGCTGCCCTGCCGGCCTTCCCCGAGCCGGAGGGCGCGCCGTCGATCGCCAAGACCCTGATTCAGCCCACCCAGGAGAGCTGGCGGGTGATCCGCGATCTGGCCAACGACCAGACCACCCTCGAGGTGATCAACGACGAGGGGCGCTACCGGCTCGACGACATCGACCTGGAGATCGCTGCCCGAGTCACCGAGCGTTACCGCTACGCCTACGGCAGCTACGACAGCATCAGCGGCTGGACCGAATGGGAGCGCAGCTTCAAGCGTGGCGACTGGGAGGTTCGCACCCTGACCCGTACCCTGATGACCAGCGACCCGGACAACTTCCGGCTGCGCGCCACCCTGGACGCCTGGGAAGGCGAGACCCGCATCTTCGCTCGCACCTGGGACGAGACGATTCCGCGAGATCTGGTGTAGCGGGGTCATCGCTGCTGGCTGTAGCGAGGGGCGCCGGGGACAGGTCGGAGAGGGGGTCCTATTCCAGGGATGGAATCGGTAGCGCCCAGGGAAGGGTTCACAGCGCCCCCTCGTTGACCTGTCGCCGGGTCAGCCCCGAGTACACGGCTAACTGTGAAAGCCTTGGCTGGTGCAGGAAGGCGATGGTCGAGTAGGGCGACGGCCTGCTATCTTGGCCCCTTTCTCGACAGGGATGCCCCCATGAGCGTGACGACTGCCGACGTGCCCGCCAGGCCCTGGGCCTCGCGCAAGGAAATCCTGGGCTGGGCGATGTTCGACTTCGCCAACCAGGCCTACACCCTGCTGATCATTACCGTGGTGTTCGGCGAACTCTTCACCACGGTGATCGTCGGGGATCGCGGCGACGACTATCGGCTGGCCAACTTCCTGTGGAGCCTGGCGCTTTCGATCAGCTACCTGCTGGTGGTGATCACCGGTCCATTGTGCGGTGCGGTGATGGACTACCGGGCGGAGAAGAAGCGCTTCCTGTTCGCCAGCTATCTGGCCACCATCGGGGCCACCGCCATGCTCTATTTCGTGGCTCCCGGCTATGTGGTGCTGGGGCTGGTGTTGATCGTGGTGTCCAACTACGCCTATTCGATGGGCGAGTCCTTCATCGCCGCCTTCCTGCCCGACCTGGGGCCGCCCGAGGCGCTGGGCCGCATCTCGGGCTTCGGTTGGGCACTGGGCTATGTGGGCGGGCTCTTCGCCGCCGGCTTCACCCTGGTGGTGCTGGGCGAGGCTACCGCCGCGAACTTCGATAGAGTGCGTTGGGTGGGGCCCTTCGCCGCCGCCTTCTTCCTGCTCGCCGCCATCCCGACCTTCCTGTGGCTTCGCGAGCGCGGCACGCCGCAGCCACCGGGGGTGCCCTATCACCGGATCGCCTGGCAGCGGGTCTCCACGACCCTGCACGAGCTGCGTCGCTTTCGCGACCTGGGGCTCTTCCTGGTGTCGCTGCTGTTCTCCATGGCCGGGGTCTACATCATCATCGCCTTCGCCTTCATTTACGGCGCCCAGGTGATCGGCTGGGACGCCGCGATCCGCAATGTCATGTTCATCATCGTGCAGATCACCGCCGCCGCCGGCGCGCTCGGCTTCGGCGCCATCCAGGACCGCATCGGTACCCGGGTGACCTACCTGATCACCCTGACACTGTGGGTGGCGGCGATCCTGGCGATCTGGGCCACGCCGGCACTCACTACCTGGCTCAATGCCGCGTTTGGCCTTGGCTGGGAGGCGCAGCACCTGTTTCTGGTGGTCGGCTGCCTGGCGGGGCTCAGCCTGGGGTCGAGCCAGTCGGCCAGCCGCGCCCTGGTGGGGCTGTTCTCGCCGCGTCGCAAGGCCGCCGAGTTCTTCGGCTTTTGGGGGTTGGCCAACAAGCTGGCCGGCGTCGTTGGCATCATCGGCCTGGGCCTGCTGCAGTCGGTGGTCGGCCTGCAGGCGTCGATCCTGCTGTGCGCGGCGTTGTTCATCGTCGCCATCCTGATCTGCCTGGGCGTGAGCCAGTCCCGCGGCATGCAGGCGGCCAGGGACTGGGAGGCCCGCAATGGCAGGTAAGAAGACCGATTGACGGCTACGCTCGTGACGGCTGGTAGCGTGCGGTACTGCCTTGAACTTACCTGGGCCGTTCGAGGGCAAACCGATCCGTCGTGCGGCTGTAGTCGGCGCCGGCGAGGCGACCGATCGGGCGCAGGGCCTCGATGTCCACGTGGCGGCCGTTCCAGACGCCCGGGTCGGCATGGACCGCTACCACCTCGGCGAGCACCAGGTTGCCGGCCAGGGGGCGGTCACCGAAGCGGATCACCTCGTGCAGCCGGCAGCCGAAAGCGATCGGGGCCTCGGCGATGCGCGGCACCCGGAGCTCGCCCAGCGGCGCCTTGGTCAGGCCGGCGTGGTCGAATTCGTCCTCGCCACGGGGCAGGCTGGCGCTGGTAGCGTTGAGAGGCTCGGCCAGCGCTTCGCCGCCGATGTGCACCACGCATTCCGCCACCTCGTCGAGGTTGCGCAGGGTGTCCTTGGCGTTGCCCTCGCCGTTCAGCAACGGCGAGAAGGCCAGCACGGGCGGGTCGACACTGGCCACGTTGAAGAACGAAAAGGGCGCCAGGTTGGCGTGTCCTGCGGCATCGATGGTGGCGACCCAGGCGATGGGGCGTGGCGCGATGGCGCCGGAAAGCAGCCGATAGAGGGTGCCGGCCTCGAGGGTATCGGCGGTTAGCAGGGCGTCGCTCATGGTCGCTCCTTGATGATGAACGGGAGGCCTTATCCCAGCATGGGCGCCGGCAGGCGTCCAGTGTCATGATGGGCGCGACCGGACGAGGGGAGGGCGATGAATGAGCGAACAGGAAGGCGGGGTGCGACGCATGGGCCTCGGCATGATGCTGTTGTTCTGGGTATTGTTGCTGGGGCTCGGCACCTGGTGGCTGCAGGGTGTGCTGGAGCGTCGGGAGAATCCGAATGCCCATCTGGCCGATGTGGACGCCGGCGAGACATTGACCCTCGAGCGCAACGCCTCGGGACATTTCGTGGCCACCGGGCGCATCAATGGCGAGCCGGTTCCCTTCCTGCTGGATACCGGTGCCACTTATGTGGCGGTGTCCGGTACCCTGGCCGAGCGGCTCGACCTGGAGCGGCAGGGCGAGGCCTGGTTCTCCACCGCCAATGGGCGAGCGCGAGGCCATCTGACCACCCTCGACACGGTCAGCCTGGGTGGTTTGACGGCGCGGGAGGTTCGCGGCTCCATCAGCGGGGGATTGGGCGACAAGGCTCTGTTGGGCATGAGCTATCTGGGACGCTTCGACATCGCGATCAGCGGGGATCGGATGACCCTGGAGGCGCCGTCTCGGACGCCCTCGGGATAGGGCATGCTGCGTCGAGCTGTTAGCATGTATGCATGAACAGTACTTCTGCCACGAGTGCCTCGGCGTCCCTCGACGACCCTCGCTATTACCTGACCAACTTCCAGTTCGTGCTGGACTGGGTCGCCGCGCGGCACGACGACCTGTTGAACGACGCCGAGCGCGGTTTTCTCGCGACCTTTCCCCGGCTGCCGGTGGCCTCCCGGGCCTTGCTGGTGCGCATGGTGATGCGTCGAGGCGAGCTCTTTCGGCACTCGCGCCTCGAGTATGCCGAAATCGGCGCGGTCGAGAAGGCGCTGGCGCCGTTGCTCGCGGCCGGCTTCGTCGAGGACGACCCTGAGTGCGATGTCGGCGAACTGTTTCGCCAGTTGCGCCTGCCCGAGCTGCGCCAGGCGCTGGCCGAGGAGGTCGCTGCCGCCGGCCTGCCGCGCTCTTCGAGCAAGGCGGCGCTGCGTGAGGCACTGGAACCCCGGCTGGTCACGCCTCGGCCGTTGACCGAGTGGTGGCCCGAGGCACCGGATCGACTGGTACGTCTGACGATGATGGCGTTGTGTGACCGGCTGCGTCTGATGTTCTTCGGCAATATGCGCCAGGACTGGTCGGAATTCGTGATGGCCGAGCTAGGTGTACAGCAGTTCGAGACGGTGCCCTTCGATGAAGGCTCGCGGGCGTTCGGTTGCCGCGAGGAAGTCGATGATTACCTCGCTCTCCATCGGCTGCGCGAGCGCCTCGACGAGGGCGACTGTCCGCTGGCACTTGGAGCGTCGCTGGGGGATGTTCCTCCGCGCAACGCCTGGCTGGCGAGCCGCCGGGCACGCTTGCTGGTGCGCCTGGGGCGGGAAGCCGAGCGTCGCGGAGAGGGCGATGCAGCCCTGTCCTGTTATGAACAGGCGGGGAGCGGCGAGGGGCGCATTCGCCGGCTGCGCCTGCTGGAGCGGCGCGGTGAGCACGAGCTGGCGCATGCCCTGCTCGAGCGGTCGGCCCCGGTCGGCGAGCGCGAGGCCCAGGCCCTGGAGCGCCTGCGCCCTAGGCTGTGTCGTCGGCTCGGGTTGACGCCGCCGCCCCAGGCGCCCGAGCCACGGCCCAGTCGCTTCGACCTGACATTGCCGTCCCATGCCGAGGGGGTGGAGCTTGCCGTCGCCGAGCATCTGGCCACCTCCGGAGCGCCGGTCCATTTCGTGGAAAATGCCTTGGTCGCAGGGCTGTTCGGTCTGCTGTGCTGGGAGGCGATCTTCGCGCCCCTGCCCGGGGCCTTTTTCCATCCTTTTCAGTCCGGGCCGGCGGATCTGGGCCGCGAAGACTTCGTGGCACGCCGCCGGGACCGGTTCGACGCCTGCCTGGTCGAGCTGGACGACGGGCACTACCGCCGTACCATCCTCGATCGCTGGCATGCCAAGCAGGGGCTGGCCGCGACCTTCGTTAACTGGGAACGGCTGCCGCTGTCGCTGGTCGAGCTTGCCCTGACGCGCCTGCCGGCAACGCATCTGCGCGCCTGCTTCGAGCGGTTGCTGGCCGACCCTCTGGTGAATCGTTCCGGGTTGCCCGATCTGATCCAGTTCCTGCCTGATGGCGAGGTGCCGGGCTATCGATTGATCGAGGTCAAGGGGCCGGGAGACCGCCTGCAGGACAATCAGCGTCGCTGGTTGAGCTTCTTCCGGTCGCATGACATCCCGGCGGCGGTGTGTCATGTGACGTGGCGGGAGGCGCCATGACGACGGGCGAGGGGTATCGGGTAGCGGTACGCGCCTTGTGCGAGTTCACTGCCCGGGAGGGCGACCTGGACCACCGCTTCACGCCCGCGCCCAGCGCCCGCGAGGGCATCGAGGGCCATGCTCGGGTGGTCGCGCGTCGGGAGGAAGGCTATCGGGCCGAAGTGGCGCTGTCGGGGCGAATCGAAGGCCTGACCGTTGGTGGACGCGCCGACGGCTACGATCCGCGCCGCCGACGGCTCGAAGAGATCAAGACGCATCGTGGGGACCTCTCGCGCATGGGCGCCAACCAGCGAGCCCTGCACTGGGCGCAGGTCTCGGCCTATGGTGCCCTGCTGTGCGAGGCCGAGGGCCTGGCGCGGGTGACCCTGGCGCTGGTCTATCTGGATATCGTCACCGGCACCGAGACGGTGTTAACCCGGGAAGCCGAAGCCGGCGAGCTTCACGATTTCCTGGCGGGGCTGTGTCGACGCTTCCGGGCCTGGGCGGCGTGCGAGTCGGAGCATCGCGGTCGCCGCGACAACGCACTCGCCGGGCTCTCCTTTCCCCATGGTGACTTTCGTCCAGGACAGCGCGCGCTCGCCGAAGACGCCTACCGGGCCGCGGCGAGCGGTCGCTGCCTGCTGGCCGAGGCGCCCACCGGCATCGGCAAGACCCTGGGGGCGCTGTATCCCACCCTGATGGCGATGCCGCGTCACCATATCGACCGGCTGGCTTTTCTGACCATGAAGACGCCGGGGCGCCGGCTGGCGCTGGATGCCCTGTCGGCGCTCGGCGCCGAGCCTTGGGGGGCGACGCGCCTGCCGTTGCGGGTGCTGGAACTGGTGGCCCGGGACAAGGCATGCGAGTATCCGGATCGTGCCTGTCATGGCGAGTCCTGCCCGCTGGCCCGTGGCTTCTATGATCGGTTGCCCGAGGCGCGCCGGGCCGCCGTCGAGCGAGGCTGGCTGGATCGCGAGAGCCTGCGCGAGCTGGCGCTGACGCATGATGTCTGTCCCTACTATCTGGGCCAGGAACTGGCGCGTTGGTGCGATGTGCTGGTCGGCGACGTCAATCACTACTTCGATGACGGCGCGCTGCTGCATGGCCTCGCCCGGGCTGACGACTGGCGTCTGTCGCTGCTGGTGGACGAGGCCCACAACCTGGTGGAGCGGGCGCGAGGCATGTACAGCGCCGGGCTCTCCCAGCCGCGACTCAACCGGCTGCACCGCGAGGCGCCTCCGGCACTGAAGCGACCGTTGGGCGGCCTGGTCCGGCGCTGGCAAGCCTTGTTGCGCGATACGCCGGACACCGAGTGGCAGGCCCTGCCGGCGGTGCCCGATAGCTGGCTCGGCGCCCTGCAGCGGACGGTCTCGGCGGTCGGCGATTATCTGGCCGAGCACCCCGAAGGCGGCGACCCGGCCCTGCGCGACTTTCTGTTCGAAGCGCTCACTTTTACCCGGTTGGCAGAGCGCTTCGGCGACCACTCCCTTTGCGAACTGCGGCGTAACGGCCGTGGCCGGGCGGAATTGAGCGTGCGCAACCTGGTGCCGGCGGACTTTCTGGGGCCGCGCTTCGAGGCGGCACACTCGACGGTACTGTTCTCCGCGACCCTGAGTCCGCCCGAATACCATCGCGACCTGCTGGGCTTGCCGGCCGACAGCGTGGTGCGGCGGGTTGCCTCGCCCTTCGATGCTGAACAGCTGGAGGTGCGTTGCCGTGCCGATATCTCGACCCGCCTCAAGGATCGCGAGGCCTCCCTGGCGCCGATCGTCGAGGAACTGGCCGGCCAGTATCGTCGGCGGCCTGGACACTATCTGGCCTTCTTCAGCAGCTTCGCCTACCTGGAGGCGGCGCTGGCGCGCTTCCGCGAGGCCAGCCCCGAGATTCCGGTGCGCGCCCAGCGGCGTGGCATGGACGAGGCGGAGCGCGAGGCCTTCCTGGCCGGTTTCGTGCCCGGCGGCCGCGGCATCGCCTTTGCGGTGCTCGGTGGCGCCTTCGCCGAGGGGATCGATCTGCCGGGCGAGCGACTGGTGGGAGCCTTCGTCGTCACCCTGGGACTGCCGCCCTTCGACCCGATCAACGAGGCGCTCAAGCAGCGCCTGCAGGCTCGCTTCGGGCGTGGCGACGACTACACCTATCGGGTGCCCGGGATGATCAAGGTGGTGCAGGCCGCCGGGCGAGTGATCCGCGGCCCAGACGACCGGGGCGTGGTGGTGCTCATGGATGACCGCTTCGCGCGGGCCGAGAATCGGGGGTTGTTGCCGGACTGGTGGCGACTCTAGGCTTTTAGCTACGAGCTACGAGCTACGAGCTACGAGCTACGAGCTACGAGCTACGAGCTACGAGCTACGAGCTACGAGCTACG
>NZ_JAVXUS010000013.1:0-105254 GCF_032334135.1 Halomonas sp. I1
GCGCCCTGCCGCTGGTCACCAGTCGGGTCTACGGCTTCGTCACCGAATACTCCCTGGTGGCGGTGCCGATGTTCGTCTTGATGGCATCACTGCTCGATCGATCGGGGATCGCCAAGGACCTGTTCAATGCCATGCGGGTCTTCGCCGGCCGCCTGCCCGGTGGCGTGGCGGTGCAGACCATCGTGGTGGCCTTCTTCCTCGCCGCCCTGTCCGGCATCATCGGCGGCGAGATCGTGCTGCTGGGGATCCTGGCACTGCCCCAGATGCTGCGCCTGGGCTATGACAAGCACCTGTCGATCGGGGTGGTCTGTGCCGGCGGCGCCCTGGGCACCATGATGCCGCCGTCGATCGTGCTGATCATCTATGGCTTGATCGCCAGTGTGTCGATCGCCGACCTGTTCACCGCGGCGATCACCCCGGCGGTGATCCTGATGCTGTCGTACATCGCCTATGTGCTGGTGCGCTGCCTGCGCAATCCGGCCATGGGGCCACCGATGAGCGACACCGACCGCCAGGAAGGTTTCGCCAACCGCTGGCAGGCGCTCAAGGCGATTCTCGTGCCGGGGCTGATCGCGCTGCTGGTGCTGGGGTCGATCTATGGCGGTGTGGCCTCGGTGACCGAGGCGGCCGCCATGGGCGTGTTCGGCGTGCTGCTGGCGGTGGTGCTGCGTGGCGAGTTCTCGATGAAGACCCTGCACGAGAGCCTGGGCCAGACGCTGACTACCTGCGGCATGATCATCTGGATCGGCATCGGCGCCGCGGCCCTGGTCGGGGTCTACAACCTGATGGGCGGCAACCGCTTCATCTCGGGCATGATCACCGGGCTCGATGTGGCGCCGATCGTCATCCTGCTGGTGATGATGGCGATCCTGCTGGTGCTGGGCATGTTCCTCGACTGGATCGGCGTGGCCATGCTGACCCTGCCGATCTTCGTGCCGATCGTCGAACAGTTGGGCTACAGCCCGATCTGGTTCGGCATCCTGTTCGCGGTGAACATGCAGGTTTCCTTCCTGTCGCCGCCGTTCGGGCCGGCCGCCTTCTACCTGAAAGGGGTGGCGCCGCCGGAGGTCAGCCTCAAGGACATCTTCGTCGCTGTGTTGCCGTTCATCGCCCTGCAGCTGTGCGTGCTGTTCGCGCTGTTGTTCTGGCCGAACCTGGCGATGTGGCTGGTGGGGTAGCCAGGCGATATCGACGCCGCCCGGCGAGGACGGACGGCGCCTTTCGATCACTCGGGACACGATGATTCACCGAGGCCAAGAGGCATCCAGCCACTTCCCCGAAGCTGGCCAAGAACAAGGACGCCTCATGACCATCAACAACGCCAAGGAGGCAAGATCATGACAACACGGCGCCTGACCTATCTGGAGAAAGTGGGATTCGGCAGCGGGGATATGGCGATCAATATCGTGATTTCTTCGATGTTTCTGATCATCTCATTCTTCTATACGGATATCTTTGGGTTGAAGCCGAGCCACATGGGTATTCTCTTTCTCGTGGCTCGCCTGGTGGATGCCATTACCGACCCCCTGATGGGGATCGTCACCGACAAGTTCAACAGCAAGCGTGGTCGATACCGACCCTACTTCCTGATCTTTTCGGTGCCATTCGGCATTTCCGTACTGCTGCTCTTCACCACGCCAGACTGGAGTTACAACGCAAAACTGGTCTGGGCCTACTCCACCTACCTCTTCGTCACCCTGATGTTCACGGCCGTGACGATTCCCTATATTTCACTGATCGGCGTCCTGACACCCGACCCTCAGGACAGGCTCTCCGCCAACGGTTATCGCCTCTTCTTTGCCAAGATCGCAGCCTTTCTCGTCACCATCATCGTGCCCAAACTGGCCGAATACGTCGGCAGTGAAAGCCTCCAGTTTGGCTACCAATTCTCCATGGGGCTGATGGGCGGGCTGGCCACCCTGCTCTTCCTGTTCTGCTATGCCACGACCACCGAACGCGTGCAGCACACCATCGAGGACAAGCCACTGCGTTCACAGTTGCACATTCTCAAGAAGAACGATCAGTGGCTGGTTCTCTGCGCCGTGTGTTTCACCGGTACCCTAGGCTACGTCATGCGCAGTTCGGTGGCCGCCTACTACGCCAAATATTATCTGGGGGCCGATGCCACCCTGCTGTCGGCGTTCCTTACCACAGGGGTCACCGCGGCGATTCTCGCCATGGTCGCATCGACCTGGCTGACCAAGCGCTACTGCAAGATTCAGCTGTTCCGCTGGAGCCAACTGGCAGTCGGCGCCTTGAGTGTGCTGATGTTCATCGCCGTCGGGCCCGGGGATATCGCCCTCGCCTTCGTGCTGTACTTCCTCATTTCCTTCATCGTCGACCTGCACGCACCCGTCTTCTGGTCAGCGATCGCCGAATCCGTCGATTATGGCGAAGCCAAGACCGGGCAGCGCGTATCGGGTCTCGCCTTCGGGGGCATCTCCTTCTGCCAGAAGGCCGGCATGGGCGCGGCGGGGTTTCTCGTCGGCCAATTGCTGACCTATTTCAACTACGAGGCCAACGTCGAGCAGAGCGCCTTCACCTTGACCGGCATCGCGCTGATGCTCTCGGTCATTCCCGGGGTATTCCACACCTTGATGGGCAGCTTCATGTTCAAGTATCGCATCACCAACCGCTACTACGACGCCATGCAGGACGGCGAGTTGGACGATACGCCCCCATCGACCGCCGACACCAGGACATCATGACGCCAGCACGTCCACAGGAGAACGGAATGAACAAGCCACTTGCGCCCTTGATTGAGCAGCGAGCAGACCCTTTCATCCACCGGCATGACAACGGGTACTACTTCATCGCCTCCGTGCCTGCCTATGATCGGCTGGAGTTGCGCCACGCCACCACCATCGCCGGTCTCGCCGAAGCCGAGCCCGTCACCATCTGGGAAAAGGAAGACAGCGGCCCGCTCAGCGAACTGATCTGGGCACCGGAACTTCACTATCATCAGGGCCGCTGGGTCGTCTATTTTGCCGCCGCGCCCAGCCGCGACACGCGAGACGGTCTCTTCCAGCACCGCATGTACTGCATCGCCACCAGCGCCGACGACCCCATCCAGGGCGTATGGAGCCATCCGCAGCGGATCGATACCGGCATCGACAGCTTCTGCCTCGATGGCACCGCCTTCCAACATGGCGGCGAGCTCTACTACGTCTGGGCACAGAAGGAGCCGGACATCCCCGGCAATACCAACCTCTACATTGCCCGCATGGCCACGCTGGATACCCTCGACAGTGCGCCGGTGCGACTTTCCATCCCCGAGTTCGAATGGGAGACACGTGGTTTCATGGTCAACGAGGGCCCGGCCGTGCTGGTACGGCACGGTCGCGTTCTGCTGACCTACTCGGCCAGCGCCACCGACGAAAACTACTGCATGGGCCTGTTGTGGGCCGATCAATCCGCCGACCTGCTGGACCCGACAAGCTGGACAAAATCGACCACCCCCGTCTTCACCAGCGACCGACAACGCTCGGTCTTCGGGCCTGGCCACAACAGCTTCACCATCGCCGAGGATGGCAAGACCGACATGCTGGTGTATCACGCCCGCTCCTATACCGACATCGTCGGCGACCCCCTCTGGGATCCCAATCGTCACACCTACGTCAAGCCCATTGCCTGGGACTCGAATGGCTTTCCCTGCTTCGGTCAACCATCGCTGGTAGAGGCCCCGGCAAGCGATGCGGAATAGGTGACACCGCCAATATGTACAACATTTGGATTTATTTATTGAACATGCCATCCTGTCCCGCATGCAGAAGCGGCGACACGCCGAGGAGGACGACCCCATGCGCCTGATCCAATGCCTGCACGAAGACCGCCTGTACGCCGCCCTGGTGGAAGACGACACGACGGTACGGCTCACTGACGCCGACACCTACCACCTTGCCCGCGATGCCATGGCATCGAGCCGGCCACTTGCCGAGGTCGTCGAGGCGCGGTTGACCGACATACGCCTCGATTATGCCGAGCTCGTCGACGCAGGACGTCTGATGCCGCCGCTCACGCATCCGGACCCGGCGCATTGCCTGGTCACCGGCACCGGCCTGACCCATCTGGGAAGCGCCGATGCCCGCTCGGCGATGCATGCCAAGACCCAGGCCAGCGAGGAAGACCTCACCGATTCCATGCGCATGTTCAAGCTCGGCGTGGAAAACGGCAAACCCGCCGCCGGCGAAACGGGCGCTCAGCCCGAGTGGTTCTACAAGGGCGATGGCGACTGCGTGGTACCGCCCGAAGCGCCTCTCCCGTCCCCTGCCTTTGCGCAGGACGGCGGCGAGGAACCGGAACTGGCCGGCCTGTACCTCATCGACGACACGGGGCGTCCTCGGCGACTCGGCTTCGCCGTGGGCAACGAGTTTTCCGACCATGTCACCGAGCGCTTCAATTATCTGTGGCTGGCCCATTCCAAGTTGCGCGTCTGCAGTTTCGGACCGGAACTGCTCATCGGCTCGCTGCCCGGCCACCTCGAGGGGATCAGCCGCATCACCCGCGAGGGCGAGACCCTGTGGCAGAAGCCTTTCCTCACCGGCGAGGACAACATGGCCCACAGCCTGGCCAACCTGGAGCATCACCATTTCAAGTACTCGGGCTTCCGCCGTCCCGGTGATGTGCATGTGCACTTCTTCGGCACCGCGACCCTCAGCTTTGCCGACGGCATCCAGCCACGCGAGGGCGACCGTTTCGAGATCGAGATCCCGGCATTCGGCCGTGCCCTGCGCAATCCGCTGACCCGGGAGACGGCCGACGATCGCGCGGACGTATCACCGCTGTAGACGCCACCAGAGCCCCAGACCGCTGCGGGCGCGCGGAATGCGCGCCCAATCGTTACCACGAAAGGAGTGACCATGACCCTAGAAGGCACGCAACTCATCGGACGTGAAGCCGTTCAGGCCACGGGCGACGCCTTTCACGCCATCGACCCGGCTACCGGCGAGACCCTTCAACCGGCCTTCCACACCGGCGGCAAGGCCGAGGTCGAGCGCGCCAGCGAACTCGCCCGGGATGCATTCGATCGCTATCGTGAAACGAACCTCGAGACCCGCGCCAGCTTTCTCGAGACCATTGCCGACAAGATCGAGGACATCGGCGATGAGCTCATCGTTCGCGCCATGGCCGAGTCCGGCCTGCCCCGGGCCCGCCTCGAGGGCGAAAGAGGCCGGACATGCGGCCAGTTGCGACTGTTCGCCAAGGTCGTGCGCGCCGGCGAATGGCTCGATGTGCGCATCGATCCCGCACTGCCCGACCGCCAGCCCATGCCGCGCGTCGACCTCCGACAGCGCCACGTTGCCCTGGGCCCGGTGGCCGTATTCGGTGCCAGCAACTTCCCGCTGGCCTTCTCGGCCGCCGGCGGCGATACCGCCTCGGCTCTGGCCGCTGGCTGCCCGGTAGTGGTCAAGGGACACCCCGCCCACCCCGGCACATCGGAGCTGGTCGGGCGCGCCATCCAGTCGGCGGTAGCCGAGTGCCAACTGCCCGAAGGCGTCTTCTCCCTGCTTCAGGGCACCGGCAACGAGATCGGCCAGGTCCTGGTCACGGACCCGAATATCAAGGCCGTGGGCTTCACCGGCTCGCGCGGCGGCGGCACGGCCCTGGCACGCCTCGCGCAGAATCGCCCGGAACCGATCCCGGTCTACGCCGAGATGAGCTCGATCAATCCGGTCTTCCTGCTACCCGAGGCCCTCGAGGCCCGCGGCAAGGAGCTCGCCGAAGGTTTCGTCGGCTCGCTCAACATGGGCGCCGGTCAGTTCTGCACCAACCCGGGGCTGGTAATCGGCATCCAGAGTGAAGCGCTCGATCGCTTCCTGGTTACCGCCGCCGAGTCCGTCGAAGCCAGCGGCACCCAGACCATGCTGACGCCGGGTATCCAGGATGCCTATTCCCGTGGCATGTCGGCCCTGGCTTCCAGCGACAAGGCACGTGAAGTGGCAAAGGGGCAATCCAGTGACGCTCCCAACCAGAGCCAGACCGGCCTGTTCGTGGCCAAGGCCGAGGATTTCCTTGCCGACGAGACCTTGCAGCAAGAAGTGTTTGGCGCCACGTCCCTGGTCGTGGCATGCGCCGACCAGGCCGAGGTCAAGCGGGTCGCCGAGCATCTCGAGGGGCAGCTCACCGCGACCCTGCAGATGGACGATGCCGACGTCGAGTTCGCCCATGAACTTCTGCCGACCCTGGAGCGTCGCGCCGGCCGGGTGATGGCCAATGGCTGGCCCACCGGCGTCGAAGTGTGCCATGCCATGGTGCACGGCGGCCCCTATCCGGCGACCACCGACGCTCGCACCACTTCGGTGGGCAGCGCAGCGATCCATCGTTTCCTGCGTCCGGTGTGCTATCAGAACCTGCCCCAGGCACTGCTGCCCGAGGCCCTGCGCGACGGTAATCCGAACGGCATCAGCCGGCTGATCGACGGTCAGCGCGACGCGTGATCAGGCAGCAGGACATCGGTGCGATGACCCTCCCGGCGGCGCCTCGCGTCGCCGGCTGCTCTCGCGTCGCTCACGAAAGGAAAGAGATTCATGCCCCACGACAACAGACTCCCAGACGATCATCGCCGGGCCCTGCTGGTCGGCCGCGTCTGGCGTGATTCACCGGAGGGCCCTGCCCCGGTTGTCGTCCGTGATGGGCAGGTCATCGACATTTCCGATACGGTCGGAATCATGGCCGACCTGCTCGATCGCGACGACGCGGCGCAACGCGTCGCCTCGGCCACAGGCCCCGTGCTGTGCGATGTCACGACCCTGCTCGACAACTCCACACGGTCACCCCAGGGCGTCCCCCACCTGCTGGCCCCCTGTGACGTCCAGGCTATCAAGGCGTGCGGCGTCACCTTCGCCGTCAGCCTGCTGGAACGCGTCATCGAGGAGCAGGCCGGTGGCGACCCGAAGCGGGCCGCCGAGCTACGCGACGAACTCCAGCGACTGATCGGCGGCGACCTGTCGCGGATCACCCCGGGCTCTGACGACGCCATGGCTCTGCGCGACGAACTCAAGGCCCGCGGCGCCTGGTCCCAATACATGGAAGTCGGCATAGGGCCGGACGCCGAAGTCTTCACCAAGGCACAACCGCTCTCGTCGGTGGGATTCGGTGCCTGGGTCGGTCTGCACCCGGCCTCGCGCTGGAACAACCCCGAGCCCGAGATCGTGCTGGCGGTGAACGCGGCGGGCAATCCCGTCGGTGCCACCCTGGGCAACGACGTCAACCTACGCGACATCGAGGGCCGCAGCGCCCTGCTGTTGGGCAAGGCCAAGGACAATAACGCATCCTGCGCCATCGGCCCCTTCATTCGCCTGTTCGACGAACATTTCTCCATGGACGATGTGCGCACCGCCATGGTCGACCTGCGCATCGAGGGGGAAGACGACGGTTTTCGGCTCCAAGACTCGAGCGACATGCGCGAGATCAGCCGATCGCCGGAGGGGCTGGTCAACCAGACCATCGGGGCCCATCACCAGTATCCGGATGGTTTCATGCTGTTTCTCGGTACCATGTTCTCGCCGATACAGGATCGGGATGGGCCGGGCCAGGGTTTCACCCACCATCTGGGCGACACCGTGACCATTGCGACGCCACGCCTAGGAGCCCTGATCAATCGTGTGGAACGCAGCGACCGCCTGCCGCCATGGACTTACGGCATTCGTCGCTGGCTGGCCGACCAGCGAGGACCGTCCAGTCACCGGGCGTAATGCCCAGAACGACCCAAGGCCCTCGAGACACTTTGGTCTGCCCCGGCGGCGACCATTCGTCTTGCGCGGGGGGCCTTGGCGGTCCCAGGAACGACCGCATTGCAGCTATGTTAAGCATAAGCTAGGATCATCGCCATTTTCGCGGAGCCCGTCAGTGCCAGCAACCTCTCGTCCCTCGCGTACTCGGCCCTCCATCGCCGAACATCTCGCCGAAGCCATTTTCGCCGGGCGCTACCGTCCCGGCGATTTCGTGCCCAGGGAAGTCGACCTGGCCCAGCGATTCGAGCTCAACCGCTCGGCGGTGCGCAGCGATCTTCGCATGCTGGTCGATGTCGGCATCATCGAACGCATTTCGGGGCATGGCTCCAAGGTTCGCGACTACGAGGGCTGGAACATCCTCGACCCCCAGGTCACCGACTGGATGACGCGGTATGCTGCGCCCAACCCCCGAATCCAGCGCGAGATCCTGGCCTTCCGTCTCGATGTCGAGCCCTATGTGGCCATGACGGCAGCCCGACGCGCCACCGCCCGGGATCTTGTCGCCCTCGAGGAGGCCTTCGAGGGCATGGGTCAACACCTGCGTGACGACACCGGCGCCGAGCAGCGACGCCTGCACAGCGAACACGATGTTGCCTTTCACGTCGCCATCTTCAAGGCAACCCACAACATCGTCTGGGCCCAGCTCTCCCATATATTGCGACCATCGATTCATTTACTGATCGAAACATCGAATATCAGCGCCACCGACCCCGAGGACAGTCTCGAACGGCACCGTCAGGTCATGGAAAGTATTCGCGCCCGACGCCCTTCTGAGGCCTTCCACGCCGCCCAGGCAGTCCTGGCAGGCACGGCCTCTGCCCTGGGCATCGAGACGGGAGAAAGCACACTGGGCGGCCAGGCCATTCCGCCCGGCGATTGAGAGGGTGTTTACAAACTACTGCGCTCGCCCATGCGGCGTTGAAATCAGCCTCAAAATGCTCATTTACCAGCTCGGCAACACGGTCATGAGGCCGGCGTTGCCGGGACGTCATCATTGTTCATACGCTCGGCCACGAAAAAGCCGCCTGACGCATTGCGTCAGGCGGCTGATTCTTCAAAACTCTTGGTGGAGCCTAGCGGGATCGAACCGCTGACCTCAACACTGCCAGTGTTGCGCTCTCCCAGCTGAGCTAAGGCCCCACATGTGCTCGCCTTTGCGAGAACGAGACGTATGTTATTCATCAAAACGCGGCTCGTCAACCAGAGGAGCAGAAAAATGATAAAAAACATCGTCGGGCTGGCATTGCCAATTCCCCTTAACTTCATGTTATGTCAAGGTATGCGCGATTCAACGGAGGCCAGCCAGGGCCACGTCTACCTCGACGCGGACCATGTTCCCGTATTTCGTCCACTTCGTAGTAGGAGTTCCTTTTGATCAGGGTTCTCGTCGCCGATGATCACCACCTGGTAAGAACCAGCATCGCCCACCTGCTGAATGACGAACCGGACATCAGCGTGGTCGGTGAAGCTGCCGATGGCGAACAAGCCATCTTCCAGGCTCGTCAGCTCAAGCCGGATATCATATTGATGGATATCCGCATGCCCGGCATAGGCGGCCTGGAAGCCACCCGCAAGATCACTCGCCTCACCAGTGACATACGCATCCTGGTATTGACCGCCTTCATCGAGGAGGCCTTCGCTCAGCGACTGCTGGAGGCGGGTGCCCACGGTTTCATCAGCAAGGGATCGCAGCATGACGAGATGGTCCAGGCCATTCGCAGCGTCTTCGGCGGGAAGCGCTATATCAGCCCCGACATCGCCCAGCGACTGGTGCTGTTTCGCATCGACTCCAACGACAACCCCTTCGACCAGCTCTCCCAGCGCGAACTGCAGGTGGCGATGATGATCGTCAACTGCCAGAGAGTCGCCGACATCGCCGACCGCATGTTCCTGAGCCCCAAGACCGTCAATACATACCGTTACCGGATCTTCGAGAAGCTCGGCGTGCATTCCGACGTGGAGCTGACCCACCTCGGCCTGCGTCACGGATTGGTGGACGGTTTCAGCGAAGTGGAATAACCCAGCCGGTGGCGGGTCTGATAGGATGACGCCCGTTCCATCCCGTTATCGGCATCCCGATGAGTTTCGATTCTCGACAGTTTCTCGACACGGTCACCGAGTCCCCCGGGGTCTATCGCATGCTCGACGAGCAGGGCGATACGCTCTACGTCGGCAAGGCCCGAAGGCTCAAGGCACGCCTCGCCAGCTATTTCCGCGGTGCGCTCAATACCAAGACCCAGGCACTGGTCTCGCGCATCGCCGATATCCAGGTCACGGTCACCAACAGCGAGACAGAGGCCCTGCTGCTCGAGCAGACTCTGATCAAGGAGCAGCGTCCGCCCTATAACATCCTGCTGCGCGACGACAAGTCCTACCCCTTCGTCTTCGTCACCGACCGTCACCCGTTTCCTGCGCTGGAATACAAGCGCGCCCGAACCCGTCATGACGACGGCCGCTACCTGGGTCCTTACCCCAGCAGTGGCGCAGTGCGCGAGAGCCTGTCGCTGATGCAGAAAATCTTCCGCATCCGCAACTGCGAGGACAACGTTTTCGCCCACCGCAGCCGCCCCTGTCTGCAGTACCAGATCGGCCGTTGCAGCGCCCCATGCGTGGGTTATATCGATGAGGCCGATTACCGTCGGGATCTGGAGCACGCCGTGCAATGCCTCGAAGGCAAGAGCGAGGCCGTCACCCAGGAGCTCACCCGGGACATGGAAGCGGCCAGTCAGGCGCTCGACTTCGAGGAAGCCGCCCGCCTGAGGGACCAGATCCAGCAGCTCCGGCAGCTGCAACAACGTCAGTTCGTCGACACCGGCAGCGGCGATGCCGACATCTTTGCCCTGGCGAGCCGCCCCGGCGCCTTGTGCATCTCGGTACTCTCGATACGCGGTGGACGACTGCTGGGCGCCCGGCATCACACGCCGAGCAATGGCCTCGACCTGACGCCCGACACCCTGCTCGGCGACTTCATCAGCCAATACTACCTCGGCCAGGCGCGGGCCATTCCTGCCGAAGTCATTTCCAGCCATGCACTGCCCGACACCGACCTGATCGCCCAGGCGCTGGAGACACGTGCCGGAAAGCGAGTGCGCCTCACCTCGCGGGTGCGCGGCCACCGGGCCCAATGGCAGGAACTCGCGCGCACCAATGCCGAGCAGCAACTCTCCACACAGCTGGCCAACCAAACCCAGCTGGCTCAGCGTTTTGCGTCCCTGCGAGACGCCCTGGCGCTCGAGCAGGTACCAGCGCGTCTCGAGTGCTTCGATATCAGCCACAGCCACGGCGAGGCCACGGTGGCCTCATGCGTGGTCTTCGATGCCAATGGGCCGCGCAAGTCCGACTACCGGCGCTTCAACATCAAGAACATCGAGGCCGGCGATGACTACGCCGCCATGCGCCAGGCCCTGACACGACGCTTCAAACGACTCAAGGATGGTGAAGGCGAGCCTCCCGACCTGCTGATTGTCGACGGCGGCAAGGGGCAGCTCAACATGGCCCGGGACGTTTTCGCCGAGCTCGGCGTCGAAGGCGTGGGCCTCATCGGTGTGGCCAAGGGCACGACCCGCAAGGCAGGCCTCGAGACCCTGTTCATCGAGACCCCGGACCGAACCCTGGACCTCGACACCTCATCCCCCGCCCTGCACCTGTTGCAGCACATCCGCGATGAATCGCACCGTTTCGCCATCACCGGGCACCGCACTCGGCGCGACAAGGCCCGACGTACCTCGACGCTTCAGGACATCCCCGGGGTCGGCCCACGTCGACGTCGCGAACTGTTGCGCTTCTTCGGCGGTTTGCAGGGCGTCAGGCAAGCCAGTCGCGAGGAGCTCGCCCGAGTCCCGGGCATCAGCGCGACCCTCGCCGAGTCGATTCACCGCGCCCTGCATGGATGAGTGTCGACAAGCCGGATAGAATAGTCGGAATTTTCCGGCATCCCCCCTTCAAGGCAAGGACCGCAGCTCCGATGAACATACCCAATCTCCTGACGTTGGCCAGAATCATCTTCATCCCGCTGCTGGTGGTGTTCTTCTACCTCCCTCTCTCGTGGAGCATGCCAGTGGCGGCCGCCCTCTTTGCCCTGGCCTCGGTGACCGATTGGCTGGATGGCTTCCTTGCACGCCGCTGGGACCAGTCGACGCCGTTCGGTGCCTTTCTTGACCCGGTCGCCGACAAGTTGATGGTCGCGGTGGCCCTGGCATTGCTGATCGAACGCTATGACGCCATCTGGCTCACCCTGCCGGCTCTGGTGATCATCGGCCGCGAAATCGTCATTTCGGCATTGCGGGAATGGATGGCCGAGATGGGCAAGCGCGGCACGGTGGCGGTGTCCTGGATCGGCAAGCTCAAGACGACACTACAGATGGTCGCCCTGCTTTTGCTGCTCGCTTTCGCGCCAGGGACCCCCATCGCCATCCTGGGCGTCGTCACGCTTTATGTCGCCGCACTGCTGACACTCTGGTCGATGATCCAGTACCTGCGCGCCGCCTGGCCGCACTTGAGCCGCGCCATGTAACGTCGGCACGAAAAAGCGTTTGACAGTCACCAACTTATCCGTATAATACGTCCTCGAGTCAAGCGGGAATAGCTCAGTGGTAGAGCATCGCCTTGCCAAGGCGAGGGTCGCGAGTTCGAATCTCGTTTCCCGCTCCAGACTCGCAAGCAGCAAATAAAGTCGAAGCGTGCGACAGAGGGTCGCGATCCGGTGCGCCGGTCCGATCGAATCTCGTTTCCCGCTCCAGACTTGAACAAGCAACACCCCAGAGTCGAGTTTCATTCTTTTCGAGGATGACAGGACTCACAGAGGCTGGATGGCAGAGTGGTTATGCAGCGGACTGCAACTCCGTGTACGCCGGTTCGATTCCGACTCCAGCCTCCACTCCCCCTTCGCATCGAGCACCCGACCTGCATACCGCCCGGATGGCGAAATTGGTAGACGCAAGGGACTTAAAATCCCTCGGTGGCAACACCGTGTCGGTTCGAGTCCGACTCCGGGCACCATATGCCTAACTGACCCTTCCTGAGTCTGCTTAAAACCTCCTTAACACGCGCATTTCATTGAATTTCTGCTGCCTGAGCTTACTTGAGTATGTCTCAGTCACTGTTGCCTGTCTTGTACCCTGCCTGTACCTTTTGAGGCTCTGGGGTACAGGAGCTAGCTATGAAGCGCAGTCAGATCAAAAAGCGGCCCATGTCAGACACGACCCTGGCCAAGCTTGAGCCTGAGGCTACAGAATACCGTGAGCACGATGGCCACGGCTTGTACCTGCGGGTAAAGCCTAGCGGCGTGAAGTCTTGGAACCTGCGCATCAAGAAGCCGAACGGGAAATGGGGGTGGACGACACTGGGCAAGTACCCCGACCTCAGTGCCAAAGAGGCTCGGGAGATGGCACACACCTTCGAGGACAAGCCCCCAGAAGACACATTCTCCGTTGCTGCCGAAGACTGGTACGACCACAAGGTCGCATCCGGCAACGCACCAGACTCCCTCGACCAAAAGCGCCGCTATCTCGACAAAGAGATATTACCAGCCATCGGACACAAGCCTCTCAGCGAAGTCACAAGGCAAGACTGCGCCAATATTCAGAGCTCGCTGGAAAAGCGTGACGCTCTGTCGGTAGCGTCAAAGGTGCGAAGCTGGTTGAACCAGATCTTCTCACGCGCCATTGCCCGAGGGCGGTGCGAAATGAACCCTGCTTCCGAGCTTCGCGCTGTCGCGCTCAAGCGGCAAGAACAGCAGTACCCTCATCTTCTTGAAAGCGAGTTACCCGACTTCCTTCGGGCACTACGAATCAGCAGAGCCTTCTTACTGGGCCGAGTAGCTACATGGATGACGCTGCGAACCGCTTCAAGGCCTGGCATGGTGCGTTGGGCTGAGTGGTGCGAGATCAACCTGGATGACGGGCTCTGGACCGTACCGGCCGCGAAGATGAAGATGCGGCGGGAGCACTACGTACCCTTGAGCAGCCAGACGATCACAGACCTACGAGAGCTCAGAGAACGCACAGGGCGTAGCCAGTACCTCTTCCCCGGCTCTCGCGATAACCCCGTAATTAGCGAGGGCACAATCAATAAAGTCATCAGCTCTGCAGGGTACAAGGGAAAGCTGGTGGGTCACGGCTCGCGGCACACTGCCTCGACGCTTTTGCATGAACACGGCTGGCCTCACGATCATGTCGAGGCCCAGCTTGCTCACAAGGTGCAAGGTGTAGCGGGGGTCTACAACAAAGCAGCCTACCTAGCTCAGCGCCGGACGATGATCCAGTGGTATGCCGACTACCTTGACGCCCTGGAGCGCGGCATCACAAAGGACGAGGTCGAGACGTTCAAGGCGCGAGTCGAGGCATGACGAGCCGGCTCACGATTGCCTAATTGAGGTCGGTGCACTGGCTGTCGTCTCCCTCCTCGACCATCACGCCCGCTTGTCATGAGAGAGACCGTCATCGCTCTGCGTAGGCTCGCTGGGCCCTCGCGTCTAGTGAGACGGAACGCTACTCTGCCTCCTAGCTACCATCAGTGGCATGTGACATTACGCCCCACGCGCAACACTCTCTTTACTACTAGGCTGTGAAGTGAGCAATAGCCTTGCTAACCAATGTCAGGAGTTTGCCATGTTTCAGTCAATTCTCGTTCCTCTGGATGGGTCAGAACATTCACAAATGGCCTTGCACGTGGCCTGCAAGCTCATCTCACAAACAGGAGGGCAGATCACCCTCTTGCATGTCCCCGAACCACTCGAGCATGAGCCCATGATGGTATGGGGGATTGGGGCTGTCCCTATGGGGACAAACCAAGAGGAACGTGAAAAGGTAGGACAAGCGTTGCTTGATAAGGCAGTCGAAGACGCAAAGTCTCAAGGGCTTGATCAGAATGCCATTACCACCAAGCTAGTGCACGGTGCCCCCCAGCAGAAGATTTTGGCTGCAGCCAAGGAGTACCATGTCGATGCTATCGTCATGGGCAGCCGCGGTCTCAGCGATCTCAAAGGGCTAGTCGTCGGCAGTATTGCCCATCGAGTTAGCCACGCAGCGGATTGCCGAGTGATCACTGTCCACTAGATTTAAAGGCAAAATCAGGCACATCGAATGTGCTCGGCCTGGTCTAGGCCGAGCTGTTACCAGGTACTGAAGGAAGTTACAGGTTACACACCATACCGCTGGATTCGATGTCCTCGACCCGGGCAGGCCCGAGCCCATCAATTCGAGTGAGGCCATCAATGCTCTCGAACGGGCGGGCGCTGATGATATCTTCTGCTCTAGCCGGCCCGACCTGGGGCAGTTCGTCGAGCCGGCTCGCACTCGCATCGTTGAGGTCGATGCATTGCGGGACAGCGTCCTGATCAACTGTCACTCCCTCCAGAGCGGTGAACTCAGGCTCCGCGCCGCCGACAGTGATGTAAACCGGGGCGTGATCCGAGACAATGTCGCGTGATTTCTCGTGGCTCAATCCCAGCAGATCAGGGAATTCCACGATGTCGCTGCCGGTGTTGTCGAGAATGCCCTGATCGAACCACAGGTTGTCATAGAGGTTGGCGTACTGGCCGTCTGTCGAGCTCAGCGTCGTCGCGCCTGACGTGATTGCCGGTGCCGCGCCCTCATCGCGCAGCATCTGCCACGCATCGTGATCCGGAGCGAGATTGAAGTCACCCGCGATGATCCGTGGCGTCTCCGGGTAGACCTCGCGCATCCAGTCCCAGATCTCTGCAAGTTGCCGGATCTCGGGCGTGCGGTCGGCACGGCTGTCGCCGTAGACGATGTGCACCGCGGCCATAGCGACCTTGTCGCCTGTTTCGACATCGCGGAACTCAGCAAGATACGGCTCGCGCGCGAACTCGTCGCCCGGATCGCGGTAGACGACCGCCCCTTTCGTATATTCGACCTGACTGTCGCGCCAGAGGTAGCTGTAGCTCTCCTGGTACGAGGAGCGCCCTACTTCGTGCGACGTCATCGACGACCAGCTCTCGCCCGTTAGCGACTCCAGCTCGCTCTCGAGCTGCGAAACCGCTGCTTCGTCCATGACTTCGGTCAGGGCCCACAGATCAGCCCCTTGGGCGATATGGGCAACGAGGTCGATCCTCTTGCCGTTGTCCCACCCCAAATGCTCAAGGTTCCATGTGCCGACACTCATATCCCCGCTTGCTGCGGCCGGTAAGCCCAACACGACCGTCAGCGCGGCTCCCAACAATCTTTTCGGCATTGTGCCCCCACTCCTATAAACCAAAGGGCATGGTATCGATAGGAAAGGAGGGAAGCGAGAAGTGACGCGAATCCCGGTAGTTGCTGGCGACCCGCATGCGGCCGCGGGGACTGGGCATCACACCTACAGAATAGATCCAAACGTACGAGATTGCTTTATAGTCCCTCAATTGAAGTGTAGGAGATCACCAACATACAACCATCGCCTATTGCCAACAGACTTCAGCCTCAAGCTATACTCACCTGCACTACATATAAATGAACTGCAGGGAATATCATGAAAGTCAAAGGCATTCTTCTATCTGCGCTTCTCGCTCTACCGCTGGTAGCCGTTGCCGACCAGCCCACAGATGCAGAGGTTAAGCAGGCGATCATCGACCGCTCTATTCGATTTTACTCAGGCAACTGTCCTTGCCCATACAACTCGGCAAGTAATGGAAGCCGTTGTGGAGCGCGAAGCGCCTATAGCCGGCCAGGCGGTGCATCGCCTATCTGCTATCGAAGCGATGTTACTGATGAGATGGTCGAGCGGTGGCGGGAAAGGAATCAATGATCTTGATGTCGCAGCATTCGCTACCTCATGAAAATCATTGATACACTTTAGGGCCCGGCCTGGTAAGCCTTCACCGGGAATTGGACCCGTACGAACTGCTCCAGGCCGGGCCTCAGACTATGCAGCGTGGCTTACTGGATGGACGGTGATTGCTCTTTCCAGTTGCCGTGTTGCCGACTCGATCCACCCGAGACACTCAAACATGGCCTTCCCCAGCTCTATTCGAGGCGTGCTTGAGCAATCCTCGAGATAGATTGCTTCAATCAGGCGGATGGAGCTGACCGTGCTGAATAGCCGGCAGGTCACGTACATGTCAAGCAGGTCATCGGGCGGCAGCTCGTCCATCTCCTCATAGGGAACGGTGCCTGCGAGATCATCTCGTAGCGCCTGACTCATCCAGCAGTGATGGCCCTGGCGTAGGGCATCCGCATACCGAATGGCTTCAATCCTCAGCCCGAGCCCGCGAACACACATCTCCAGTACCGCCCGGTGCTCGGGATCTAGCTCTGGCTGAACGCATTGCAGGAAACGCGCGGCCGCATCAATGCGGCTCGCAATCGTCAACAGATCACTCATGCCGCATTCCCCTTCCCCTGGTCCCACATCCGCTGAAGCTTCGCCAGCCCCTTCCCAGTCACCAGTGCCGTAATGTTTTCTTGGAGCCCTTTTTCTGGGTGCTCCCAATGACGCACCTTCACATCCAGCAGGCCTGCTTCGATTTTCGCCTGATAGGGTTCGTTGCGGCGATCTACCCAGCCGTGGCGGCGCAGGAATGAAAAAAGCCGGTTTCGGCCGGTGCCGATTGTCTTTGCCGCCTGGCCGACGGTGATCGCGTCCGGGGATACCTCAACCTGGTTGGCAAAGGCAATCTTCGGAGCCGCTTCCTGCAGCGCCCTCTCCTGCTGCTCTATCCGTTCAGCCTGATCGGCGGCAAGCCGCAGAGCCTCGGCCATGGATTGCGGGAGTTGGGGTTGAGTGGCCTGCTCCTCGAGCTCCTGCCAGCGATCCACCAGCCTGGCCGTGAACTCTGGGCAGAGCTGGGCAACCACCACGTAGCTGTCTCGCTTACCTCGTTCGCCCACGAAAATGTAGAAAGCGCTGGGACGGCCATCTGTAGGCTTCTCCCCCATTGGGGGAAAAGCGATAACACCGCGCTTTGCGAGGCGATCGATGGACTGCTTCACCTTGTCGTGACGGGACTCGACCAGCTCGGCGACCTCGATGCTGGTCATGGCCAATTTGTCATCGTTTTGAGTGACTGATAGAACGGTGCTAGTATTCATAGCGTCATATCCTTTGGTAGCACATTGGTCTGACTTCGAAGCCTTTGGGGCGGCCACCCCGGAGGCTTCACTCATTTTCGGGCCTAACAGGTCCTCTTTCATCTCTTAGCCCTCCTTCATCTGCCCTGTTTTGGCTGCCTTTCGTTGATCATTGCTCCTTGCCTCCTTTATGAGGTGCGCGATCATGCCGTTTTGGCTACGGCACTCGCGAGCGCTCTTCTCCTTGATCCACCGCTTATCCTCTTCATCGAGGCGAAGGGGAAACGGCGCTTGCTGCTTGACTTTCATAGGCCCTCCGGTTGTGTCCGTACCAAGATAGATTCTAAAAGAGTCAGAGTCAAATTGATTCTTTGATTCTTTTTGATATCTAGGACACTATGTCCTAAAACCGCGAGGATAGAGGCCATGAGCGACAAGCCGCAGAAGGCGCCTTACCCGCTTCGCATGCCTGACGGTATGCGGGAGAAGCTCAAGGATGCCGCACACAAGAACCAGAGGTCGCTAAATGCGGAGATCGTAGCGCGCCTGCAGGAGAGTCTTGACCCCTTGAATGAATTCGTGCGGGATTTCGGCGATGGACAGCCTACCGGGCTTGAAAATTTGTTCGCTGAGCTTGAGGCGGACAATCAGATGGCGAACAACGCGGAAGACCAGCACATCCTCGATCTGCTACGTACAAGGAGGGAGATGCTGAAGTCCATGGAGCAAGTCATTACCAGCATCGACGCCAGGATCAAGAAACACCGGAGGCAGCTCAAAAGCCCTGAGTAAGCAGGCCTAGCCATACCTATGGGCTATCAGGCTATAAGTCCCCATCCCCTTTGCACCCCGCTCTATCGAACGATACGCTTACACCTCGCAGGGAGATAGGCACAAGACATGGCTACGCCACAGCTAGATACTCAGAATGTCACAGACCGCATCTTTAGCCTGCCAGAGGGTGAGGGCTGGGGATCATTCAGGGTCCGATCCATACAGAAAGAGATCGATAGCATCCAGAAGGAGGATGCTGCCATCGGTTTCATGCTGACAGGCATCCTAAGCGCCAAGCTACGGGATTATCGCAGCGTGGTGTCATTCTTCAGTAAGGCTGAGCGCATCGCACCTACGGATGATGCGATGTTGTGGAATTACGCAGCCGCACTGAATTTATTGGCTCAGTATGATGAAGCGGGCAAGATCTTCGAACGCTTGCTGGATACCGGCAACGTAAACGCGATTAACATCAAGGCAGCGCTGTGGGCGAACGGATCGGCTCTCAACCTTGAAGCATTTGAGCGCATCTATAATAAATATGCCCAGGCAGTGACGGACGAGGTGATTATGTCGATCATAGAGGATCTGAGAGCCTCATCTAGCATGGTGAAGGGTTTTATGAGCCAAGATTCTACACTCCAGGCAGATGCGCAGAAGATGGTTCAACACCTACAGTCAACACTCTTCGACCATAAGGCAACTTTGTCATCCGCCACACCCAAGATTGATAACTTTTACGGGCAGAGCGTGTTGCACCTCTACTACGGCGTCAACGCTTCAGTCGAAACGGTGATAACGCTGAATGACGACCTACTGGAAAGAGTATCTGACGATGAGGCCATTACCCATTGGGATAGCATCATTCCATCGTTCGTCAAAGTTTCTGATGAGGAGTGACGCGAAAAAATGCCAGTAACACCAATGCAGATCATGGAAGTCGCTGACGCCATAACCAGTGAAAGCAGCACCGAAGCAACGCTCAGGACTGCGGCTTCTCGTAGCTACTACAGCTTATACCACCATGCCCTGGAATTCGCTGACAACGATTCAGACGTACCAATCAGCAACCTTGCCGGGCCAACGCACAGGAAGCTGTCTGAATACTTCTCCAGCTCTGTGGCGCACCCTGATTGGCGCCGTAAAGCGATGCGTCGCGCTGGAATCCTGTTGAGAAAATGTCACGACTCTCGCTGTTATGCCGACTACAGCATCAGCGAACCTTTCGATGAGGACGTGCTGAAGGTAATGCGCCATGACTGCCAGAAGGCGATTGGCGTTATTGAGGGTATGGAGTGAATATGACCTATCGCGAAGAGGACAGGGGCGTCCTGAAGTAAGCTCCCGAGGTCTAAAAGAGCGGATCAAGGCTCCTTAGGCCCTGGCATCCCTTCGATCGTCAGGCTACCCTGCTTGCATGGATATCGGACCCATTATCGGAATTGCGGCGACGTTGCTCATGCTGGGGGGCATCGCCATGACACAGCTCGAGGGCGGCGTCGGTATGTGGCTGTTCATCAGCTGGGTCGCCATCCCTGGCTTTGTACTAGTGGTCGGCCTGCTGGTTAATACGCCGAGCCTCCTGTTCGGCGCACTAATTGCCATCGGCATCTACGCCTTCCGCCATTAGCCCCCAGCGTTCAGCTTCTCCACTTCCTTGCCGAGCACCTCGGTGATGCGGTTTCGCATCGTGCGCAGGCGCTCCAGCTCCCTCCGCTTGTAATCAGCATCCATATCCGTGGATCGCTTTATCTGGTCCATGCGCTGGCTGACGTCTGAAAGATGTCGCTGGGCGTCATTCAACTGTTTGCGAAGGCGAAGCATGTCGCCCTTGTTCTGCGCTTTTTCACGAGCCTCGTCAATCGCCCCCATCTTCTCCAGTTGCTTCAGGTCGCCATACACTCTATTGACCTCTTCCAGTCCCTCATAGAACAGGCTCTGGTACCGCGTGTAGTAAGCCGGCGTGTTGAGGTTTCGGTAAAACCGACGTATAGGTTTCGATTCCGTCCAATAGCTGGCCGGCGACTCCACTCCCATGGCGTTACGCCACATGGTGTCGGCCATTCCCATGGCATAACTTCCGACAGTACCAAAGTAGCTGTTTACCAAGTAGTCCAGCTGCAACGGAGATAGCGAAAGAACGCTATCGGAACCAAAGGCGCCTTCCAGCCCCTTCGACACAAATCGTGACTGCATGGTGGTGCTGGATCGGAAGCGCAAGCTCGGCGATAGCTGCTTGTCCCAGTAGGGCTCGATCGGGCGATTCCTGAACGGGTCGCGATTGGCGTAGACGTCGAGCACCGGCGCGGCTGCCTGCGGCACAGGGCTAAACGCGAAAGTCTGCGTAAGCATGTGCCACAAGCGCTCTTTCAACAGGTCGCCGCCAGCTTCATCGCTGATAAACTGCTCGGTGATTCGCTCACCCATGGTGGCAACGGCCCCAACTTCGAAAGGCTTCGGCATGAAGAACGCCTGGTCGCCGAACTTGAAGAACGAATAGGTATCTTTTTGCCAGTCCGGCAGCGCCTGGTAGTCTTCATCGTCCTCGTTATGCAGAAACAGCCCAATGGATGCGGCCATATATGCGCCCGTGACCACAGAAAAGCGCTTCGCCCTTTGCTTGTCTGAGTCGCTACCCTTGCCGAACATCGTCAACAATGACGGCTTGAAGCCATCCCGGTATAGCTTGTCAGCCCCTTGGATACGCGCGTTCAGGAACGGCACTGTCTCGATCAGGAACCGCGTCATAAACCAGCTCCCGTGGCTGGAGAAGTCCATCAGGTCACGAGATTGAAAGGCCGCGTACAGCTTCCCTTTGTCCAGGTTGGCTTGATAGACCTTAGCTCGGTTGACGTTCTCGGCGAAATCGGTGACATCGTTCCAGCGACGCCAGCTCCACTTGACTGCCTGGCGAGCTGTCCCCGGGTCATTCACTACCTTCGCGTTTTTCAGATTACGGCGAAGCTGGGCCTTCAGCTCATCGGCACGATCACCGTATAGGTGGCCGAAGTTGAATGACGCCCCGCTGGCTATCATCTGTGCGCGATTTTCCTTGTTCGCGTAGTGGGCGGTGCCGCGCACCGCGTTCCACGCAGGGTTCAGGCCTGCCGGCGTAACCGCCGCAGACTGAATTGAGTCGCGCAAGGTATTGGCGGCCACAAACCCAGGGGTCACGGTAGTCGTATTGGTCAGAACGCGCTTGAACCAGCGCATCACTTTCATGGCAGAGCTGTTCAGCAGCGCCTGCATGCCGGCGTCCGTCATGTTGACCAGCGCTTTGTACACCAGATCATCGCTGATCTCGTAATAGGCTTGCTGCCCGTTACGCAGGATAAAGGTCGAACTTCGAGGATCTCGGTTGCTTTCTGAGACTTCGTGAGCAACTCCAAGTTGCTCTGCATTATCAATCGCCTGCATTGCAGCCTGGTTTTTCAGGGAAGCGGACAGCAGGTGGTGGTAATTCATGAGCGTGTTTTCCAGCAGGTCGCCGATACGCATGTCGGCGCCTTTGAGTCGCTGGTAGGCACGCTGACGGCTCAGTCCCGCCGTAGAAGCTGGTCCTTGGACATCATTGGTGTTCTCATCCAACACCCGGTAGAACGGGACATAGAATTCTTCTGCCCAAATCTCGCGTTGGTCGCGCTGCAAGCTGCTCCACTCTTCCAAGGCGCTGTCATAGCGCTGCTGGGCTGTGTCCAGGGCGTCGGGCTGCACGTCCTGCTGCGCCTGCTCCCATAGCCATTCTTGCAGTCTCTCACTGGCAGCGTTATAGATGGCCTGCCCTTGATCCAGAAGGTCGCCATCTTCCTGGTTCATGGCGGTCTCAGCGCGTTTGAGCTGATCCACGATCTCATCCGGCGCACCGCGCTGGCGAGCAATAGTCAGAGCCGACTCAGGTTGGCTCATCGCGCGGCGCAGAAGGCCGGATTGCTCGGCAATAGATAGCACGTCATCGCGGATGGCCTGGAATTGCTCGAAGACCTTCGGGTACAGCGTGCGCCGTGCTTCACCGTTCTTGGCGCGGCCACTGTTCAACTCGGTGAGCCCTTGGATGTGGCGCTCTTCAAAGTAGTTTTCGCGCCCTTCCTCGCGCAACTTCTCAGCTCGGTTGCCAGCAATCCAGCCCATAAAGCGGGTCACTTCCTCAGCATCGCCCAGCTGGGCAAGCACAGCCTGAAGGCCGCCATCAGCACCATCCTTCAGCTCGATGACCTTCTCTTTTGAGTTGAGTTGAATACGACCGTTATGGATCAAAGTATTCAGAGCGCCTTGCGCAGCAGGAGCCATGCGGGCCAGTATCCAACTTGAGGAGGCCGTACTGTTCTCAATAAAGTCTTTGCCGTGAACCTGTTCATCAAGCGCTTTCAGGGCAGCAAACTTATCAAAGATGCCTGCGCGCATCTTCACTCCGGCTCGATCCCAGACCTGTCGAACCTTCGCCATGGCCGAACCAGCAGCGCCCAGCGGCCCGATCATGTCGAGCGCTTCGGCCTGGTCGGCGTTCAGATCGCTGAAAGATTCTGACACCCGGCTTTGGTCCTGGCGGCGGCGCATCGCATAGGTAGTGGTTTCTGGCGTGTCACCATCCGCCTCGGCCTGCTTCCGACGAAGATAATCACGCGACTTTTCGCCCAGGTTCAGGGCATCTGCCGTAGTCCATGGGACTGACGGGAAGTAGCGGCGTAGCAATTCCTTGATCTTCGCCACGGCACGCTGCCAGGCGGCAGGGCGATGACCCTTCTCGATCAAGTGGGCCACCATTTCCTCGGCGACCGTTATCTGATCGTCAGGGTCGTTCCAGTCCAGGAAGGGATAGTCGCGTTTCACTTCATCCCGAGCCTGGCGACCAATCTTGCTATGGGGAAGGCGACGGAAGAACTGGCGCATAACTGGCTCCAGCTCTTCCCCCAGGACGCCATGAATCCCTTTATGGCCGACGGCTTCATGAACAGCCGCTCTAACGGCTTCCTCGAGGCCATCATTGTTGCTTGCAATGACATACAGTCGATTGCCCGAAAACATGCCCCGCACGTCCTGAGGGTTAATACCCTGAAGCGTCATGCCCATCAGGACATGTGGTGGTAGTTCGCGAGGATGGTCAATGACCTCCACGTCCCCCAGCAGGTCGCTCATCGTCTCCAGCTCGGCGCGAACCGCGTCAACATCCGGTGGCGCCAAAGGCTGCTCTGTGCCTGCCGAAAAAAGCAAGTCGCTATCACCCTCGCCGCCAGGGTCGAAAGCCGCCTGTGTAGACCGAACCTTGGTCGGGTCTAACATCGCGACTTCGTACGCATCTCCATACCGGGTCACAACACCGTCATAGCCTTGCTTTCGAACCCACTGGGAGAACGCCTCGGACGCTTCCGGTCCGGCGGTCGAAAGCCGGCGTTTAAACGTAGGGGGGACTCGCAGAAGCGACTCGGGGCGTATATGCAACGGCATGATGGTTTCACCGCCATTGCCACCTTGGCGATGCGCCTTACGGCTAGCGTAATGCTCGGCTACTCGTCGGTCGGTGGTAAGGTAGACGCCTTCTCCGAGCCATCCGCTGTCGAGCTGGCCTGGATGCCCGGGAACAAAAGACGCAACATCTCCTGCTGTTCCGTGGTAGACAGTGAGCGGTCCCCGTCCTCGAGAAGAATCTTCATGACTCGCGCCATCTCGTCCGGCGTCTCTGCTTTGGAGATCATCTTCGCCGCTTCGTCGCCCGAGATCCGCTGACCGCTCTGCGCCTTCTGTTTCAGTTCCTCCAGTCGCCTCTCTTCCTCGGTCAACTCGGGTGATTTGTCCGTCAACGTACTCTCCTTTGATCACGTCTTCGATGGCAGAAATGTAGCCCATATCATGGGCTCGCTGCATCCGCCCCTCTTGACTCATATCGAGCCCTTTGGCACTTGCTCGCCCCCTGAGAGACTCTGTTGACGTATCGGGAGCGCTGACGCCTATACCCTGAGTGCCTGTCGTTACCTCGGGAGCTTCGGGCGCTATATCAGGAGCTGAGCCGCTTACCTCCTGACTCCCTGCTGTTACCTCGGGGGCTTCGGACGCTATATCAGGAGTGGCGCCCATCAAGTCGCCCTGGCCGTAGCTGGCCGCAATATCCGCGTCGCTGTCGCTGCCCGTCAGACGGAAGTCATCGACCTCGGCATCCGCTTGGGCACGCTCTTCTTCCTGGCGCCGACGGTCGGTCTCGGCCTGGCGGACCTCGTTTTCACGTTGGGCAAGGTCGGCTTCTGTCTGGGTCTCAAGCAAGGGAGCGTCATCAAACTCGACGCTTTGATACTCGAGCGACCTGCCTGTGGGCTGCGAATCAGGCGACGTCCCATCGTCACTCCCAACGCGGCGCGCAACAGGGCCGCCCGAACGTTGAGATGCTGCGGCAATGTCTTCTCGCTCCAGGATCGTGGACGCGCCGCTATCGGTGTTTGTAATACGCACACGCCCATCGCGCTGGATGGTGCCGACGCGGTACGAGCCACCGGCGCGGGCATAGCCCACGTCAGTATCCAACTCAATGGTGTCGCCCTGGGCAATGCCGCCCAGTTCTTCAGCGGAGCGGCGCTGCCGGCGTGTCGGCTCACTGGATCGGGCCGAACGACTCGGGCGCGGATTCGGCGCATCTATGCCGCCGCCTTGCTGCGGGGCAGGATCGACACCCTCGCTTGGCTGGTCGGGATACGTTTCGTAGTCACTATCAGCGCCCTGGGCGGTATCGACGCCGAGCTGACGTGGCCGCTCTACCGTCTCGGACAGTCGCTTGGCTTCGGTGAGGGTGTCGCCGGTAGCGAAGTTCTCGCCACGGTCATAGGCGGCATTGTCCGCAAAGGCCATAAAGGTCTTGGTGCTTCCAATGCTATGGTCGGCAATTACCGTGCCGTCACTGCCGTCCCACACGCGGCGACCGTCGCGACGCTTCCAGGTTATCCTGCTCGAACCAGAGCCGCGCCGAGCGGTGCCTTGCTCGCTCTGGGAAGAAGGTGGCCTACTCTGCGTGGCATCCGGCACACGGAACCCCCAGCCGCCCTCAACTTCGACCGGCTCGGCGCCTGGCGTGTCACGATAGCGCTTGGAGATCTGGACAGCTCGACGGGTGGGGAACGGCTTACCGTCGGCCTTGAAGTTTACGGCTTCGGTGGCGCCTCGCCCGGTTTCGGTGGCTTCTTGCCGTTGTTCGCCTTCGCGTACAGGTGCTGAAAGATCTGTTCCTCCGAGTATCCCTGATCCCGAAGTTGCTCCTTCTCCTCCGTCCAGGCGTGGTTCGCCTGCACCCTCTGCTCGTGTGTCGTCTCCGCCAGATGTTTGTTGATCTGGTCGTTCGTATAGCCCTGCTGTCGCATCCGGTTCGCCGTCAGGTGCTTGTGATTGCTGTCGTTCATCTGTTGCCGGGTTGCCATTGAGCAGTGTCTCCTTCAATTCCTTGGCTGCTTTGGCGACTGACTCGCCGCCGTTCACGCGCCGCGCCGCATCATTGATCTGCTGGTTGATTTCAGGTGTGGTCGTGGCTCGCTCGAGCACATCAAGGGCCCTGGCCGACGCATCCTGGAACGCTTCATTTTGGTCGGTCGCAATGCGGTTTCCCGCTCGCTGGGCCTTGTCAGCGTTGTTGTTCAGGGTAGCGAACAGGCGGCGGTCACGCACCAGGTCCTGGCGCAGCTTGTCCATTACCTTGACGCGTTCGCTGATCAGCGACTCCATCGGGTCATCACCGAACAGTCCGCCCTGGGAATCGGCAAAACCGGCTTGCCGGATTTCATTGGTCAACAACTGACGCTGGTTGTCATTCTGCGGATCAACGTCCTTGAAGGCGTCAATCGCTGCCAGCTGCTGCTCGGGATCATCGAAAGATCGGCCAATCGCCGCGCCGTCCTTTTCCTTGACCACATTGTTGAGCACCGCGCCGAAGGCTTCATCGCTCAACTTGGCCAGATCGGCCCCGTCGCGCACTACCTGGGAGCGACGCGGCAGATTCCGCTCAGTGATGATGTCACCGGCATCGCCTTCGCTGTTGCGGAAGACCTTCGCGGCATCCGATGCCGTAGCATTACCATCAGCAATGTTGGTTTCCGCCGCTTCGCGCCGCGCATCCGCAACGCTATACCCGTCCTGCTCGCGCAGAATCTGGGCGTTCACCTCCTGCTGGCCAGTGCGGCGCGCCAGGTCGAGCCGGTGGTGGCCATCCGCGGCAAACAAGCGGCCATCCTCGCGCTCATGCAACATCAGGCTTCCCGCACGCACGTCGTCCCAGCGCTCGACGCCTTCGAGGCGCGAATCGACGCCCTCGTCGTTCACTTCCGTGCGGAACTGGTACTCAGCGGGATCGACTTCGATCTGATCGACGGGCACACGGCTGGTTGGCGCCTGGCGGTTGCTGGTTTTGCCATCGCCTTCAATACTTGAGGCTTCGGATTCTTGGCTTGATGTCTGGGAGTCCGCCTTTGGCTTGGCCGAAGACTGGCCGGCAGCGCCGTCCATTGACAGGCCGAGACCACTTTGGCTCGTCTGCTTGGCCGCACTGCCCTGATCTTCTGTCGCCTTTTCCTGTGGCATGCTGAATGGTGCTTGGGTATCACCGTCACGCATCCAGCTCTTGAGGGCTTCCGCATCAACTTCTGAGATCTCGCCAAGCCCCTGCCAGCCTTCTTCATAGTTCGCCAGGTAGCCTTCACGCGCCTCGTCAGCCGAGTCAAAGCCGAGCATCACCTTGTGCTCGTCAAAGCTGCCATCGTCGCTCACCTGGTCGATGATAAAGGCCTTGCCATTTTCCGGGCGGTCGCCGACGAACACGTCGAGATTGTCGCCGTCAGCGCCAGTGGTGCCCTTGATGTCACCGTAGTGGTGGGCCATTTGACTTTCCCACTCCCGGCCCTTTTCGTCAGTACCGCGTCGGGTAGAGCCTTTGGGGTTTTCAATCGCGATGTCCAGGCCCTCAAGCTGGACCCGGCCTTTCCGGTAGTTGCCCGCCTCAGCCTGCGCGGGTGTTGGCTCTGTATCAGTGCGCTTGGCCGCGTTCTCCACCTTCTCGCTGGTGGAACGCCCTTCCTGAATGCGGTCCCACGCTTCCTGTGGGCGGAGCTTGCGGATTGCCTCATCACTGTGCCCCAAGTCCCGAAGCTGCTGCCGCATCTGGTTGGTCATCATCGTCGAAACGGAGGCAGTTTTCTGGCCAGAGTCGGCATCCTCGGGCATCTGGAGGCCCGCCGGCTTATCTCCGGCACTCTCGCTACCTTCGGTATCATCAGGGGAAGTGCCTTCCTGCTCCCACGCTTCACGCCAAGCCTGTTCAGTCGTTTCCTTGTCGCCATAGCGATAATAGGAAGGCCCGTTCTCGCTCCCTTCTTGAAATTCCGGGTCGGCCTTGGTTTGGTCGCTCCCTGCTTCACTACCAGGGATACCGGATAGGCCGGCGCCACCGCCTTGACTCGCACGATCCTGTTCAAACTGTTCGTTGAACGCCTCGATGTCCTCTGGCGTCCGCTCTCGAACGGCATCATTTTGTGTGCGCGGGGGCGTGGCATCACGGCCACCGCCAAGCGCGCCGGCCGCACCCAGCCCGGTACCGAACATGCCGCCCAGGACCGCATCACCGAACGTGCCGCGATCCAGGTCCTGGTCGCCTTGGATCGCGGTATTGGTGTTCTGCCGGGCCAGCATCGTCTCGCTGACCTCTTGCGTGGCCTCTGCTGGGCCTTCGAGGGCGACGCTATTGGCCAGTCGGCCGCCCAGGCTTCCGCCCAGCTGACGCTGTAGCGGACCCAGCACATAGCTGGTGACCGCGCCACCAGCTGCACCGGCAGGGGCGCCACCGACGAAAGCCGCCGCGCCGGCAGCCTTCGCTGTTTGATCTCTGGCGTCTTCATGCGACACGCCTTGATCGCGAAGGTCTTTATACAGGCCGGACGCTTCCGAAAGCTGGTTTTCGTCCATGGCCTGGATGCGCTTCTCGGCTTCATTCGCCTGAGAGCCGCCCGCCTGAGCGCCACCCATCAGCGTCATGGCTGTGGCGGCGCGCTGTGGAGTGCCAGCGAGCATGGTGGCCGCCTGCGGTGCGAACTGCCCGATCAAGCCCGCCATTTGCCCTGCGTAGCCGGCGGCGCTTGGGTCATCGCCAAATGACCAAGTATCAGGCGCGAACACGTCACCCTTGGGCGTGCTGCCCTGCATGGACTGTCGGAAAGCCTCGGTCTGGCTTGCATCAACTTCCTTGGCACCTTCCTGCATCCAGCTTTCAAAGGCTTGGAAGGCATCGCTCGGCGCCATGCCGCTGATCGCTTGGTCGCCTTTATCAACGACATCGCCCAGCCCAAGTTTACGCAGGCCGGATTCCACCAGGTTGCCGCCCCACTCCAGAAAGTCACCCGTGCCGCCCACGGCGGAGCCAACACCTTGAACACCGCCTTCTGCCGTCTCTTTGAGGTAGTCGCTGGCCTCGATGCCCTCGGCCTGCTCTGTCGGGCTGGCCACTTGCTCGGCCTGCTCAGCAGCAGGGGAGCCCAATGACAGTCCCATGCCTCGCGGGGCCGGGCGGGCTTGGCTGCTTTGTGCCGTGTCCTGGCCGGGCATGTCCAACCCTTTCGCATTCTGTTGGCTGCCGGATTGGGTGGACGTCTCATCAATGGGAGGTGCATCCATCCACGCAGATCGCCCTTCGCTTTTGCCGCCCGACCCTTCGACAGCAGGCGCGTTCTTCCAAGCTTCAGACATTAAGGCTTCCTCCGCTTTACGCCATCAGGGCCGACAAACACAGTGCCGGAAGACAGTTCCTCGTAATCGCTATCATTTTCAATCTTTACAGGCCCCTCGCCTGCGAGTGAACTGCCAGCACTTACTTCAGAATCACCGCCTGACGAGTTACTTCCGCCCCAGCCTTGCCCTTGGTTACTAGGGTTCCGACCGCGATCCTTGTAAAGCCGGCTTCCCACCTGGGAGGCTCTATCCTGAAGCCGGGCTCGCTCTTCTCGCAGAGCCTCGACCTCTTCCTTGGGAACACCAGAGGTAAGTTCGGCAGCAGTTTTAAGCTGCCGATCTATACCCGCGATACGATCATTTAAATATTCAAGGTGGTCTTGGGACATTCCATACTCATCCCGGCCAGACCGGGTATTCAGCTTGTTCCAGGCGTCCTTCATATCTTCAGCAATCCCGTTCTCCACCAAGAACCTAGCATCCCTCTGGGTGGCGGTCGGACGGCTCCAGTAGTCAGTTCCCTGATCTTCATAGGGGCTGCCGGCACCGGCGCTCAGGGGTTCGATTTCGCCTGTTGTGTCGTTGACCTGGATCATGCCGAGCTGAGGATGGTTCATCACAGACCAGCTTTCTTTCTGGCCGTCGCCACGAATCGCACGGAGCATCTTGGCGGCGCGCTCTCGACCTTCTGGAGACTGGAAAATCGAGCGCAGCTTCTTCATGCCCTGCACTTGCCTCGCAGCTTCGCCGACATCGACCGGCTTAACCGTATCGTCTGAGCTGTCGGCGCTTCGCCCTTCTGTCATGGGGGCCGTGTAGGTCTGCCCATCCGGCCCCTCAACTTCAAGGTCGAACATCAGGCTTTCGCCATCGGGTGACGGATAGCTGCCGACGATTCTCTTTCTACCGCCATCGCCCTTGTTGATCTGGTCACCAAACAGCTGGTTCATGGCGGCCAGCCCGTCAGGGTCGTTCAGGTCGTCCGGCTGGTTGGGATCCACTACCCTTTCAGCCTTGGCGATAGACTGATCGGTCGCAGGCATCAGCGCCTTCTCAAACCGTGGGTACTTGCGGAAGAGCTCGATTTCTTCGTCTGCCAGCCCAAGGCCTTGCATTCCTTTATTCATCGCGAACTTGATTTTCTCCATATCTTGCTCGCGTTGAAGCTTTTCCTTCTCCATCTGGGCGGTTTCCATTTGAAGGCCAAAGCGCTGCTCTTTCATGTCCATGCGCCGCTCGGCCCGCTCATTCTTGTTTTCCTGCTGGATGTATTGGTTCATCAAGCCAAAGCCTTGATTGAAACCACTTGCCAAGCCGCGTGTATCAAGTCCTGCCATTACATCAACTCCCCGGCCACAAGGCCGATACCAGCGCCAATGACAGCACCCCATGGCCCACCAGCCGAGCCGCCGTACTGTGCGCCTGCCATGGCGCCTACGGCCGCACCGGTGCCAGCCATTTGCATCGACTGCTGTTTCTCTGCCTGTTCCATTTGATCTTCCAGACGGTTATCGCGCCGCTGCTGCTCGGCCAGGTCGCCCATGCCCTGCATGGCGTCTTTTTCGAGATCGTCTTTCAGGCCCACGAGACCATATGCCATGTGTCACCTCCCGGTGAGTTGGCGATTACTGTGATTCCAGGATCTTGTCCGGGATGCTGGAAAGCCCCATGCCGCCCGCCAGGATCTTGCTCTGACGATCCTGCGCCGAGATACGCGCCTGGTTGCCGGCGGCGGCCATGTTGGCTGTCTGTTCCAGCGCTCGCCGTCGCTGGTCGGCGCCCTGCTGCGCTTGCGAGACTTCAAGGCCCATACCCTGGCGCTGCATGTCCTGAGCCTGGGCGCTGTTGTCGTAGGCCGTGGCCATGGAGTCCTGCGCCATGGCGGCCGCATCCTGGCCAGCGCCGGCCCTGGTGCCTGCATTGATCAGCGAGTTGATATAGGGGCGAAACCGGTTCTTCCAGTCTTCCCACTGCGCCCGGCTCAATCGGCCAATCGTGTCCGATGCGCCCTGGTCGCCCTGGAAGGCGTCTTGTGGGTCAACCCTGGTTCCGGCTGTTTGCGATGAAGACGGTTCAGGGATATTGATGCCCAAGGTGTTCAGATAACTGGCCATGATGCGCCTCCTCAGCCGCTATTGAGTGCCACAGATGCGTCGATAGCGCCCTGGTTAACGCCGCCTTCCATGCCAAGGCCTCCGCTACTGCCACCCATGCCTTGCAGGCCATAGCGCGTACCGGCACCGGCCACCTGGCCGAGCAGTTGAAGATTCGCGCTTCGGCGGTTGAAGCTCTGCTGTGCTTCTGCACGGGCATCCGCCTGGGCCTGGGTCGCCAGTGTGGAGAGGCCGGCTTGCGCCTGGCCGGATTCACCTTGGCCCATGGCCACGATATTCTGGAGGCCTTGAACCTGCTGGTTTTGCTGCTCGAACTGGCCGCGTCCCATCTGTGAACCGCCCGCTTGCGCGGCGTCCAGCGACAGGCCTGTCATGACCGACTGAGCCCGACCGCTGCTGGGATCGATACCAGCCTGGTTGAGCTGCCCGGTGGCATCGCCCATCAGCTGGTCGGTGGCCTGCATCTGCCCCTGGCTGGCCTGGCCCTCGATGTAGCCCATGCGGCTTGGCGTGGTCATCTCCCCGACATCCTGCATGTACTCGTTTTCAGCCGGCGCCAGTTCACGCTGGGCATAGTTCCATTTCTCGGCGGCCACCTTGGCCAAATGGCGCTGCTCGGGAGTGTCTTCGATCTCGTTACTGCCGCCACCGCCGCCGCTCATGACTCACCGTCCTGAAGGCTTTCTTGCACATCCTCCTGAAAAGCCGGGTCATCAGCCGGGTCGCCATCCTCCAGCTCCGGGGCGACCGATGCCACATAGTCCGCCAGGCGCTCATCATGGAAATAACGGCGAATGGTAGGGCCAACCTGACGCATGAACTCGTAGCCACCGATCAGGCGGGTGCATTGGACGACAATGCCAGTCAGCTGGTCACGCAGCACAAATGCCAGGTTGCGGTCGTGCTCGGCGCCGGAACGTTCCAGAGTGACACTATCCGTCCAATCTTGAAGGGCAACGGCAAGCTGTGGCCGCAAGAACGGCTCATGTTGGCGATAGAAGGCGTTTTCGGGCAGATCGATCAGAGCGCGCCAAAACGCCTGAATAACGGTGCCCTGGTCGAGCTGGCCGTCACCATCGATCAGGTCATCGAGGACTTGAGAGATATGAAATACCGTCTCGCAGAATGCGACAGCAGACGGATTATTGGGCAGGACTTGCTGTAGAAACTCACGTTCGCGTGACATAGCGCACCTCACGGTGGGCGTTGTGGGAGAGGATCAGGACAGAAGGTCAGCAGATAGCCGGTTCACGATTCGCTTTTGCTCTGCCGGTGACGTGACAGCACGAATATCCGCCCTCGCCTTGATCCTTGCGGCTTCGATTTTAGCGCATTTGGCGGCGTACTTCTTCCTCTGCTCGAGGACGCGACTGGCCACGGCATCAACGGATTCGCCCAGCGCTTCGGCCTCCGCCTCCAGTAACGGTCGAGGCTGTCCGGAACCGGTCGCCTCATCCGACTTGGCTTTATGAAGCCCCTGCTTTGTCGGCGATGCCATGCGCTCCTGAGCACTATCGGCAACATGATCCGCTTCCGCCAGGTGAGCCGCCGTTGCAGCTGCAAGGTCAGAAAACGTCGCGACATTCAGTCTACTCAAGCGTCACCTCCACCTCTTCATCCAGGTGCTGGAAGTGCTGAAAGCTGATGGTATAGGTGCCGGGTGTGTCGAACTCGATTTCTGCCACGCCCTTCTCGGCAATGAGTTCTTCACCCTGCACCCGGACGGTAGTGCCAGGCGGCAGCTCTGGGAACTCAACTATCAGATCATTGATCTCGTGGGAACTGTCGAAACGGTGGCGTTCGCGGGCGACGTGAGGCGTCTGGCTGACATCGACATAGTGAGAGATATCATTAACTTCTCTACCTACCGGCATGTACAATTCTCCTTGATCGACTTGGTATTTTTCATAGCCATCAGGAGAGTCAACAATACGGTCGATAAAGCCAGCTTCTGTGTATATCGCAATTCTCATCGTTTTGTCCCCAAAGCAACCAATCTTCTTTCGCCGGCATAGAACCCCCAGGTACCGCCGTCAGTGGTCCGATAATACAACTCAAGGCGGTACCGTTCCCAATTCCCTGGGTTGCTATCCTCCACCATAGTAAAGACGGAACTCCTGGCTCCGCCCTGCCCGACAACATGGCCACCTCTCCGAAGCCGCCACTGCATGTCGGTTACATAACGACTCTTTATGTCTTTCGTCACCACCTCTACCCATATGATGGCGCTACCGTTACCTGTGTTCACGTTGACGCTGAGGACTTGCTCCCACTTCCCCATATTGTTCATATTTTTCGTCCAGTTCGCAGAGGAGCCTGCCGGGAACGTTACCGCACGGCCCTTGATCTGGAGCGTATCGACGTAGGCATCGGCCGTGGAAATCTTGTTGCCGTTTATCAACGTGCTGCCAGGGCGGGTCCAGTCGTTCTGTCGATCCCGAGCCCACTGCCCTCGACGGGCCTCGTTACGGACGGTTCTTGCATCTCGCCCAGCAACCCGGCCTGTATCCCTGGATGTATGGTTACCAGTTACATCTGCGTTGTCTTCAGGCTTATTGCCACCATCGATCTCGTCCCACCATGCGTAGTCGCGGGTAGCAAACTTTCCCTGACCTGCGATGCGTTTGGCTTCATTATCCGAGGTCTTGTCCGCTTCTGCCTGACGCGGGCCGTTCAGAGTCTGTAACGCATCGACATCCGATGACGAGAACACTTCACGCTGTACAAAACTTGACCAGTTTGGGTACGTGCTTGGGTGAACCTCGCGCACCCATTCCTCATTGCCACCGTTACCATAGAATACTTGCACAGCGCGGTTGTGGTTGGACCAGTAGGTAATCACCCCGCCGTTGTCTCGGGGCCACCCGCCATAACCACCACTAACCTCGAAGATCAACGTTCCCTTCTTATGGGATCCACTATATTGATCGGCCTTCTTCCACTTTGGATAGGCATTGACACCCAGGCGGACAAAGGGCGAATTGATCACATCATTTACGTAGTCGGCCTTGTCTTTGGTAGCCAGCTTTCCTTGGTTCTTTATGCTCTTGGCGGTGTTTTCAGCGGTTCTGTCAGCGTTGTCTGAGGGCTTGTTCCCACCATCCACCTCGCTCCACCAGACACGGTCACGCCCTGCCAGAACCCCGGCGCCGTTCACATTCTTGAATTCGACCTTACCGTTGAAGACGCCCTCGTTGAACTCGACATTGCCGTTTTGAAGGATCGCCCAGCCTCGCCGGCCAGCCCGATAGTTGCCGGAGTAGACGTTGCCATAGAATTTTGCCGCTTCCGCGACACTCAGATTGTCCGCATCGATAGCCCCGGCTCGGATCTTGCCAGCGACATTGGTCAGCGGGTCGCCATTTTCCTGCGTCAGCTTTCCGATAGTGATGGGGCCGAGCTGGCCTTCCTGGATGTCGCCCCGGCGAATTCGCGCGGCATCCATGTAAACAGTGCCGCCATCGACGATGAACGGTTTCACCTTGTCGGAGTTGGTGCGCCCAATCCAGAAACGATCAACGTCGAAGCCCGCTTCAACGGTCTTGCTGTCGTTATAAAGGCCGAACCCGCCGATCAAGCCACCGGCCTGCACTTTGGCGGAATAGATCGATTCGAAGGCTGGGATGTCACTCTCTTCTGTCAGAACCTCGATGCGCATGTTGTCAATCAGGACGCCGCGCCCATTACCAGACGTGTCCGCCCACACACCTATCCAGTCGTGGTTGCCACTGCTGGGATCGGGAACGTCGTACAGGAAGCTGTATTGCCTCCAGGACCTGGTAGGGCTGAAACGGTGCCATCCGCTATTGCCCACGTCAGCAGTGCTATACGACACCGCAAACTCTGATGTTGAGTTATTGCCGGGGCGCTTGGCATCCAGCGTCACGCGGATACGGCGGCCGCCGAACTGGAGCGCTGTGCGCTCCGGGATTTTCTTGCCGGTCCCTGGGCGCCCGCCACTGGACGTAGAGCCACCAGACCAACGAAACAGCGCAGACTGTGAGCCAGAATTGGCGTCGGCATCGGGCTCTATGGAGCCGCCGCCAGACCACCCCGACAGATCTTCAAACGACGTGCTCCAGTGAGCGATACCCTCGATACGGGTTTCCATCCGGGTCTCGACACCCGCCACCTTTCCATTGAGCGTCGATTGCGCGGTATCGACCTTCTTGGAAACGGCACTGACCTCGCCATCCAGCCGCTTGACTTCAGTGTTGACGGTTTCCCGCACACCCGAAATGTCGTCGCCCAGCTGGGAAATGTCTTCATTGAACCGCTTTGTCTGGGCCTTGTTGGCTTCAACGCGAGCTTCAGATTCGGCATTGATGGCAGCCGTAATCGCCGGCAGGTCTTCTTCCGTGGTCGCGGGCCGGACGGTGATTAGGTCAACTTCCACACCCTTACCGTTGCAGCTTGTATCACCCCAGATGCCGACATAATCGACACTATTGGAGCTGTCTAACGGCATGTCCCACATGAACTCGAACGGCGCCCAATCATCGCCAGGCTCGAAGTAATGCCAGCCGCTGTTGCCGTTTGCCGCGGTCGAGTAGGCTACCGCGAACTCACTGGCCGGGTTGTCCTGTGCTTTACGCGCATAGACCTCGACGCGTACGCGTTTGGCCACGAAACTCTTGGCCAGAGTCTCCGTGACTTCGGCATAAACACTGTGAGTGGTGCCCGTCGATGACGGCGTATCTCCGTTGTAGCGGATGACCGCCGCCTGGTTGCCCGCGAAGGCAGTACTCACCGCCTCGATGGAACCCCCGCTGGCAGTCTTCCAACGATCAAAGTCGGCACCGGGCTCAAAGTTCGATGACCAGACCGGCGTCGCATTGAGCCGTGCCGTCATACTCTCGAGTGACCGGGTCAGCGCCGACGTCTTGGATGCCAGGGATTTCTTGGTTTCGGAGATGTCCGCCGCGTTGTCTGCTGCCTTCGCTTGCGTGGTATCGATCCGAACCCCAAGGGCATCCGTCTTGGTTGTCCATGCGGTCCGCTCACTACGGAGAGCGGCCTGGAAGTCTTTCTCCACCTCGGAAAAGGCGGTTTCGATCTTCTGGGCCAGCGCCTCATCCTCTTTCGTGAGGACTTCCGTTTTACTGGCCAGGTCCGCGATCGACTCATCATACTTCGCTGTGACAGCGTCAATCGCCGCATTCCAGTCCTTCCGCTCCCGCTGGATACTCTCCGCTCGCTCCCTTGCCTCACTGGCAACCGCTTGGCGACGCGCATCGGCTTCAGCCGCCAGACGGGCGTTCACCGACCCTTCGACATCCTCGGGGGCCACCACCAGGTTGATCTTGGATCTCAGGGTCTTGGCCAACACCCCGTCATCAATCTCCCCCGTGATCCGCTGCATGATGAAGCGGACATCGGGGATGACCTCGGCATAGGTTCCGCCAGGCGCGTTGGGCGGCCCTTCGACGCCACTACTGCTGGTGAAGGTGATCCAGTAGTAGTACCCGACGCCGTCCTCGGCCACATCGCGCACCTGGTCGGTGTACGACATGCCCGAGTCCTTGCCGATAATCACCGCATTGGCGTAGTTGTCCTCTTGTGCCCGATAGATGTTGGTGAAGCCGTGGTTGCCGTACAGGTCGCCCGGCATACTCCAGGACAGGGCGACATAGCCGAAGCTGCCGAAGGCCTGAAGGCCAGTCGGCCGTGGCGGGACTTTCTGGTTTTCCGCCGCATCGTTGTCGATTGCGCCGCCAGGGCGCAGAACGCCAGAACTGCCTCGTCCAGCACCGTGCAGGCTTCCGATGCCGGAATCCACCAGGTCGCGCATGGTGAGCTTGCGGTCCAGCGGGTCGCCACGCACACCATCGCCGGTTTCGGTAATCTCTTTGACAGCTTCAAGGAAAGGGCGCAGACGGCGGTCTGTCTGCGGGTCAATCGGGGGAAGCGCCTTGCGTCGGCGCGATTTCTGAGCCATGCGTACCTCACGGTAGGCAGGTTGATCTTGCGGTTAGCGCAGCTCGCCAGGGCTGCCGGCCAGCTGGATCGATACCACCTCGTTGTTGCCGGCCACCTCGATTTCCCACTCTCGGGACAGCGAATAGCCCGACGGCAGTCGGAACATGTCAGGGCCCTGGATAGCCTGATCCACGATGGCCTCACCATCGGCATACACGCGCAGCTTCACCGGGTAGGCGTGGGCAACGATGCGGCCACAAGTCAGTGTGGCGCGGCCTGACGGATAGCTATGGATGGGCGACCGCCAGCGCATCGAGAACAGGTTGCCGGCTCCCCACGCGGTCACAGCGCCATTCTGGAGCAGGTAAAGTGTATCGCGTTCGCTGTCGTAATAGCCGCCCTCGGCGCTGACCTCATAACGATCGATGCCCTCACCAGGCGTGAACGCCAGGCAACCATTGGTGTGGAACGCCATATACCGCCCATCGTACCGATATGCGTGGATCGACGACGGGTCGAGCGCCTTCCACTGGTCGCGGGAGTAGGTTTCTTTCGTGACTACTTCAGCCTGCTGCCCGCCGACCGCAACCAGGCCATCCGGGGAGGCATAAAGCGCATAGCCGCCCATCTCGACAATGCTGCGTTTCGACACACACGACTGGTATACGTCGAGCTTCATCTGAGACATGGCGGCAGGGCTGGCCCCGGTCAGCAATGATGGCTGCCCAGTGGTCAGGACCACAAGGCCCGCGCTCGTCGATGCCAGGCCAACGACAGGATCATCAAACGCCAGTTGGTAGCTCACCGGCCAAGCATGCGGGTAATAGGCCTCGCAGAATGCGACCGTATTGCCGAAGAAGCCCGCCAGGATGCCGTTCGGCAACACGGTGAGTCCTCGCATCTTCGGGTCGGGCACGTCCCACTCGGCGGACGGCAAGGCAATGCCCAGCTCGGCGGAAGACACGCCGTCCTCGAATTGCCCAGTCCCGGCTGACACGTCTGCAACATGTTGATACACCCCACCCGACTCGGTGCGGTAGATCCGCATTAACTGGATGTTGCTGTTGCCACCGGGAAGCGGCGGAAGGTTGACGATAACGTGGCCACCACCTGGTATATCGCTCTCGTCGTCCCAACGCTCGATCAGCTCTGACGGCAGGCTCGGTGCGCTCTCTTCGCCGTACTGGCTGACACATGTCACCACATACGCCGTTTCAACCGTCGTGGGCGGCGGCCATTCCCCCTCTTCCGGCGGCGTGCGGCTGGCTGGCTCGACGACTTCAGGCGGTTCATCAGGTGCCGGAACGCCCAACTGATACCAGTTCGAGGGATAAGGGCCGTCACCCTGGGTAATGACATCGATGCCGCCCATCTTCGGCGGGCCGTCGCCAGTCCAGTAAACGCGCTCGTATTGGTCATTGGCGATGGGCGAACGCGCCACATCGACATCAAGGCCGCGGCGCCACGACAGCCAGAAACTCGCCGATCCATCGCCAGGCGTATAGCGGAAAAGGTTCGCGGGCCGGAACACCTTAGGTACGTCGCTGACGTGTGCCGGCTTGCGCTCAGGCTTGAGTGTGCCGTGCCGGCGCGTCAGGTTCTTGGCCACCTGCGCGGACTTCTCAGGTAACAAGCGCGGGTCAATCAGCGGTAGCTCGCCAAGGAACCCACCAGGGTACATGATCGTCATTGCAGACCTTCCAGTGCAGCTTCAACGTCATCGAGCGTGGTCGCTTCGACCAGGGCATCTTTGGCTGACCAGCTCTGCTGATAGATGTCTTCGATGTGGGTCAGCGCGGCCATGGTCATGTCGCGCATCTCGGTCGGCGTTAGCTGATAAGTCGTGTTCGACAGCCCCCGGAACGGCATCGGCGTCGTATCACCAGCCTCGACCCTGGCCGTCGCTTTGGTGTTCAGGGCCATTAGGTTCAAGCGGTCGTCAGGCCGGGTCTGTACGGTGTCTTCTGTGCCGTCCGGCATCGTGTACGGCACACCGTCGTTGAGCGAATTGTCCCGCCACTCGTTCACCTTCGCCCTGGCCTCATGGGCCCGGCGCTGGACGTCGGACAGCGGTACGCTGTCGATCAGCACCCACGTCCGGCCTCGGAGCTGGGCCATTTGCCCCTCGGGCACCTCAGGCGGCACAACTTTCGTGTATCCATCGGGGAAACCCTCACCCTTCCTCAGTTTGAGTGTTTCACCCGTCCAGATTGATTGCGCATCGAGCTTATAGATGATCATTTGGCCTTGATCCTATATTCGAGGGATGGGTCGGGGGCGCTCACGTCGGGGAGTTGGAACTCGTCGCCGGGGCCTTCCATGGCGATGGTCAGGTAGGGAGAGCCTTCATGGCCCACTGCCAGATAGGAATCATCGGGGCTGAAGGCAACCCCACGCCCAGTATCAGGCAACGACGGCGTGCCGCTAACTACAGACCAGCCATCGGTGTTAATAACAGCCAGGTAGGGGGAGCCATAATGGCTTATTGCCAGGTAGGCGCTATCAGAACTAAAGGCAGCAGCGTACACAGCACCAGGTAACGAAAGTGGATTTTCCACTACAGACCAATCGCTAGTGTCGATGACGGTTAGGTAAGGCGAGTCTATATACCCCACCGCCAGGTAGTTGCCGTTAGGGCTGAAGGCGACAGCGTATGCGGCATTAGATAGCGAGGGCGTGCCGCTCACTACACTCCAGTCGCTGGTATTGATGACGGTTAGGTAAGGCGATTCCCATCTATTCCCCACCGCCAGATACGTGCCATCAGGGCTGAAGGCGACAGCGTGTCCGTCATCAGGAAGTGTAGGCGTGCCGCTCACCACACTCCAGTCACTAGTATTGACGACGGTTAGGTAAGGCGAGTCTGTATGCCCCACCGCCAGGTAAGCGCCATCAGGGCTGAAGGCGGCAGCGTTTCCGCCATCAGGAAGTGAAGGTGTGCCACTAACTACACTCCAGTCACTAGTATTGATGACGTTTAGGCGAGGGCTATAAGCGGACCCACACACCACCGCCAAGTATGCCCCGTCAGGGCTGAAGGCGACAGCGTTTCCGACACCAGGAAGTGAAGGTGTGCCACTAACTACACTCCAGTCGCTGGTATTGACGACGGTTAGGTAAGGCGATTCCCATCTATTCCCCACCGCCAGATACGTGCCATCAGGGCTGAAGGCGACAGCGTGTCCGTCACCAGGAAGTGAAGGTGTGCCGCTCACCACCTCTTGTGCCGGAACCATAAACGCGAACATCGCCCCTAGCTCCGGGTAATCAGCCACCTGGTACGTGAGCCCGTCCAGGCGCAACCGGTCATCCAGCGGGGCGCTCTTCGCAACCAGTAAAGTCTCCCCGATACGAGTCTGAATGCGATCCATCGTGCCCGCTGTGGGTCGAGCCTCGATCAGCTCCCCGGCAGCATGCGGCACAGCCTCGAATTCCACGCCGCGCTCCACTGTCAGAGTCGCGCCTGACACCCCGGTGACGCGCACAACTTCGATGTTCTCGCCATACTGCGATGAGTCGGCGTACAGCGTGACCAGGAACCATTCGTTCTCGCCGAGCGATGTCGGCAGGTTCACGGCATCGGATACCTCGACGGTCGTGGCCGCGTCATCAATCGCGGATGCCAGTACCGCACGGGCATTATTGAAAAAACGCTGGGGCATGGTTTACATCTCCACCACAACAATCATGAAATCCACCTCTTTGATCCGACTCTCTGTGTGGATCAGCGGCGAGAACTTGTAGCTGTCACCGTTTGCCCCGCCCTTGATCCACAGCTTGACGCGGTTCGGTTCAATACCTACCTGCGTGACCTCGATGCCATCGGGGGCCTCAACATCGACGTGCTCCACCTCGTCGCCCTCGGCCATCCACTCGGCCAGATTGATGTCATAGTCGAGGTGGTCACGGGGCTGCTTCTTGAATGTCTTCATACGATGTACTCCCGTGAGGTATTTGGCACCGACATCGAGCGGGCACCGGCCATCAGGGTGATGGTCCGTCTATCGGGTGCCGGAACGCCGGGATTGATCTTGAAAGAGACGCGGCCTGTTTCGGCCCAGGACTCGCCGTCAACAGCCTGGGGGGCAGTTGTGATGCGCACCATGTCGCCGGTACTGGCTGCGCTGCCCTGGAATGACATCTCGCGGAAACGCCAGACGTAGATCGTCACCGGAACCCGAGCCGAGGCACGGGCCTGGCCACTCATGGGGCGATACCGAGCGAACCAGGCATTAGAGGTGGCCCACGACGAGCTGCTGGCCCGTAGGAACCGGGTAAGTCGCGGCGTGCCGTTTGACGCTGACCAACTGATAGTTGGCCGTGGTGTCAGGTAAGCGTGCCGTTCATAGTCACCGACCGAGGACGAGAACGCCTGAGTAGGGTCATCGACGAAACGAGCAAACCGCGTCGCCGTTGCTGATGACGTAGAGTGAGCGCGTATGCTCGGCGCGGTGATATACCGATGGGGTTGAATCACCCCGCTCGTCTGAGCTGTGGCCGTCGATTCAGCTTCCAGATACCGATCTACATGCGGTTCATCGCCCTGGCTCACTGATTCACTGATCTGTGGCACGATCTCGGGGATCGCCAGCCGGGTCGCATCGAAGCGGATCTCGGAGCCGGGCTCGGCTGCTTCATCGATATAGCGGACGATCTTGTTGGCGATGTCCCGACCACCGGATGTGATGATCAATGGCTCAATGACCGGGTACCGCCAGCTATAGATGACGGCACCGATGTTGATCGCAGAGATGGCGTAATCATCGCCCTCGGCCTTGGCCAGTCGCTTGGCGTTCGATACCACCGTGGCCGTGGCCGAGGTGCTGTCCCATGTCGGGACTTCGCGGTAGCACCAGCCCGTGGACTTTGCCGAATTCGCCAGCTCCTTGGCCGTCACGAAATCCTGACGGATTGTGTAGGCCGATTGGTCCGATTCCGCGACACTCTGCCCGGTGGCGCGGACCCAGGGATTGACGCGGGCATGATCAATGGACCATGCGTCTGCTTCGGCCTCAGTCGTGCCCTCGAACGCATGAATCTGGTACGGCTCACCCGACGACTCACTGAAAGCGGTCGGCTGCCCCGTTGCTTCAGTGATTCTATGACCCACGGATCGGTGGTCTGACACAGCCACCGCTGGGCCATCGGCATAGCGGTATGTCGTGCCGTCCCGCGTGACAGCGGGTGATGCATGCGTCTCGGCTGTCGCTATCGCCCCGCTCTTGATCACGGTGATGCGGGATGCGACAGACTCGCCAGTCGCGCTGCTGTAAGTGGCACCTCGGTGGTCGCGGTACAGGCGCAACGTCCCGGCCACATGACCGGAGAACGATTCCGGCCGCATCGTGCCACGACCGATTTTCGTATTCGCCAGCGCCGAGGACCGGGTACGAATAACTGTCCGCGCCTCGGCATACCGCTGACGGACGCTCAGTCTCTCTATCCGTGACTCAGCTATCCACGATAGGGATGCCGTTCTCAAGGCGCGTAATGACGCACGCCACCACGACTCGTAGTCGATGCTGGTATTGGCGTCAGCCACCGATTCAGCGGTAACGGGGCGGGCACGGTACGCCGCACACTCAATGCCCGACACCGCACTGGCCGTGCTGGGCTCCATCCACGCGGTGCGCTCGGCGCTCAACGTCGCTTCGGCCACGGCCTCTGCCGGGGGTGCGCCCGGTGCCGGTGTCACCCGCTCACTGACGCCGGATGACTCGGCCACCGGCTCAGCGGTGCGGGGGGTTATGTAGACGTGACGCACACCGGAGCCAGTGGTCTCAGCATCGGCACCGGCGCTACCGTCCACGGGACGGAGCGCCCAGGGCGCGGTCAGACTGATGCTGGCCGCCGTCGCTGACCGTCCGGCCATGAACACCAGCTCGTACCCGTCGCCATTGATATGCGCGGACGCTGCCGCCGTCCCCCACCCTTTGGCCAGCCGGGTTGCATCAACCGTCAGTCCCGCCTCGGCTTCGGGAGCCCCCGTAGCGTGCGTGATGCGCAGCGGGGTCGCCGACGTATCAGCCACCGACTCGGGTGTCGCTGACACGTACCGCGCCACTGTCGGCGTGGCCGTACTGGACGACTCAGCCGACAGCGTGCCGCGTAACCACAGGCCACTGGCCCCGCCGTTCAGCGGGGCTCCATTGAGCGGGGCGAACATGGTATCCCCTTATTAGCGCAGGATGACCTGGATGCCGCCAATATCGACGGACAGGACGTCGTTGATCTCAAGCGTTTTCGAGACCGTGAACTCGCCGTGGTAAAGCATGTTGCCGCCAGACTGAGAGTCGTACAGCGCGTAATGCGTCACCGTTACGTCACCATCGGCAACGGGTGGGAACTGGATGACCTTGGCGTTGGAAGACACCTTGCCGTCACCGGAGTCCGTCGGCGCTGTCCAGCCACTGGTAATACCCTCGCCCTTGGCCGCGTCCTGACGAACGTAGGCAGAGTCTGCAACCTCGTTGCCGGTATCGGCATCGGTGGGGTCAGACGTGAACAGGGCGACGTAGATGGAAGAAGGCGTCGGGAGCGTGGTACCACGCAGAGTATGTTCCAGAACGCCGGATTCGAGATAGTCGGAGAATGCTGCCATTGGGAGTTACCTCACGGTAAGTCGTAGAGCGAAGTTAGATAAAGCGACGCGCCTTGATGCGGGCGCCGCCTCGAGCGTGGCCAAGTCGGGAGGTTTGTTTGGCCGTGGCCACGTCGGCCAGGTACTGGCGACGGTAGTAATTGGCAAGCTCAGGGTTGCGCCATTGCTGGGGGAGCATGAGCAGACGCCATCGAGCACCATTGGCGATGGCCATATCCCATCGATCGACAACCTCGGTGGGCGGCATGTCGCCCACGGCGGGACGGCAAGCCAGGCGACCGTATACAAGCGACGCTTCCGGCCGCTCGTAGAACTCGATGGTGGTGGGCGTGGGTTGATCGAAGCCCTGCCCCTGGATGCACTCGCGGCCATTGAGCGTCAGCGACACAATGCGAAACGGCTGACCACTGGAAGCCGTTACCTGCGGATTCGCTGTGTTCGCCGCCACAACGACCGGTTCGCCTTCCTGCACCCAGACATCGGCCTCGGTGCATAGCTCGCGTGCCATCCGCCTCACGGCGTCGCGCACCGTCATCATTGGTGCATCCGGTACGTCCATCAGCACTTGCTGAACCAGCTCTTCCAGCGTCATGGCTTAGCCCCCGGTCCGGCCTACAGAACCAGTCGGGTTTGACGAGTTGTCAGGCGCGTTGGGTGAGATGGACCGATCAACCTCGACCTTCTGGCCCAGCGCCTTCATGTAGTTCTGCATGTGCAGCTGGGCTCGGTTCATGTTTTTGGCGTGCTCGGCATCCTTGGAATAGGCGCGGAACAGGATGTAGTCGGTGATGACGGGGCCATAGCTATCGTTCAGCTTGATTCGCTCGCCGGACAGTCCTTGCAGGCCTTGCGCAACATCATGTGGCTCCGGCACTGCTGAATAGATCAGCTCTACCTCGGCACCGCTGGCAGCGGGTGGATAGACATAGAAGTGCTTAGGATCTTGGTCATCGAAAATGTACTGCTCGATGTCCACGCTCTTCGGGTCGGCGTGCCAGCTGCGGCGCGTTGTATCCAACGACTGACGCGAGGCGACCAGGATGCCCATCTGCTGACTGCTGCTGGCAGTGTTGCGCACGACATCGATCAGACGCAGACCGTCGGCGGGGATCTCTTGTCGTGTGCCCTCGGTCAGTTCCAGCGGCGCATTCACGGTCGAAGCATCGGGCTTGATCTGGACGATGGCTTGGTAGGCTTCGTTGAGCCAGCCAATCAGTTCTTCATTGGTCCACCGAGTGCCGGCAGTCGTGACTTCCTGGAGGACCAGCTTGGCGTTTTTGATGACGGTTCCCACCGTGGTCACGGCCATGGCTTAAACCTCCTCGATGTGTCGCTTGGCGGCCAGCGCAGCGCTGTACGCGAAGATGCGGCCATTGCCGCGATGCCGAAGCAGCCGCTGTTTGGGCGCCTCCTGTTCTGGCTTGCCCTCGGATGCCGGCGCCTCGGTGATCTTGGATGCCGGGGTCGAGCCGTCCGATTCCGGGGCGACAGTGCCGCCATCAGCATTTCCCTCGGCATGCTCTTCTACAGGCGCTTCACCGCTTTCGCCCTGGTCCTCGACTCGCTCGAGCAGGTCGGCGCGCAGGCTCTCGAGCCCCTTGCGCTTGTCGATGTCCACCCCGAGCGATTTCTTACCGATTTTCTCCAGCTCATCTTTCGAGCCAGCATTTTCAATCTGATCTGTCAGTGACATGGGATGCCCTCTTGTCAGAAACAAAAACGCCACCCCGGAGGGTGGCGAGTCAGGCGCTTCAAGCGCGCTGTGCGTACAGGTGGCCAGCAGCATTCGGGTCGATCATCTCGTACCCAAAGACGTTGAGGCCGCGCACCAGCTTGCCGAAGTCCTGCGGGTTGGGCAGGGTTTCCATGTTCGTCATCTGAGACGCAAAGGTGAGCGCCTTCTTGTGACCGAACAGGACGTTGGTGGCATTTTTGCCGGTAGTGCCGTCCTGCACCGTGCTCAGGTTATTGCTGATATACACGTCAAAACGGTCGAGCATGCCGACCTTGCCGTTTCGGTAAACGGACGTGCTGTCACCCATCGCGCTGGCATCGCGCAGATCGGACTTCTTCAGCATACCGTTCATCCAGGCCGGCAGGATGATGTAGCGCCCAGTGTCGGGCACGTTCTGCTCGTCCAGGACGGAGCCACAATCCACGAGCGTGTCGAGAATCGTATCCTTGGCGATACCCACCGGCGCACCGGCTTCGCCCATGTTGTAGCTACCAGATTTCACGCCTGCACTGGGGCCGGCGTTCTCTGGCGCGGCATCGGCGTAAACATCGCCCAGGATTACCGTGTCGATGGCGATCTTCATCTGCTGGCCGGCATCATCGGACCAGTTGTCCATCAGCTTGATGTCAGACTGGTAGGCGTCCACGTCATTGACCTCGAAGGAGAAATACTTCGCCTTGTCAATGTGCAGCTCTACCTTGTCGCTGGTCGGCTTCTCGTAGTTGAGGCCGCCGCCGACTTCGTAGTCGCGGATGGTGATGGAAGGCGTGGTACGGATCTCGACCGTATCGCCCTTGTTCTTCACTTCCGTTCTGTTTCCACCCTTTCGGGCTTCGTCCCGGCTCTTTATCCGGGCTCCTCACGGTTTCCCATGAGACCAGACTATATCTTCACTGCTTGCGCTTACGCGGCCGCTTATCGGGGCCACGACCAACCTTGCCCGTATGGTGGTAACTGGTGTGCTCTCCCAGCTCCATTAAGCCAAGGTTCTCTGGGCGATTGTCGAGCTTGTCTTCATTGATATGGTGAACAACCTCACCCGGCTCTAAGTACCTACCCAGTTTGCGTTCCATCACCAGTCGATGCTCTCGGACATACCCCTTGCTGTCAGCGTGGGGGTGCCCGTCGGGAGCCTTGATCATCCGGTAACCGTTATGGGTGATGATCTCGCCCCGATGCAGCGTGTCGTTAAGCGGAAGGCCGAAGCGTCGAGCCGCACGATGCACAACAGGTCGGCTGAAACCGGACTCCTCCACTATCTCACTGGTCGTCAGCCCGGCTTCCAGCTTGGGGCGTATCAACTCGTCGGTTTCAGCCGCTGTCCTGCGCTTGACCTTCGGAATCCCGAACCGCTTCATGTATATCATGACCAGCTTTTTCGAGACGCCGTGCTTTTCAGCAACCTTGAGGGTTGACCGAAGCTCGAGATAGTCCGCTTCCAGCTGCTCCTTGGTGATGAAAAACTTCTTGTCTGCCATGGGCCCTCCTGTTTATTTAAACAGTATCACCCATGTTTTTAATTTCGCAAGCAATGCCCCGCACTCGTGGGCCTTCATCGTCCTGTCAGGACTGTTTGGCCTAGTCGTTGAACCTTCCACCCGTTACCGGGAGGCTTGGCTGCTGATTGCCCAATCCCTGCGCTTTTTAGACCGTCACGTTTGCCGTTGCCGGCTACGTTGTGGCGCTCAGGGCTCTAAGGGCTTCCCAGCAATTCACGGGGTTTAGTGAGAGCTGACCTCAACCCTCGTAGTCGGTGTTGGCGATTTCACCGAAGCAAGTGGAGGCATAGAGCTTTTCCACCAGCTTCCCGCTCCAAACCTGCGGGATAAAACCGCTGGAAGACGTGCTTGAATAGTCGGGATGGCTCCCGTCGCGTGTCGGACCTGCCATTGTGTGTTACCTCTTCGTCGCCTCACGGCGAGTTTTCGGAACCGCTGGCGGGATCAGCCTTTCACTCGGCCTTCCCGCTGTGCGGCAAAGATGTCGGCTTCCAGGCGCTGGGCTTCTTCAGCGCTGTAGCGCCCCGCTGTTTTCTCCCGGTAGAAATGGCTGATCTCCTGCCCGGTCCACATACGCTGCCTCTGGGGAGCGCCTGTCGCCTTGGCAGTGCGAGGATCAACCTGGTCATCGGGAACGGTGCGCTTGGCGCCCTGCCCGGCCTGGTCCATGTAGAGCTTGAAAATGTCGGCTACCGCTTTGGCATCCAGGTTCTGCTGGGCCTTGTTCAGCGACTCTTGGCGCTGCTCGCCAGTGTTGGGGTCGAACTGGGCCAGGAACTGATGGAAGCCTGCGTCAGCGTTGACCTCGCGCAGATTCGGCACAGCCTGCTCCAGGTTCATCCAGAAACGGGCCGACGCATCCTGGTGCTTCTCGCTCTCGAGTCGCTCCAGGCGTTCGTTCAGCTCCTGAGTGTTTCCGGTATCGGCTGGCCTCCCGGACGGGGCTCGTTGGTCAACCATCCGCGTAACGAAATCCACGAGGTCTTCGCCATACGTCGCCTTGAACTGCTCGAGCTGCTCATCGCTGACACCGCTATCGGCGCCACCGGTGGGCTGCTGTTGTTCAAGCTCGGCGATTCGGCGATCTCGCTCGGCGATGGTGTTCTTGAGCTCGCTGTTTTCCTGACGCAGCGCCGGAATCTCGCTGTTGTACTTGCCCTGCAGGACGTTGAACCGGTGCTGCCAATAAAGAGCACCCTGGTCTTGTTCATCCTTGGGCTGTGCTTCAGCGCTGTCGGCGGGTTGCGTCGGGCTGGGCTTGTCGGCCTTGGCAGGCGCCGAGAACTCGTCCTGCGGGTTTCGCTGCCCTTCCTCGGGAGCCGAGTCAGCGGGACGCTGATCATCGGGATTCTCGGGTTGGGGTTCGAAGTGCTGACGGGCGGCTTCGGCTTGGGCCTGAACGGACCTGGGTAGTGACATTGTTGCTCCTGTGACGCCTCACGGCGTGACGGGTGAGCCGGCATTTGCCGGGGTTCACGACTCGGGTAACGGGTTCTGACTGCAGTCCAGAGCGCTCCCACGACAAAGCCGCCCAGGGCGAACCATGAGCGGCTTTGCGGTGAGGCCGGGCCGGAGCCCGGCGGCTACTGAGTAAAGCGCTGGTTGACCACGTCGCGGGCTTGCTCGAGCTTCTCAATCAGCTCGGCCACCGTTGACGCACGTCCTTGCAGTCGGGCGACTTCAGCGGGTTCGCGGCACTTTTCCAGGCTGTCGCGGCATTCCTCTCGCTCGGCCTTGAGAAGCGCCACCAGACGCCTCCCCTCCGGGGACTCGGCCAGCCTGGCCAGCGCCTTCCAGTCCTGTCCCTCCATCGTTGCGTCCTCGCGTCTCGGTAATCAGCTTGGCGATCTCGGCCAACAGGTGTTGTGCCTCGAGGGGCGCCATCTGCTGCGATTGCTGGGTTTCGGCCTCGGTCTGTGCGGCGTCGGCATTCGCCTCGCGCGCCCGCGCCTGCTTCTCGGAAGCCTCGGCTTCGGCCTTGGCTTGTTCCATCCGTAGCTGGGCCTGCTGGTCCTGCCGTTGCTGTGCCAGGTTCTGCTGCATCTCCTCCTCGGAGGGGATGAGACCAGGCAAGTCCAGCTTCTCTGCGATACTGTCGAGCAGCTTGCGGCGCCCATCGTGGCCGATGATGCCCATGTCGTAGTCGTTGGCAGTGAGTTGGAGGAACTGCTGGCGTAGCTGGTTGGTCTGCTCGCGGATAAGCATGGCGCTCGACCCTCTGGCCACCACGCTGGCATCGCCCTTGATGCTGTTGTCGTCGCTGAACTGCATGTTGTGGAGCCAAAGCGCCTCGATGACCCGACGAAGCACACCGCGATCGATGTGCCGAATCGCATCCTTGATGCCCTTGTTCGCGGACTCCATGAGCATCGACAGGCCTGACGCGGTTTGTCCGGCGCCGCCCGCCTCATCGCTGCCGTACATGTAGCGCGGGATGTTGGTGGACTCGTCGGCCCGGTATTCGAACTGCTCGTAGACAGCCAGCAATTCACTGGCATTGCTCTGCGGCTGGAAGAAACGCAAGGCAGGATTGTTGCCGGCCTCTACGCTGCTCTTGGTTCGCCAGATCTTCCACGGATAGATATCGGTCGGGTCCTCCTGCGGCTGCAGGCGATCCTCGTAGACCTCGAGCTGGGGGCCTGACGAGATAGCCAGATTATTGACCAGGCCTCGCGCCGTGGCATTGCACACATCCTGAATATCGGCCATGAGCTCGGGAATGCCCTGGCCCCAGAACGAGCCGGGGACCGGCTGGAATGACGCTTTGTGATATGGCCGACGCTCCAGAGGATCTCGGTTGATGCGCACCCGGATGACATGCTGGCCGATCAGGATGGCCTCAACCTCATACTCGGCCAGCGGGTCTTCGATCTCGTCGGGGCTGATACCCCACTGCAGTAGCGTCACGCCCTGGGCGCCGCCGGAGTAGATCAAACCATCGATGGTCTCACCCGGCGTCAGCCATTCATGGCCACGGCCTTCGAGCTCGGCACGCTCGCCGTCGCTCCAGAGCCAGTCGCGGAGTCCACCCTGGCCATACTGATCCAGAACCCGACGGATGGCCTCCTCGCTGTAGCTCGGCACGCCGATCAGTTGGTTGAGCTGCGATCGAGTGAAGCGAGCTCGCTCGATGATGAAAGCACCGTCATCGATGCTGGTGGCGTCCGGGCTTGGGTACAGGTCGAAAGGTGAAACCCGCTCGAACTCGGGCCTAATTGTCTCTCCCTTGACCGGTTGCCATCCCTCCAACCATTGCAGCTCCGGCACGCGCCGGAAAATCGGGGCGCGGATGAAGGCCGCCGGGTAGGTCACGAAGTCGTCGATGAACGCCTCGAATGCCTCATCCCAGTACCCTTCCGCGAGCTGGTCGCTGATGAGCTCCTCATGCCGTTCCGTCGCCTCTCGCGCGGCATCCTCGGCAGCCTGTCGCAGTTGCTCGCGGGCCTGCTCGGCCAGGGCGGCCATGTCCACCTGCTGGCCCTGCTGCTGCATCTCTGCGGCCTGTTGGCGGATTTGGGATGCCAGAGGAGCCAGATAGGCATCGGGCACTTCCGCCACTGGTGTCGGCTCGAGCCCCCAGGGGCGCTCGTTTGCCGGCATCATGATGTCGCGAATCCACGCCGCCGCTGCCCGACACTTGGTCGCTGTCAGCATCATGTAGATCTCGGCGCCGCCTTCCTTTCGGATCGCCTGGAGCTTCTCGGGCGAGTATTCCCCTTTGCGGCGCCGCAGGCAGTCGAGCATCCGATTGTCCACCGACTGTCGGGCCATCTTGGCGTTTTCCCAGCACCGCTGGATGTGCGCGCCCAAAGACGACTCGATGAGTTCTTGCCTGCGCCGTTCTTCCTCTGCCTGGCGCTGCGCTTCTTCCTCTTCAGCGGCCCGCATCTCTTCCGCCGACCGATGCTGTAGCAGCCCCATACCGCTCATTGGGCGCCCCCGGTCAGCCGGCTATAGATAGCTTTGGTCGCGTCTTGCTTGTTGCGGCGCAGGCGCATGATGTTGCGGCGCATCGGGGCCAGCTGGGCAAACAGGTCGCGAACATACCCGGATGGATCATCAGCGAACTCGCGCAGCTTCACGTTGAGCGTGACACCCATGCTGCCCTGAGTATCGAATTGCAGGCGCATCCCCGGTTCAGGCTTCGTCACCCGTTCCTCGATGACGATCATGTCGATCTGGACCGGGCCGACATCAGGACGCCAACGGCCAGTTTCGAGCGGGATGCCGTGCTGATTGAGCATTTCCGCGATGGATTGCGCCGCGTCGCGCATCATCTGCTGAACCTGCTCTTGCGTCTTGCCTGTCAGGTCGAACGCCGTATTGCCCGCGCGGCGTTGTGCGCCCGCGTCCGGTGACGTGAGTATCTGCGACATGAATCCCTCTGCCTCGCGGCGGTGGTCAGGTATGCGCGGCCCAGCCCGAGCGTTCGCGTTTCTGAGGGCGCGGCGTGGGTGTGTTGGTTTGCTGAAAGATGGACGACCGGGCCAGCGTCTCGAGCGCCTTGGCCCCGTGAGATGCCCAGTCATGGCGCGGTGTGTCCTTATAGACGCCCCGCTTGTCGTCCCACTCTTTCCGGTAGTTGTCGAGGCACTTCACGCCTTCATCGCAGGCGTCCTCGTCTATCCAGCACATCGGCAGGAAGTTGCGGACCGCCTGGACGCCCTCGGCGTGGTTGCTGATACGTGGCACGACCTCGAACTTGATCCCGTATTGCTGGGCCACGTCGGCGCGACTCTTGCCGGTGCCCAGCTCGCGGACGGCCAGGTCATGCGGCCCGAAGTGGCCACCGTATCGATAGCCCTTCTTGTTGAGCTCGTCGGCGTAGTATTCGATGCCCTCGCCTTCGCCCTCGAGGTAGTCCACCAGGTGGATCTCGCGACCGACGATCTGTGCGAACCAGATCGCCATGGTGTCGTTCATGCCCAGGTCCCAGGCGGTGAAGACCGGTAGCGACGGATTTACCTGCACCTCGGCGGTGATGCGCTTGTTCTTGCGCAGGAACCGCATCTGGCTGGCGTAGTAGGCGCCCTCGATGCTCTGCTCGAATGCCTCGGCTGGCGTGCTCGGATACTCCCGCTTCATGTCGTCCTGGAGCACTTCGGCTTTCTTGGCGTACCACGCCTGCTGTGCCGCATCGGTCGCGATGCCGTGCTTGTGCTCCAGGTCTTCGAAGTATTCCCGCAGCCATTGCGGTACCAGCACCCCCTCGGGATCGAGTCGGTAGGCCGGCTCCTGCCACCACGGGAAGAAATGGAACTGGAAGTCCATCAATGTCGGCTTGCGTCCCAGCTCCTGCAGGTGCTGGGCTGACTGGCAGTAGTCGAAGAAGTACCCTTCGCGACCCTCGGCGGTAGATTCGAGCGTTATCTGGTTGCCCAGGCCGACCGCCTCGAACGCGCCGGTGACGATTTCCTGCGCCTTGTGCGGATACTGCCGGCAGATCTTACCGAACTCCGAGATGTGGAGCCGCTGGAGCGTGCCGCCACGATACGAGGTGCTGACCTTGATGCTGGAGCCATTGTCGAAGACGTAGGCGCCGGAGCCGCTCTTATCGCTCACTGGTTGCGGGATGCGGATGCCCAGCATCTTGAAGATGCGATGCCAGGCGTCATCGATACTCTGGTACGCAAACGACACCTTGTTACGAAAGATGTCCTGTGCGTCATCGAGCTTGTGGCATATGCAGCCGGCGGCGAAGTTGTCGCGGAACAGGCAGTCGTCCAGGGCGTCGATCATCTCGAATGTCGTGAACCCTAGTTGCCGGGCCTTAAGGATGATGTCCCGCGTGTGCCGGTTGATATAGCGCTCACGCTGCGCTCGGTTGGGCCGAAACCGACGGACCTTGCCTTGCTTGTCCTTGATCTTGTACAGCGCATTGAGCCGAAACCACTTGAGCGACAGCGCTTCGAGCAGATCCGCCTGATCGGTCAGTCGGCCTCGAGCATGGGCCTTCAGAAACGCATTCGCCCGTTTGATCTCGCGACGACGGTCACTCCGATTCATCCGGCGCAACCTCGGCCATCAGTTCTTCGAAGGTCTTTTCCTGGTCGTTGCCGTCGTCCTGGTCCATACCATAGCTCTGGCGCTCGAGCCGGATAACGCGGTCAACGGCCTGCGTGCCGGCGCCCATGGCCTTGGCGATATAGTCCAGCGGGAGATCGATCGAGGCGAGGTCGCCGCTCTTGAGCTGCACCGTGATTTCTCCGGCTTCGAGCTGCTGGTCGAGCCTGTCAGCGAAGCGGTCGGCGATGCGCCGCCAGCGCGACAGCGCGGCACGGTGGCCCCGGACGATAGCGGCGTTCTCGTCAGACGCCTGCTCGATGATGTCCGACTCGGGGACATCCGGCGCGGCGGACTCCGGGCGACTCAGCTTCTCGCGTGTACGCTGCTGTACCGCACCGGTGAGATCCTTTTCCCAGCCTTCGGCGGTCGCCTTCTTGCTGATCTGCGATTTACTCGGGCCGTGGCGGTCGGCCAACTGCTGCAGGCTGAACCGTCCCGTCCGGTAGTCCCGTTCAACGGCCTCCCAGTCGTGTCGCTTTGCCATAGCTGCTATGCGGTGCCCTCACGGGCAGCGCCTCCATCAAAATAAGGTGATGCGATGCCTGGCCGTGGTCTCCAGTGATGCGCGGCACTCCCGGTATTACCCGGCTCTACCCGCCACGACAGAGGTCTTCGCCGCGCATCTCATCGCATCAGGGTTGCCGGGCGCCTCACGACGTGCCGGCGAAAGCGGGCGACGCCTCACGGCGTGGCCCTATCCCATGGCGGGGAATTCGCATTGATGAGCGCCCCGAGACCCAAGGTTGTGTCGAGACTGCGTGTGGTACAGGCGGGGCGCTCACCGGTGCGTCATTTGCCCGCCACCCGGGTTTTGAGTGCGTCCATAAACGTGAACGAACGTGAATCGATGCCTTTGGCCGCTAGGCGCTCTTTGCCCACGCGGTTGATGTCGATGCCCAGGACAGCGGCGAATACGCCAAACATCATCACGGCCTGGCGCAACAGTTCGATTCGGTCGGTAGTGCCGGCGAACATCTCGAAGACAATCGATGCCATAACGCCGCCCAGGGAAAGACCAAACATCCAGCCCGTGAAGCCTCGCCATCCACCTTTCAACGTACTGTCGCTATCGACCTCGGCCCGCATTGTCTTGTTGACCTGGCTCAGTCGCTCGGTGCGTGCCGTGATGCGAGCTTGCTCCAGATCGGCCTCGACTTGCTGAATCTTGGCCGCTGCTTTGGGGTCATCCTGCATGGCCTGGTTCACAGCCTCCGGCGTACCCTCGACGCCCAGAGCCTTGGCGACCATACCGCCAACAGCGCCTCCAGCCCGGCCATACAGGGCCGAGCCGACGACGGGCGCGGCCTCACCCACGGTTTCAGCTACGTCGCTCCAGTTCATTACAGCCCCCGAATTGCGTTCGCGATGACCTTGCCAGTCATTGAAAGTGCGGCACCCAGCAGCAGCAGGCCGACGGTTTTCAGTCCGCTCCAGCGCGCAAACAGCGTCTTGTGCTGGTAATGGCTGCGCTCTCTGCTCGCCACAGCATCTTGCTCGACCTTCTCGACCTTCGATTCCAGTCGCGCGATGCGCGCCTCGGCACGCTCCAGGTCAGCGGCATGTCCATTCTGGCGTTCTTCCATCCGCGTCAGCCGGTCGAGTATCTGCGTGTTGAGCGCCCGGAGATCCGACAGCCCCTGCTCGATGCGATCCAGCTGCGCGTTAGTTGCACCTACCTCTGCCATAGTCACGCCGCACCCCCAGACGAGTGCTTGATGACCGATGCGTACCAGTCGTGGTCTTCACTGGAGAGCTGGCCACCAGCCTCGACGTATGCCTGCACGAGCGTTTCGTGTGCGTGCTCATGCTGTCCGTACCCGGCCCCCGGCAGACTTGCCCAGATGCTCGCAGCGGCGGCAATCGCGCGACGGAAATAGCCGTCATGAATCAGCGGCAGAGCGCCTTGCTCGCGCAGTTGCTGGAGTGCGTAGCGGTCCTGCGACTCCGGCGAGAAGTCGGGCAGACCGAGCTGCGCACGGTAATGCGGCCAGTAGGTGTTCAGGATCTGATAGCGGCCGGCGGCGGTGCTGTAGACGCCATCGGCATATTCGATGGCATCGTCATCGCTCGGCAGCGGATGATCGGCGTAGCTGTCGAACAACGTCATATCGCCCGGCAGCGAGCCGACCAGGACGTTATAGCCATCGTCGCTGTCAGCGAGCATCGCGGGGCCGATCTCGGCACGTGCAATAGTGTCGAGCAACGCCCTGGCGTTGAGATGCGGGGATTGAATGCGTGGCATAAGGGCTCCGGCGCCTCACGGCGTGGGAGAAACTGGTAGCGGCCGCAGGAATCGAACCTACTTCTCCGGGTTATGAGCCCGGCGTCTTGCCATCTGACCCGGCCGCTAGAAACAGGAAAGCCCCACCAGGAACTGGCAGGGCCGGATACGAAAACGCCCCGGCTCGGAAGCCAGGGCGCAAATATCGATAGTGAGAATATTGTGGCCCACTCGGGCACATGGGTCAAGGCCTCTTGGCTTCTCTCTCTGTAGAGGCAACACGCTCGATGGCTTCGCGCAACTCACTACAAGTAGTCTTAAGACTTTGCCGATTTTCAGCAAGCCACTCCCTAGAGCTCTTCACGTTTTCCGAGTTGGATCTTGAGTGCAAACGATCTATATCATTATCAAAATCGCGAATAAATTGCGCACTCACTGACAATTTTTCGGCCAGCTCATTTAAGCTACTGATGTGAAGCTTCAAAAGCGCCCTGACAAGATCTTCATTCTTAGAAAATTCATCAAGGTCTATCAACCTCCACTCTTCTTGGGCCCTAACAACACGACCTGATCTTAGCTCGACTGTAACTTTCTTGACTTTATCCTCACAAAAACGCTCTAGCCCATATAAAAGGGACAGGCACTCTTCCAGCTTTGACTGCCTTGTTAGCTCTTTACCTGCCTGTAACGATGCCTCGTAACCTTTCTTGCCACCCAACCAAGCCCCGCCAAAAGCCCCTAACAGGGTAGCCACAGCACCGGCTCCAGCACTAACCAAAGCCACCCAATCGGTGCCGCTACTCGCCACAATAGGATGTATCGCATCCAAGCCAGCACTTATTTCTGACATGCCATGATCTCCGAGAAGCTTATATGTGCTTGAGGATAGCACCTGAAACTCCAATCAAGCAGCGCGGGGAATCAGCTCGGCCACCGGCGCCAGGGCCTGCGCTTCCCACTGATCGAGGATCGTCGTCAACTGCCGCCAGGTATCTGACCAGCTGAGACGCGCCGTGGCATTCCATCGCCTGACATCAATGGTGGTACCCCGCTCATCTTCGAGCCAGCGCTTTATCGCTCTCGGCCCGACGAGGCCTTGCCGATTGTACGGATACGTCACCTCGCCATGGTGATAAATGGCAGCCCATGCCAGCGCTGTCAGCGTGTGCCAGGCCTTCGTCGGCGGATACTGGTTGTCGCCCTGCCCTGGCAGCCGCTGCCCCGTCATTGCTCGGCACAGTGCGACGTGCAGCCACTCCGCATCCTCTGCCAGCTCGTCTCGCGTAAATGGCCCCCAGCAGTACCGGCACATGGCCTGCAAATGCATCGGCAGCGACTCGACAGCGCTAATCACAGCACCGGCCTCGAGCCCATGCACAATCGCCCAGTCATTGCCCTGGCGGCGACTACGTTGCACATCGGCACCGAGCTGCGCTTGTTCAATGGCCCCGGCCATAACGCTATTGCCAACAACACGGTAGGCTTGAAATACCATCGACCTCGCCGAATCAAATCGCATCACGGCACCTCCTACGCTGCTTTTCCATGGCGCTCAGTGAACCCCTCGCCTTTCTCGGCAGATCTTCTTGCAGCCACTGCATCCAGTAGAGTGTCAAAGGTGCCCAGGTGCTTTTTGCGCAAGTAAGCCCTCCACTTCCCCAGGTCATCCCTCCAGCTGACACCGCAAACCCCTGTGGAGCTGGTCTGTCGAAGGCACTGATTTTGCATGTTGTCTTTCTGGGTCGCCTCGCGGAAGTTATCGATACGGTTGTTCAGCCCGTCGCCATCCAGGTGATCGATTTTGTCACTAGGCCACTGGCCATACAGGATCAACCACGCAACTCGGTGTGCTAAGTACAGCTTGTCGTTGATACGAACAGCCCAATAGCAAAGCCCATTACTCCTTTCAGCCGCTGAACCCGCTATCTTCCCTGCGTAACGGTTGTTCCATCTGGTGCAGCACCCTTTCTTCTTCCCGGCGAACATGGATTCAGGCCTCGCCTTCCATCTCAACTCGCCTGTACTGGGGTTGTAATCAATCAGAGCTCTAGCTTCCCGAGCTGTTAACTCACCCATCACTGCCCCCGTTTCCTGCGTTTCCCTTTTCGTTTCCGTTTCGTTTCCCCGTTTCGTGGCTCTCGGCCAAGGCCATCGCCTCCTTTGCTGTGTGCCGGATACCGATCCGTTCATTGCCGTACCAGAGAGTGAAAAGCTTGGTTCCGCTGTGGTACGTCCGGCAGATCGTGTACTCGCCACACTGGATGTGATACTTGCCGGCACGATCCCAGTCCATCACTCGCCCCATACTGGGCATGTGTAAGCCATCATCGTGACGCCAATCCCCATGCCTAGCGTTACAGCCAGCTCAGGGCTGCGAACGAACTCCAGGCCCCCTATCCATGCAATAACTGGGACCAGAGCCCCCCATGCCACACTGATGACAACGCGCTTGCGTAATCTGATGCGCCTCATGCCGCCCCCTCCAGCTCGATGATCTCCACCCATGTGCCTGTCTCGGCCTTTCTGTCGATGATCGGCGGCTCCAGGATCACCCGCCGCACGTACTGGCCACGGTCATCAGGCAACACACCAGCGGCAACCAGGCCGTCCTCCAGGTGTTTCATGTTGAGTGAGAAATTGCTGGTGTCCCGGCGCCTCACCCCTTTCCCCAGGCGCGGCGTAAACGCCAGGTCTACCCGAACACTGATACGTCCCAATCCTGCGCAGCGGACAGCATTGCGGACCAGCAGGTGACACGCATCCACCTCGCGCTTGCGCTGTCCCCAGTGCTGCCGGGTGCCGACGTTGGTTGAGCCAGCCAAATAAGGGATGAATAGCCTCATCGGTCGTCTCGCTCCTCGCCCTGGTCGTCCATGTCCTTCGTCACCCACCACAGGTTGCCGAGCACCACGCCGAATACCGATACAGCAAACAGGACGGCCCACCCGATCCATGCCAATACGCTCATACCGCCTTCACCAGACCGCGGCGGGCCAGTTGGTCTAGGGTGCGCACGATGGCCTCATTCATGCGCGCGCGGCGCTCGTCTCGGTTCATGTCCCGCCCGTTGTCGATTTCGCCGTGGCAGTCCGAGCACAGTGCAGCCGTGAGGCAGTCGCTGGCCTTTTGACTCATCCCCCGTTCCTGGTTGCTGTGCGCCGCCTGAACGCCTGGCCTACCGCACAACACGCAGTTCTCGATCTCATGCACGTTCGCCAACCAGGCGCGGGAACGGTACGGCTTCAGTCTCGGGAACATCAGGCAGCCTCCGTTGGCATCAGCTCGATCATTTCCTCGACCTGCTCGGGTTCGAGGTGCGGCCAATACTCACTGGCGATGAAGCGGCACAGCGCCCTCATTAAGTTGAAAAACTCGGCTTGGTCCATCTCATCGAATGCAATTGAGTGCGGAGCCCGGTGCTCGAGCACACCAACACCCGGCACCTCGGTGCGCGTGATTTCGCAGCCCTCGCCGCTCTGCTGCTGGAGCCGCTTGATGGCCTGGTGGTGGTCCAGTCCCTCGAATCCCTCGATGTTTTCCGCCACCAGTCCGCCCAGGGCGTGGGCGAGTTGATGGAATTCCGGGTTCCGGGGCAGAAACAGATCAGCACGCAGCATCTCGCCATCCTTGTAGTTGCGCCCCCGCACAATGCTGGCGTCAGCCGCGCCGGCAGGAACGAAGGCGCCGACCATCTGCCCGGTGGCCGGGTCAATCAGCTTGCGGGCGCGCATGTAGATGCGTGGCCGTTTGCTCTTACCCATCAGGCCGCCCCCTGGCCGCCACCGCCGGGCGGCAGCCACTTGTAGACATGGGCCTTGCTGCGTCCGCCGGGCACCTCATAGCTGGCAATGTTCACGCCATCCTCGCGGCGTATCTCGCGGATGCGGGCGCTGATAGCCGGCTCGCTGTCCATCGTGCCGAAGCGCTCCAGGATGGCCTGGCGGATCTCGTGCAGGTGCAGCCAGGCATCGGAGTCCCGCAGGACCATGTAGGTCCTACCATGCTGGCAATTCGGGTTGGTCAGGCGGTTGCCGCGACGATCGGCGATGTTGGTCACGTTGCTCATGGTCATGGCCTCCTGTGGTCTGCTCAGGCCGCCCGCCCGGCAAGCCAGTCAATGAGTCGCTCACGTAGCGAGGGCCGGGCTCTGCGCTTGAGATCGGAGATGGCATAGGCATAGGGGGCGCCGTCAATCAGACACAGCACCTCTCCGGTAGATGGGAAAAACCGGCTGGGCGTAATGCCTTGCCCAGCAAGCCGGGTTAGTTCTCGACGGTTGAAAAACTGCTTGGCGGGTATGCTCATAGTCAGATCTCCGCCATCGCCGAGCGTCTGGCCGGCTTGGGTTGTGGCTTGGATGCTTCGGCCAGCTGGGAGATCGCCTGGTGGTCAAGATCGCCGAAGCGGGCGTGAGCCAACTGCGCGAAGGCGTAGACGGTGCCGATGTCGCCCTCTCGCTGCTTTCCGATTATGATTTCGGCCACGCCGTGGCTGAGCTCGTTATCGGGGTGATAGACCTCGTCCCGGTAGAGAAACAGAATTAGGTCAGCATCTTGCTCGAGGCTGCCGCTCTCACGTAGATCAGCCATCATCGGTCGCTTGTCACTCCGCTGTTCTAGGGAGCGGTTGAGCTGCGATAGCGCGACTACCGGGCAGCCCAACTCCTTGGCCAGCAGCTTCATCGAGCGGCTCAGTTCAGAAACTTCCTGCTCACGACTGCCATGCCGGGCGTCCGGCCGGGCCAGTTGAAGGTAGTCCACCATCACCACGCCAAGCTCGCCGTAATGGTCTCGCCAGCGTTTAGCCGCACCGCGGATCTGGCTAGGCGTCATGCCGGCCCGATCGTCCACAATCAGAGGCGCTTCCTTCATCGCGTTCACGGCGCTGGTCAGCTTGGGCCAGTGCTCGTCGGTCATGTGGTTCCGTGGGTCACGAATAGCGTTCAGCGGCATGTCGCCAGCAGCAGCGGTCATGCGGTTGCGGAGTGCCCGGCGGTCCATCTCCATGGAAAAGACCAGCCCCGGGCGTCGATCACGGATGCAGCACGCACGCAGAATGTTGAGCGCGAAGGCCGTCTTCCCCATCGAGGGCCGGCCACCGACCAAGATCAGCTGCCCGGGGTGCATGCCCATCGTTCGCCGGTCTAGATCAGATAGGCCAAAAGACAGGCCCATGGCATCGGATTCACCATTCCACTTGCGGTCAAGCTCATCGATCATCTCGCGAAGATCATTACTCATCGGGCTGGCCTGGTCGGCATCGGCGCGTACCAGGCGGGACAGCCGACCCTGAGCGTCATCGACGATGCTGGTGAGTGGGGTCACCTTGTCACGGGCCATGGCGTCCACGTTGCCCAGCTCACCAATCAGCCGACGGCGCCCCGCCAGATCGGCCACCACTTCGGCATAGGCCAGGCCGTTGGACGCGCTGGGGGTCTGCCGGGCAATCTCAGCGAGGTAGACCAATCCACCCACGTCATCGCTGGCGTTGTCCTGCTCGAGGCGCTCAGACACGGTCACGACATCGCAAGCCTGGCCGGCATTGCGAAGCCGGTTCATGGCCGACCAAATCACCGCATTCTCTAGGCTGGCGAAATCCTGATGGGTCAGTATGTCGGCCGCCCGGTCAATCAGCTTGTTATCCAGCAAGCAGGCGCCAATGACGCTCTGCTCAGCTTCGGGGCTGTACAGGCTCATTGGGTGATCTCCTCGTGGTAACTCAGTTCCATGATCTTCACGAAGTTCTCTCGCTTGACGACCCATGCGAGCTTGAACCATCGGTTATCACCCATAAGAAACGGGGACTTACGGAGGAACTTGAAGAAGCGCCCCCACCACTCAATGCCCTCCTCACGGGTGGTGTACAGCGGCTTTCCGGTGCGCTCGTGCTTGATCGAAAATCCAGCCTTCCAGCGGGCAGCCAGATGGCGGGCACGCTCGGTGCCTTGCCAAAGATTCTTGGCGGGCTGAGGCTTGTCAGGCATGACCGCGGCCCACAGGTCGATGATTTCCATGTGCGGACAGTCGGGCAGGCTGTCGCCCTTGGCCTTCGGCTTCTCGTCACCGGATGCTTCGCGCTTCGGCTCGCCGATGCGCTCTCCCTCGTTAGAGGGAGTATTCATGTCTTTCCTTTCTTTATTAGATTCACGTTTTTCGTGAACAATCTCTTCACGTTTTTCGTGAACCATTCCCGGTTTTGGATCACCTCGGTTCACGGTTTTGGAAGCGCTATTTTTCTTCAGCCATTGGTCGTAATGCTTGTTGATACCAAGTGGCCCCTGGCTGTCGCCTACCCGGTACAGCACATTTCGGCGCAGCAGCTCAGCCACAGCCTCGGAGACCTTTGTGGGAGCCATCCCGAGTTCGCGGGCCATGAAGTCTACGCGGATGACCTTGTGCTTGACGTTCCAGCCGTAGGTTTCACGGGCGATTAACAACACAATCGGATACTCAGTGGACTTCAGGCGTGCACGCGCCATAGCGACGAGTAGCTCATTGGATATGCGTGTGAACCCATCCTCCACTTGCGGACTCCTGCCAGGCCCATCAGGGACTGGCGATTGGCCGTCATCTCGACGGTCAGGGAACTGGATAATTTCGGCTGTATCGGTCACAATGCACCTATCGTTATGTGGAAAAGCCCGGGATTGGTTTGGTCGCCTTCCGGGCTTTTTTGCGTCCGAAGATTCGCCCCTATCAGGGCCTCGCGTATCAATGACCGAGCTCACACCCGGCCACCCTCTACCACCCGCAACTCGGGCCGGCGGCGTCGCAGGGCATACAGCTGCCCCTCGACATCGGCCAGGCACTTCTCGAGCACAACGTCCTCGACACTCATCCCTCGAGCTGCTGACTCGCGGCGAGCGGCACGCTGTGACTCGGGCGACATACGCTCAAGCACCCGCCCCAGTGATTCGCGACTCAACATCGCGGCACCCCTTGGCCCTGTCAGGCCGTTTCAGATTGATCGATGCTGTTGCCAGCCAGCTGACGCTCGGCCATCTCGGCAAGCAGGTTTTCCAGCTCGTTCTGCTGGTCTGCCGCCGGCTCCTCACCATTGGCGAGCTTGGCGAGTAACTCGCGGCGGCGTTTCTGTATTACCTCGATGCCGATCAGCGTCGCCTCATGGACCAGCGGAGCCAGCCGGCCGCCATGGCGGCGCGCCGCCTCGGCCTGGATGAGCTCGAATTCGGCGTCCGTGAATCGAGGCTTCACCAAATGCTCCAGGTGCTCGCCGTCCGGTTTGCAGCGCCTGTCGGTTTCAAGGTGTGAAAGCATGGGCAAGATCCTTCTGGTGACCGCGGCCTTCACAGGCTGGCGATGGATGAATCAGGCAGCCTGGTCGCCACCAAAAACGGCAGGACACAGGTCAGCGGCCTTAAACTCTCCGGCGGTGAGTTTTTCAGCGCGAAGCGCAACAACCGGCGACATGCCATGCACACCGCGCACCCAGCCGGATATGGTCGTTTGGTCCACCCCAAGCGCCTCAGCAGCCCGAGTCTGGGTACCGAAATGACGTACCAGCTTTTCGAAGACTTCTTGCATGGCTCGGCTCCTTATGGGGATACCCATAATAGTAAATACGGTTATTCCCCTTTGCAAGCATATGGGCACGCCCCTAATACTTCGCAAATGGAATTCAAAGACCGCCTGAAGAAAGCCAGAAAAGCCCGGAAGGTCAGCCAGGTAAGGCTTGCAGAGATGACAGGCCTAGATCAGACGACCATATCGAACCTCGAAACGGGCAAGGTTCAATCAACCAGCAAGGTCGTGCAGATCGCGCACGAGCTGCAGGTGAGCTCGCGTTGGCTGGCCACAGGGGAAGGCGACATGGAGGATAACGTCGCCGAATTCAGGTCAAAGCAGGCACCGAAAGGTGACGAGTTGGAGATGCTCGACACCATCGTGACCGAGGGTGACGAGCCGTTACGGCCTGACGAGGTGATGCTGCCAGTCTTTCGCGAGGTAGAGTTCTCTGCCGGCAGCGGCAGCACGCAGGTAATCGAGAACCACGGGGCTCAAGAGAGGTTCAGCCTCCCTCGCCTATCACGAGCGGGTGTGCAGCCTGAGAATGCGGCACTAGCGATCGCCAAGGGTGACTCGATGGAAGACACCATCCTCGACGGCGCCACCCTGGGGATCGACAAAGGCACCCGCCATGTCATAGACGGCAAGATCTATGCGCTCGACCACGGCGGCATGCTGCGCGTGAAACGGCTATACCGGATGCCGATCGACCGTATTCGACTATCCAGCGACAACAGCGACGAATATCCCGATGAGGTCTACCATGTGCACTCAGAAGAGGCCCCGCGCATCATCGGGCGTGTGTTCTGGTGGGAGAACTTTGACTGACCTGTTTCGCTCAGACAGCTAATCGCAGGGGAAGCAACTTGCCTGAGAGCAGTTACAAAGACGTCGCCATGACCACAGCCAAGACGTTCTTGGATCATATAAACCGATTCAAGAGCACGTTTTTCTGCCCTTGCTGTGGTAAGCAGGAATGGGGGATTCAAGTCATGTCTGTTGATCCGTCTCTTGTAGATAACCAAGGAGACTCGGAACCAGACCTCGACTTAGTGATGCCACGCCATGTGCCCGGCATATCGATTCCGAAGGTCTTTGACCCGCCACTGTTACAGGCCCTTCCAGCTATATGTCAGTCCTGCGGTTATGTGGCACTCTTTGATGCAACCATAGTTTCTGCCAGGGAAGGTAACGATGAATGAGGCCAAGGTGATAGGATTGGATGGTACACCTTACAAACCTCATGGCCGTGGAGGTGGCGGAGGAGGAGAACCACCGATGAGTGACCTGCAACATCGTGTCGAGCAGCTTGAAACCGATATGCGCTCAGTACGCGAAGATGTAGCGGTAATGAAGTCCAATTATGCGACCAAGTCGGATATTTCGGAGCTTCGAGCGGAGCTTCACTCATCGCTACGCCAGCAAACCATGTGGAGTATTGGCACCATCATCGCCATGGCAGGCCTGGTCTTCGCCATCATGCGCTTCCTGCCGGCCTAAGCCGCCAGCCCCTCCTGTATTACTCCCACCCACCCCAGAGGTGGGCTTTGTGTCATTCAGCCAGGAGTAGACGAGTGAGATTTATTGGCCGCATTATCAAGTACTTAGGTATTGCGATTTCATTGTGGGTGCTATTTGGTGCGGCCAGCCTGATCTATCAGCTATGGGGGATCATAGCTCTACTCGCGGCGATATTCTTGTTCCCTGCGGCTGCTGCCATATTCCCATTTTATGCTGGCTTTGCCTTAGATAACTGGGGCTACCTGCAGTGGGGGCTGATTGGCGCTTTCCTGACCTACATCGGTTTCTTCATACAGGGCATCGCATCACCGGATACTTGACCCCCCCTTCCTTCCAATCTAACTACGCTCCAGCCAGCCCGTCACAGCGGGCTTTTTTTGTGCCCCCATGAAAAATATGGGTATTCCCCTTGACTGATAATATGGTTTACCCCATATTTGCACTCGCAGACACGGCGCAGCCGGTCGAGGCCCCACCAGGGCCGAAGCTCTTTAAAAACCGGATAAGCCCAGCCGCCCGTAGCGTTGAGAGCGTGAGAGGTCGCTGGGAGTACGCGAGGCCGGCGCTGTCGAAATACCGGCACATCTCGCAGCGCCTTCATCGAGGGCGCTGCCGGATGGCCAATAGGAGAAATCAGCGATGAGCACATACAGCGATGACAGCAAGCACCTGCAACTCCAGATTGCCGCCCGGCAGGCGGCGGAGGATGAGCGCCTGGCGGCTGAACAGTTCGAGCGGGGCGTCATCAGCGAGCAGCAGCTCGTGAGTGCGATGGATGCGACAGAGATGGCAGTCAAGCACGCGATCCGGCATGGCGTGTCACGCCGGGACCTGCCGGCCGCATAAGCAAGACGCAGGCCATCGAGCGAATCGGTGGCCATCGGGAAGCCGGTTTCGCCCAAAGGGGCCAGGTGCTTCGCAAACCTGAATAACCGGCGGGAAGCGACGGAGCCGGTTTCCCGATGCGGAGCGGGCCAGGCCGACCCAGCGCGTAACACCTGGATGAAGGCATACCGCTGGAACGCCGCATCACTCCCTCAGTTCCCCTGCGTATTGCCCGCCTTCCCGGCGGGCCTTTTTTCGAGTCTCTAGCAAATGCCTGGCCGTCGCTCAGGTATCCGCTAGGTACCCTCGACCAGAGGAGATAACGACATGGAGCCGAAGACCAAACAGGACCGGCGCGACGAGATCGACCGCGCCGCATCGGAGCACAGCCGGATCATCGAGATTGACCGTTGGCACGAACGACAGCGGCTCGAACGAGAGCTGCAGGAGGTATGGGATGAACCCGCTTAGAGACGCCGCCATCTGGGCAGTCGGGTTGCTGCCTACTTCCGCGCCGGAGTGGCTGGTCGGAACGACGGTATTCGTTGCCCTGATTGCCGCATTGGCGGCCATCACCGTGCCGCCATGTCTTGTCGTCGGCTATTGGATCAGCAGGAGGTCACGGTGACGTTTCATACCCACATTGCCGGCATCCCCTGCCTGTGTGAGGTCACGCACTACAGTACCGCACGCCCGATGCGCATCACTGGTACAGGGTTCGGAGACGCCGAGCCACCAGAGCCGGTGGAATTCGAGTACCGCATCCTCGACCGCCGAGGGCGTTTGGCCGAATGGCTGGAAAGGAAGGTGACTCAGGAGGACGAAACACGCTTGCTTGCTGAGTACCGCGCCGAAGAAAGCGAAGCCGCATAAGAAGGCCCCGCCAGTTCGCACCTGACGGGGCCTATTGCTGTGACCGAAGCCGAATCGAATCACAAAGAGAGAATATCACTATGACTATGACACTTGAAGCAGCTCGCCAGGAGCTGGAAGCCAACGGCCGAGTATCCACGCTCAACATGCCCGAGGATGTCTGGCTCGAGCTGCGCACACTCGGCATCGGCGCCAGTGAAGCAGCCGCCTCCGTCGGGGCCAGCGAACACCGCACCCCATATGAGATCGCCGAGCGGAAGCTCGGCATGGTGGACGACGAGCCGGAAGCCCGGTATCGGCGCCGGCAGAAGATGGAGATGGGCCACGTCATGGAGCCAGTCACCGCCGCTCGGTTCGCCGAGTTCACTGGCCTCAATGTCCAGAACCACAACTGGACGCAGGCTCACCCTGACCACCCCTTCATGCTGGCCAACATTGATCGCCGCATTGTCGGCGTTACCGATGCCCAAGCCGATTGGCTCGAGTTGCTCATGGGGCGCGCCGTTTCCGGGCCGGGCGTAGCGGAACTCAAGAACGTGGAGTTCGCGAAAGGCTGGGGCAAGCCGGACAACGTGAATAGCACGGGCGGACTCTGCACGTCTGGCGAGGTGCCGGAGGACTACTACATCCAGATCCAGCACCAACTGGCGGTCACCGGCTACGAGTGGGCCTTCCTGGTCGTGACCATCGCAGGCTGGGAAACACGCTGGTACCCGATCCCCCGCGACGAGGAGCTGATCGAAGACCTGATCGCCTTGGAGGGCGACTTGTGGGCCACCATCCAGCGCGGCGAGCTGCCCGAGATCGACGTCGATCATCCCAAGGCCATCGATATTCTCAAACGGCGGTATCCAGGAACCGACGGCAGCCTGGTCAATCTGGCCGAGCTTGATCACTGGCGCAAAGTCGAGCAAGAGGCCAAGGCCGAGATCAAGAAGCTGGAAACCACTGCCCGAGTAGCCCGCGCCCACCTCCTGGCGGGAATGGGCAACGCCGCCGTGGCCACCTTTGGCGACAACGAGGTCATGCGCCGCAAGGTCGTCAAGCGAGATGCCTACACCGCCGAGGTGGCAGCCAGCGAATACGTGGATATTCGCTACGGGAAGATGAACAAGGCCGAAAAGGACCAGTTAGCCGCCCAGGACACGGAATCCATTGACCAGCAAGGAGAAGCCGCATGACTGCCGACACTCAAACCGCCGAAGCTGTACAGCAGCAGAACCTGCAAGAGCCTGACTTCCATGCTCCTGCTGAAGCCAGCTCCGGTAATGGCGTCGAGTTGGCCACCAACGAAGTGCGCAACCAGTTCATGAAAGCCATGACACCGCGCAACTTCGATGATGTCTGGCGAATGTCCGACATGATCGCCCAGAGCGACCTGGCGCCGAAGGATTACAAGGGCAAGCCCGGTAACGTGATGATTGCCTGGCAGACCGGCGTAGAGCTGGGGATTACCAGCCCATTGCAGGCCATCCAGAACATCGCGGTCATTAATGGTCGCCCCACCATTTGGGGCGACATGATGCTCGCCATCTGCCGGGCGGCACCGGCCTGGTCCGAGGCCGACTTCCAGGAATGGATTGAAGGCGAAGGCGCTCATGCTGTCGCGCATTGCACCGTACGGCGCCGTCCGAACGGCAATGTCGCCCACTACACCTTCAGCATGAAGGACGCTCAGGACGCCAGCCTCGTCGGTAAGCAAGGGCCCTGGCAGCAGTACCCGAAACGGATGATGCAGATGCGGGCCCGGGCCTTCGCGCTGCGCGACACCTTCACCCCGGAGCTGAAGGGCATTCGTATGGCTGAGGAGGAGCGCGACATCACACACGAGGCCAACGCCTCATCTGAGACAGCGTCGAGCGGTGGCCAGCAGCAGCGTGCCCATACCGCCAGCCGTGTTGGAAGCAAGCTGGCTCAGCGCCGCCAGAAGACTCAGCAACGTCAACAAGCTCAAGAGGTCTACGAGGCACAACAGGAATCCGAGGCCCCAGCTCAGCCCCTCAACTGCGCCCAGGTCTGCGAGCAGATCAAGCAAGCGACCACCATGGCCGAGCTCAACGAAGCGGCGGACTTGGCCCAACAGCTCGCCGAAGACGACAAGGGCGTCGCACGCGATGCCTATGAGGTTCGCCGGAGCGAGATCCGCCAGGCTCAGGCCGCCCAGTAATCAACCAGATTCGGGGCTTTCCAGCCCCTTCATACCATCCGCTGACTGAACCGAGGCTGCTCGCCAGGACGGGCCGGCCGGTCATAGCAGCAATATCCACTAGCAGCGGCGACGCGCCGACTCCCCGCCCCACCCGCGGCGCCACTCTGGCAGTCCGGCCGGAGCGCTGTGGGCGGGCGTACCGCTGCGCGGTAGGCGCGGGCAATGCCGGCCACCCCTCCGAGATGGGGCATCAATTCCATCGCCCTGCCAGCCGGCGGGCGGTCTTCATTCGGGGTACGAAATCATGACAAAGCGATACTTCAAGATTACCAAGCTGTTGCCCGGCAACCCGCTCCACGACGAGCAGGGTTACACCGATCCCATTGAGGCGATGAAGGCCCACCTCCGCCAGAAGCAAGCCTTCCACAACTCGGCCTCTGAGCTCGCCAAGCAGTTCGGCGGGGTGGCCGTGAACTCCACGGGGATGACCAGGGTTTCGCTGCACGGCGTCTACTTCGACCGTGAGCCGGATCACCCGGAGCTCTGGACGAAGCCCGACCCCAAGGCCCGCTTCTCCCGGCGGCCGCGCGCCAAGGGCGCCCGAAACGTGAAGGGTGACGAGCTGAAGCAGGCCCACAAGGAGCTGCTGGATCGCTGGAGCAAGGAGACGCCGGAGCCTCTCGAGCTTGATGGCCAATGGCTGTGCGGCGGTTACGCCACAGCTGACTTGATGTTCTCCGGTGCCGGCATGGTCGTAGACCTGGAGAAAGGCGAGCTTTACGTGGCCGCCGGTCAGCCGCCGGAACGGGGCGCGGAGTTCGTTGAGGTCGCCGGCGGCGAGTACCAGCAGGCTGAGGCGGCTACCAGCAACCAGAAGGCCGCGGACTACCTGTGACCCACCACCGGCCCGCAGGGCCAAGGAGCGAGAGATGAGCTTGCTGGACGTCGTGCTCGATCACGAATCGTCGGGATCATCGCGCTGCGACGACATGCTGGGCTTCGTGCAAATGCCCAGTGGGTATGCGCTGATGCTCAACCCCGACCGCACCCACTTCTACTGGCTGAACGAGGACGGAGTGGAGAACGGCATCCACTGGGACAAGTGGGCCACGTATCGCGGAGCCAAGCAGCACAAGGAGACCGGAGCCACATGAACATGATGCTCGCCATCGCCTCGATGCTGAACGCCACCGCTAGGGACTGGCAGGTGCCGGAGCATCTCATTCCACCGCCGCCCCAGCCGATACCCAGCGCCCAGGGCGGCAGCGTCAAGCGCCACCAGCGGGCCGCCGCCAAGCGCCGACAGCGCAGACGGGCGCGACAACTCAAGCACTTCTGACAGGCCACCACCCGGTGGCCTTTTCCATGCCAGGGAGAGACGCATGATTCCACCAGTCCTGCGCTATCACGGTGGCAAGTGGCGCATGGCCGACTGGCTGCTATCGTACTTTCCGCCGAGCAGCGCTTACGACACCTACATTGAGGCATTCGCAGGTAGCGCCAGTGTCCTAATGCGCAAAGCACCCAGCACGTTCGAGATCTACAACGATCTGGATGGTGAGGTCGTCAACGTATTCCGCGTATTGCGTGATCCTGAGCAGCGAGACCGCCTGACCGAATTGCTGACCCTTACACCATATGCTCGCGACGAGTTCGAGTTAGCCTATCAGCCTCACGACGACCCCGTTGAACGCGCCCGTAGAACCATCTTCCGGGCATTCTCGGGTTTCGGGTCCGCAGCAGTCACCAAAGGTCGCACTGGGTTTCGGAGCTTCTCGGGCTCTAGCGGCCGAGGCGTCAACCCAGCCCACTACTGGAGTCGATACCCGGCGAACCTCGCGGCATTTGGCGAGCGCCTAAGCGGGGTTGTGATCGAGAACCGTCCGGCCCTGGACGTTATACTCGAGCGAGACCATCCCCGCTCGCTTCACTATCTTGATCCGCCCTATCTGCACGCGACTCGAGCGATGGGCCAGGACAAGTCCACCTACCGCCACGAGCTGACCACATCCGAGCACGAGCACCTACTGCAGGAATGTCGTCAGCTCGAGGGTTTCGTCGTGTTGTCCGGCTATCCCTCAGATCTCTACCGAGACGTGCTGACAGACTGGACGATGATCACTCGAGATTTCGCAGCCAGTGGCCAGAAAGGGACCGTGATCAGGACCGAATGCATTTGGCTCTCCCCTCGCGTTGTGGAGCACCAACACCAGGGCGACATGTTCGCCATGGCCAACTGATCGATGGAGCTGACCCATGCCAAAGCGAAACCGCAACCGCAAGCTCACCCAACGTCAGAAGAACACCATGGCCTCCCGGTCGCAGCGGGCAGTGAGCGCCGTCTACATCTACCGACGCGGAAGCTGGGAACAAGGTGGTGATGACGACCCAGGTGACCGATACGGCTTCCTGGCCCCAGTCCACCCGGGCAAGCGCCCGACAGTATTGCGGATGGCCCACCTGGCCCCGCAGCACTGGGAAATTACCTGCATCGTCTACTGCCGAGCACAAGACGGTAGCAAGTATCGCGAGTTTGCCTCGACGCGGACCAGCCAGAGATTCGCCGCTTGGCTCGAGCGACGGGACGAGAACGGCAAGATCGTTCATGACGAAGACGGCCAGTCCATCTTCGACGACCAACTGACACCCATCATTCGCGACACCATGGAAGCCGCCGAAGCTGGCTGCAACCCGAACCACATCGCTGATCGAGGCGTCATCTTGCGCCCCTGGTCACGCAACTGGCCCAGCGTCATCCCGGTGCTCAAGCGTCTGCGTGATGAGCTGGATCTGACCGATGGCGAGATAGAGGAATTTCAGGAATGGGAAGCTGCATGAAAGATGACGCATACGAGCTACTCGCCCAGCGATACGCCGAGCTCGAACAGGAAAAGGCCGAGTTGGCCGAGCTACTCGATCGAGCTGAAACAGAGCGCGACGCGCTGGCGGCGCATCAAGCCGACCTGGTACGCGAACTGACCAGTTGTCAGGCCGTGCTCCATTCCCTCGCCCACTCCGGTGAGGTGACATCAGCGTATGCCGATGACGCCAAGGCAGTGCTCACGAGGACCAAAGACATCTCCCTCGCACGCCGGGATGCCGAGCTCATCCTATGGCTGGCAGATGGCCTAGAAGCGGCCGAGGCCCCAAGCGCTGAGAGTGGTGACATGTGGGACGCCAGCCAATGCGCCGACTGGATCCGCGAGCAGGCCGATACTGCCGAGCAAGGTGAATCATGACGGCAGCATTACAGAACGCGACCCGCGCGCCGATAGTGTATCGGAACACCAAAACACCGCCCCAGGGAGCCGCCATGAGCATCGACGTACCAGCCGAGCCACTCGCCGCCCGTATCACTCGGCTCAGGAATGAAGCCGGTCTCACCAAAGTCGAGCTCGCACGAAAGGTCGGCGTCTCTGACGTCGCTGTCGCCTACTGGGAGTCCGCCGCAATCAGCCATATCGGGCACCACAACCTGATGAAGCTCGCCCTCGTTTTCGATGTCACGGTATCTGAGCTTCTGGATGATCCGCTACTACGCCGGAGGGACGCCCAGGTGGCCTCGCATGCGTTGGCAAACCACGCCAAGAAGGTGGCGCGGGAGGAAGCGAAACGCACCTCTTCAGGAGGCGAGTAGCCCAGTCCTCTCAATCCTCACCGAATAACGCCGCCCACTGAGGCGGCGCTTTTTTTTCTAGCCCTTTTCATTATATAGGAGGAGATCATGGCCGTTGAGCAGACAGACGATCCACGCTATGTGCAGATAGGAAAGCGCCGGGCAGCAGCCATTTGTGGCGTCAGTACCAGCGAGTTCGACCGCCTCCGCCGTGAGGATCCCCGATGCCCCAAGGGGTTCAAACGCACTGACGCTCGTAATGCCACTGTATTCTTCCGACTAAGCGACGTTTATCGGTATAGTAGCGAGCTGATGGACGAGGCCGGGTAACTCCCCGGCCTTTGAGCATTTTGTACCCTCACCTGTACCCTAACTGTCTAAAAAGGCCTAAGAACACCGTCATATAGCCTCCGTTAGAAGTAGACTCCGGGGCACCAGCGCACGCCATGCCGAGCACCTCGGCCTCCCCGATATCCATTGCCCTGACACAGTCCTGAGACCGACCTTTTCGGTTCGCTTGCCCGATTCCGCACTCGTCATGCTTTTCCCCGACGCCCTTGCGCGCTACTCTGCATCAAGTCGCCCATTAGGGGAAACACTGAACAAATGCCTGCGCATGCAAATCGCTGCGTTGTGCGGTGCTCGAAAGCTCGCCTAACCTCATGTTATGTCTCGCTTTCTGTGCTCCTGACGCCTTGCGCTTCACTATGCTCGGCTATTTTTCAGCATTTCCTTGGAGGCGGCCCAGGCGCTGACGAAAAAAACGACGAACAGCGCCGAATAACATGGAACGTAGGGGGACAACATGAAGCCATGGATCGCTGGGGCACTCTGCCTGGCGGTGGCAACGAGCGTGCATGTCATTGGACAAGGCAAGGACCAGACCGAGCAGTGCGACAGGGTATCCAGCCTCGCCGAACAAGTGATGCAAGACCGTCAAGCAGGCACCTCCAAGGACAGCCTGCTGAACCGCCTCGGCCAAGCCTCCACCACGCGCCGCCTGATCGATATGGCCTTCGAGCAGCCTCGATACCACACACAGACGATGCAGGACCGAGCCCGGCAGGAGTTTTCCCTCTCCTATTATCGAGACTGCCTGCAGCGCGCTGACTCATGACCACAGCAACTCGCCTCGACGAGCGGATTCCCTGATCGCATCCATGCTAGAATATGGCGCAACTCGCCCAGGCAACACGGCAAGCCCATGATCTTGAAGAGAATTGCATGACAAGCGCAGCCCCGTTCTCTCACGGGTCAAGACATCGCCATATGACCATGCGCACCGGCCCTACCCAGGCGCACGCCCGGCAACGTGATGGGGCGGCCTCGCCATGATGCTGGCGCGATTGCGCGACCCCTACTTCACGCACCGCCACCGCCGAACACTTCATGTCATGCGCGTCGCCCTGGCGCTCTGCATCACCTTCGGTATCATCCAGCTCTTTGCCATCCCGCACAGCGGCTGGGCACTGGTTAGCACGGCGATGGTGATGGGCAACCTGCCCCACATCGGCGGCGTGCTAGACAAGGGGCGGCAGCGTCTGCTCGGCACCATTCTGGGGGCCTTGTGGGGCCTGTTGCTGATCCTGCTGCCCGACCGCCTGTCCTTGCTGGTACCGCTCGGCAGCCTGCTGGGTATCGCCGTTGCCACCTGGGTGACCTTTGGCAAGCGTTATGGTTATGGCGGCCTGATGTTCGCCATCACGCTACTGCTGGTCGCCGGGGGTGGCAACCATGACCTCACCGTCGCCTTGTGGCGCAGCTTCGATGTCCTGCTGGGCACCCTGATCGGCATCGCCGTCACTATCCTGGTGCTGCCGCACAAGGCCACCGACATGCTGCGCTTCATGCTGGCCGACAACCTCGACCGTATGGCACGACTCTTTCATGCGCATACCTCGGCCACCTCGGCCCCGGACCTCGATACACGAGAGCTGCTGAAGCACTGCAGCGGCCTGCTGATCAAGCAACGCGGCCTGGTCGACGCCATTCATCGCGAACGTCGCCTGCGGCGCGGCGAACTCGATGACCTCATTTCCCTGCAACGCCGGATGCTGTCTACCATCGAGCTGCTGCTGGAGACCCACTGGAATACCCGAGCCGGTCATGAGCGCATCGATGCGATGCAGGGCCTGCGTGATCAGCAACACACCCTGGCACGCAACCTCGGCACCCTGGCCTTCCAGGTCCGCACCGGTCACCCGGTCGATGTCGACATACCGCCTTTCGAGCTCCAGCGCCACGCGGAACTCGCCGGCGATGCCTATGCAGAGGATGGTCGCAAGCTGTTCAGCCCTAGCGGCTACCTGTGGCTCAATCGCGAACTGGCCCGCTTGAGCGGCGAACTGATCGAACGACTCGGTGGCCTGGAACGCCTCCCCAGCCGCCGTCTACGCAAGCGTGCCCGGCGCCGTGGCCTTGAGGCCCCGCATCGGGACAAGGCTCGCACGCCCCATCAAGGAGAGTCGGATGACCGAGAGCCATCATGACGTGCTGATCATCGGCGGCGGCGCCGCTGGCCTGGCCCTGGCACTGGAGATCGCCGATCGACGCGCCGTGACCCTCTTGCAACCCACCCCGGACACACGGGGCGCCAGCCGCTGGGCCCAGGGCGGCATCGCCGCCGTGCTGTCACCCAGCGACGATGTCGACGACCACGTCGCCGATACCCTGGTGGCCGGAGACGGGCTCTGCGATGAGGCTGCCGTGCGCTTCACGGTGGACCAGGGACCCGCTGCCATCGCCTGGCTGCTTTCCCTGGGCGTCCCCTTCACCCCGGACCCCGACCCGAGTGCCGGCTACCCCTACCACCTCACCCGGGAGGGCGGCCACGGCGCGCGCCGCATCATTCACGCCGATGATGCCACCGGCCGAGCGGTAATCGAGACCCTGGAACGCCATGTCGGCACACACGCCAATATCACGGTACGCCACGACCTGAGCGCCATCGCGTTAATCGCCGACACTGCCGGCCACTGCCGGGGCGCTCGCTGTCTCGACGAGGCCAGCCAGCTTCATGTTCTGATGGCTCGGGACACCGTGCTCGCCACCGGCGGTGCCAGTGGTCTGTACCGGCATACCACGAGCCCTCACCCCGCGAGCGGCGAAGGCATGATGATGGCCGCCGAACTCGGCGCGGAATTGATGAATCTAGAGTTTCAGCAGTTCCACCCCACCTGCCTTTACGACCCACAGGGGGCCCCCTTCCTGATCAGCGAGGCGGTCCGTGGCGAAGGTGGCTACCTGCTCGGCGCCGGTGGCGAACGCTTCATGCCGAACATCGACCCACGGGCCGAGCTCGCCCCACGAGACATCGTGGCCCGCGCCATCGACACCGAGATGCAACGCAACGGCCTCGATCACGTCTGGCTGGATATTCGCCACCTGGGCGAGGAAGCGATTCGCCACCACTTCCCCACTATCCACGCCCACTGTGCCTCTCGAGGCCTCGATCTCGCCCGCACGCCGATCCCGGTCGTACCGGCCGCTCACTACAGCTGTGGCGGCGTCAGCACCGACCTCTCGGGCGCCACCACGGTACCTCGCCTGTATGCCATCGGCGAGGTCGCCTGCACCGGTCTGCATGGTGCCAACCGCATGGCCAGCAACTCCTTGCTGGAGTGCCTGGCCTTCGCCCGAGGCTGTGCGCGCCACCTTGCCGAGCGGCACTCCGACAGTACCGCCCCCTTGATCGAGCACCCACAAGGGACAGCGCCCCCCTCACGCGAGATGATCGCCGAGCTAGGGGATGCCCTGCGCAACGTGATGAGCGCCAGGGTCGCCATCGTGCGCAGCGATGCGGGGCTTGCCGAGGCGGCTCGACGACTGGCCGAGCTCAGCGAACGCTACACCGCCCACCTGGCCCGGACGGCGCCGGACCCCGACGCGGCAAGCCTCTGGCATGCGCTTCGTCTGGCGAGATTGACCGTGGCCAGCGCACGGATGCGACGTGAATCGCGCGGCCTGCACCACAACCCGGACTGCCCCCTGCACGCCGACGCCGCCCCGTCGCCATCACGCATTTACCTGAGTGCCCTGGAGGCAAGCTGAGGGCGGTCGGGCAGAATCCGCAAAGGCCGTAGAGGACAAGACTCAATCAAGCGACAGCAGGACGCGACGTACCTCGCGAAGCCTGGCCGGCTCGGCGCTGTCCGGCCACAGCCAGAAGCGCTTCCGGTCACCACGCAGCCCGATCAACCATGGACCCAGATAATCACAACGCAGGTCGATCTCGCGCCAGCCATCATGGGGGCTGTCGCGCCAGCCCCAGGCAGGCGGCGCCCCATCCCGCGGCATGAGGCATAACTCACCGTATGGCATGCCTCTCAGGACACGTGCCAGTACACCGGTGACGATCAGAGCACTCGAGACAGCCAGCCAGGCCGGAGCCCACCAGCCCAGCACTCCAATCACGCCGACACCCAGGCCGACGTGGAGTCCCACCGACAGCCTAGAGACCGCGATGGGCAGTATTATCGGTGGTCTCGGCATGCTCGACGATCATCTTCACGATACGCCGACGCTCGGGCTCCTCGGGCCAGTCGCGACGCATCAACCAGAAGAACAGATCCTGATCCTCCTCGCCGATCAAGGTGCGGAAAGCCGCTTGATCCCTCTCATCGAGGTCGTCATAGCGCTGTTCGAGAAAAGGCACCAGCAGCAGGTCGAGTTCCCACATGCCGCGCCGGGAATGCCAGTAGAGACGCTTGCGCTGGGCGCTCGCGGCGGACGCATCATCGTTCAAGGTCGGCCTCGTTGCATCGAGTGAGTGTTCTCACAGTATACCCGAGGCTGGCCGACGCAAGCAGCATGGCAACATCCGTTCAGCTCGGCCAGGAATTCGCAAGCAACAAACGCACCACCTTCGCCTGGCCAAGGTCCCCGCTTGTGTCTAAGGTTGTAGTGCGTTGTTTTATCGAGAATTGCACAGTATGCTGGAGCAAACAATTCACTCGGCACAAGTCGACCCCGCCGGGCATCACGGAGAGAGCCGATGACCAAGTCCGAATTGATCGAACAGATTGCCATGCGACAGCCGGAGCTGTCGGTCAAGGATGTGGAAACCGCCGTGCGCATGATACTCGACGATATCACCGGCACCCTGGCCGATGGCGGTCGAGTGGAGATTCGCGGCTTTGGCAGCTTCTCGCTGCATTATCGCGAGCCTCGCATCGGACGTAATCCCAAGACCGGCGACCCGGTCGCGCTGAATGGCAAGTTCGTGCCACACTTCAAGCCCGGCAAGGAGCTGCGCGAGCAGGTCGATGCCAGCCGCGCCCTGGGCTACTGAACATCGGCCATTGCCCGGCTGACCACTCTCAACCATTTGACACGGGAACAAGCACATGCGTTGGCTCAAAGGCCTGATCATGGCCATCATCCTGCTGGCGGTGTTGCTGGTCGGCATCCTGTTTGCCGTCAACAACCAGCAGGCCCTGCCCCTCAACCTGGTCTGGGTCGAACTGCCCGCGGCCTCGCTGTCCGTCTGGCTGCTGGCCTCGCTGGCCATCGGCGTGCTGCTGGGCATGCTGGCCATGAGCGGCGTCTACCTGCGCCTGCGTGCCCTGCTGACCCGCGCACAACGCCACAATCAGCAACAACGCAAGGAACTCGACCGGCTACGCATCCAGGAGATGAAGGAACTCCCCTGACATGCCCGACGTTCTGCTGCTAGCCCTGTTGTTGGCAGCGGTCGCCATCGGATGGTGGCTGGGCCGCCGTGAACGCCGAGGCACCAGCGCGACGGGATCGTCGCCTACCCTGGCCCGGGATTACTTCGTGGGGCTCAACTACCTGCTCAATGATCAGCAGGATCGAGCCATCGAGACCTTCATCGGTGCCCTCGAGGTCAACAGCGACACCATCGAGACCCATATCGCGCTGGGCAACCTGTTCCGCAGCCGCGGCGAGGCCGACCGCGCCGTGAAGGTCCACCAGAACCTTCTTGCTCGCCCGACCCTCTCCGGCGACCAGGGAGACCGTGTCCAGCTGGAACTCTCCCGCGACTTCCTGCACCTGGGGCTGCTGGACCGCGCCGAGCGCCTGTTGCAAGGCCTGGTCAAGGATGCCCAGAGCGACGAGCTGCGTCAGTCGGCCAAACGGCTTCTGGTCGACCTTCTTGAACGCGAAGGAGAGTGGCAGGACGCCCTGGACGTCGCCCTGCCAGCGCTGGTCCGGCAATATGACGACATTCGTCGCGCCGCTGCCCACTGGCTCTGTGAACTGGCCGACACGGAACGCCACTCGGCAAGCCCCGTGCTGGCTCGCCGGCATCTCAAGCAGGCCTTGTCGACCGATGGGCGTTGCGTGCGTGCCAACCTGCTGCTGGCCGACATGGCCCTGGATACGGGCCAGTATCGACAAGCCATCCGTCTACTGAGTCGCATACCGGATCAGGACAAGGCTTTCGTTCCCACCATGCTGGAACCCTTGAGCCGCGCTTATCGACTGTTGGACGACGAGACCGGCCTTATCCAGCATCTCGAGTCACTGCTGGACAAGACCCCCTACACCAGCGTGATCATCCTGCTGGCCGAAAGCCTGCGCCGCCATCATGGCGACGCCAACGCCGCTTTGGACCTGGTGGCTCGACAACTCAACCGCGAACCCAGCCTGGGTGCCGTCGATTATCTGATGCGGCTCTATCGCCAGGACACCGCCGCTCACGATGAGCGCCTCGATCTCCTGCAACACCATACCGGCACCCTGCTCAAGGCCTTTCCTCGCCATCGATGCCGCCGCTGCGGTTTCAGCGGTGAGCAGCTCCATTGGCAATGCCCGCGATGCCGAAGCTGGGGCACCACCAAGCCCATTACCGGCATCGAAGGCGAATAGGCCTCATCTGCCACTTATCATTACCCAAGGGCAAGCTCACGCTCGATGGCCACCAGGGCCGCCATGGGATCACTAGCCTGCGTGACCGGTCGCCCCACCACCAGGTGCGTACTCCCTGCCGACATGGCAGAGGTTGGCGTCATGATACGACGCTGATCGTCGGCGGCAGCCGTGGCCGGCCGGATGCCCGGTGTCACCTTGAGAAAATCTGGCCCGCACGAGTCGCGCAACGTCTCGGCCTCCAGGGATGAACAGACCACACCATCAAGTCCGCAATCCCTGGCCAGGGTCGCCAGGCGTGTCACCTGCTGCTCGGCCGAGGTCGTAACCCCCACTTCGGCCAGATCCTGGTCATCCATGCTGGTCAGCACGGTCACCGCGATCAGGTGGGTCGACAAGGCATGCTGCTCGAGGCGCTCACGAGCGGCCTCCATCATCCGACGACCGCCGGCGGCATGCACATTGACCATCCATACGCCCTGTTCGGCTGCCGCCTGCACAGCACCCGCCACCGTGTTGGGAATGTCATGAAACTTGAGGTCAAGAAATACCTCGAAACCCCGCCCATGCAACGCTTCAAGCACATCGGGACCGCTTCGGGTGAACAGTTCCTTGCCGACCTTGAGCCGGCAGCGCGCCGGGTCGAGCCGGTCGGCCATGCACAGGGCGGCATCCAGCGATGTGTAATCGAGCGCAATGATCAAGGGGGAGTCGGTCGACACGAGTGGCTCCTGGGCTGCGAGGGGTGATCCGAGGCAGTATATCAGCCATTCACCTCACCGCACCTGGCCGATCTCGCGCATCTCGTGTCCTCGATCTCCGTACCATCATTTCTGCTTTCACCTACGCACGCATCGGGCCGCCGGCACTAGCTTGAAGCATGGGCATATCGCCCTCTCTGCCCATTTGGCTATCAAGCGACAAACGTCACGAGGAGACCGGCATGCATACCGACATCAAGGGATTGACCGCCAGCCTGGGCCTGGCACTACTGCTGGGCATCGCGCCCCTCGCCCTGGCCGAAGACGCCACCGACCCCGCCACGACCGAATCCACCACGACATCCGACAGCGCCAGCCAGATCGCCCCCGTCGACATCAATACCGCTGATGTCGCCCTGCTCACCGAACTGCCCGGTATCGGCGACGTCAAGGCCAACGCCATCATCGCCGAGCGAGATGCCAATGGCCCCTTCGAAAATGCCGACGACCTGACCCGGGTCAAGGGCATCGGGACGGCAACCGTTGACGCCCTCGAGGATGATGTCACTTATTGACGCCCGCGCGACGTCACCGGCCGGGCCGGTGACGTCGACACGACCTCTCTACAGGCGTAGCCCTCCATCACATTCCACTATCCGACCGCTGAAGTAATCATTCTCGAAAATGAAGGCCACGCTTTCGGCAATGTCTTCGGGTTGCCCCAGTCGCTTCAAGGGAACCCCCGACGCGATGCGTTCCAGCATGTCCTCGCGGATCGATGCGGTCATCTCCGTCTCGATGAACCCCGGCGCGACACCCCCGACCCGGATGCCATGACGTGCCAGCTCACCGGCCCAGGTCACTGTCAGTGCCGCCACGCCGGCCTTGGCCGCTGAATAATTGCTCTGCCCTCGATTACCGGCCCGGGAGATGCTGGAGATATTGACGATCACGCCTTCCCGTCCCGCCTCGATCATGCGGGCCGCCGCTTCACGTCCGCACAGAAAGACCCCGGTCAGATTCACATCGATGACGCTCTGCCATTGCGACAGCGACATGGTGCTCTCCACCCGGCCGTCCCGAGCCTTGACGAGCATGCCGTCGCGAACGATACCGGCATTGTTGACCAGGCCATCGAGATGGCCGAGCGATGACTCGATATCGGAAAACGCCTCGCGCACCGAGTTTTCCTCGGCGACATCGGTCACGAATCCCTGTGCCTTGATACCGGCATGCGCCAGGCTGCCCAGCGCCTCATCGAGTCGCTCTCCGTCCATGTCGAGCAATGCCAGGGTCGCGCCGCGGCGTCCCAGCCGTTCGGCCATTGCCAGGCCCAATCCCTGTGCACCGCCGGTGATGGCGATGATCCTGTTGTCGAGTTGCATGCGCGCCCTCCAGTTGGATGAATCAATATCGATGTCAGAGTCTACGTTGCCCACCCAACGACGGCATCCCTGGTATTGACCGGTATCTTGATTTTTCGCCTCTCGCCCCCATGTCGTGGTCAATCGCCATACTGGAGTCACCATGCCTTTTCTCGTCATCTTTACCGTTTTCGCGTTGCTCGACTTCATCCTGCTGTTCTCGGTCGGCAGCCAGATCGGGCTGCTGACCACTCTGGCCCTGGTATTGGGCACCGGTTTCATCGGCCTGCACTTGATCCGCCGCGAAGGCGTTGCCACCTTCGCCCGAGCCCAGGAGCGCATGGCACGGGGCGAAGTCCCGTCCGGTGAACTGCTCACCGGTGCCGCGCTGATCTTTGGTGGTGCCCTGCTGATGGCCCCCGGCTTCCTGTCGGACACCCTGGGCTTCATGTGCCTGATCCCCGATGCTCGACGACTGATGGGCAAGCTGCTCGGCAAGCTCGGCCTGCGCATGGGCGGTGTCCATGTCCAGGGGGCCGCTTACCGGTCCCGCGACAACGCTGACGCCGACTGGCAACAGGCCGGCACGCACCAGCGCGAGACGCATGGCACGCATTCCGGAGACGCTTCCGGCACCCCGCTCGAGGGAGATTTCATCGAGCGCGACGAGTACCACCGCCGTTGATGAATTTTTTTGCCGCCGGGGGCTTGAAAGACGTCCAGCAAGCCCCACTTATCCGACAGCAACGAGTTCCGATCCCGGTTCGCCGGGGTCTTTCACACGGAAGGCGAAAGCCGCCTTCACCCCGCGGGGCCAACCGCGGGTGGATGATGTCAACCGCCGCGGCAGCGACGCCCGGCACAGCAACCATCAGGAGAACGTGAGCAATGAACATCCGTCCCTTGCACGATCGCGTCGTCATCCGTCGCGTTGAAGAAGAGCAGAAGACCGCAGGCGGCATCGTGCTCCCGGGCAGTGCCCAGGAAAAGCCGACTCGGGGCGAAGTGCTCGCCGTCGGTAACGGCCGGATTCTGGAAAGCGGCGATGTCCGTCCGCTCGACGTCAAGGTCGGCGATACCGTGATCTTCAAGGAAGGCTTCGGCGTCGAGAAGCAGAAAGTCGACGGCGAAGAAGTCCTGATCATGAGCGAATCCGACATCCTGGCCGTCGTCGAGGGCTGAGCCGCGACGCCGAACACGCTCGAATTCTGACGTTCACGAACTCACAGGAAGCATACGAAAATGGCAGCGAAACAAGTCAAGTTCTCCAGTGATGCACGCACTCGCATGGCGAAGGGCGTCGACACCCTCGCCAATGCCGTCAAGGCGACGCTGGGCCCGAAAGGTCGCAACGTGGTGCTGGAAAAGTCCTTCGGCGCACCGACCGTGACCAAGGACGGCGTGTCTGTCGCCAAGGAAATCGAACTCAAGGACCGGTTCGAGAACATGGGCGCGCAGATGGTCAAGGAAGTCGCTTCCAAGACCTCTGATGTCGCGGGCGACGGTACCACCACCGCCACCGTGCTGGCCCAGTCCATCGTCACCGAAGGCCTCAAGGGCGTCATCGCCGGCATGAACCCGATGGACCTGAAGCGTGGCATCGACCAGGCCGTCGACGCCGCCGTCAAGGAAATCGGCGAGCTGTCCGTGCCGTGCACCGACTCCAGCGCCATCGCCCAGGTCGGCACCATCTCCGCCAACGGCGACAAGCGCATCGGCCAGATCATCGCCGACGCCATGGAGAAGGTCGGCAAGGAAGGCGTCATTACCGTCGACGAAGGCCGTGGCTTCGACGACGAACTGGATGTCGTGGAAGGCATGCAGTTCGATCGCGGCTACCTTTCGCCGTACTTCGTGACCAACCAGGACACCATGGCCGTGGAACTGGAAGACCCGTTCATCCTGCTGGTGGACAAGAAGGTCTCCAACATCCGCGAGCTGCTGCCGACGCTGGAAGCCGTCGCCAAGGCCGGCAAGCCGCTGGTCATCATCGCCGAGGACATCGAGGGCGAAGCCCTGGCGACCCTGGTGGTGAACAACATGCGTGGCATCGTCAAGGTTGCCGCGGCCAAGGCGCCCGGCTTCGGCGATCGCCGCAAGGCCATGCTGCAGGACATCGCCATCCTCACCGGTGGCACCGTGATCTCCGAGGAAGTGGGCCTGGATCTCGAGCAGACCACCCTGGACCACCTGGGCACCGCCAAGCGCGTGACCATGTCCAAGGAGAACACCACTATCATCGATGGCGCCGGCAAGGACGGAGACATCGAAGCTCGCGTCAGCCAGATCCGTGCTCAGATCGAGGAAACGTCCTCCGACTATGATCGCGAGAAGCTCCAGGAGCGCGTCGCCAAGCTGGCCGGCGGTGTTGCCGTGATCCGCGTCGGTGCCGCTACCGAAGTGGAGATGAAGGAGAAGAAGGCTCGCGTCGAGGACGCCCTGCACTCCACTCGCGCCGCCGTCGAGGAAGGCGTGGTGCCCGGCGGTGGTACCGCCCTGATCCGCGTTCTGACCAAGATCGCCGGCCTCAAGGGCGAGAACGAGGACCAGACCCACGGCATCGCCATCGCCGTGCGCGCCATGGAAGCCCCGCTGCGTCAGATCGTCGCCAACGCTGGCCAGGAACCCTCCGTGATCCTGAACCGCGTCAAGGACGGTGAAGGCAACTTCGGCTACAACGCCCAGACCGGCGAGTTCGGCGACCTGTTCGAAATGGGCGTGCTGGACCCGGCCAAGGTCACTCGCAGCGCCGTGCAGTCCGCTGGCTCCATCGCCGGCCTGATGATCACCACCGAGTGCATGATCGCCGACGACCCGGACGAGCAGGACTCTGCCGGTGGCGGCGACATGGGTGGCATGGGCGGAATGGGAGGCATGGGCGGCATGATGTAATCTGCCCCCTGCCCCAGGCCTAGCCTGAGACAGCCCCTCGCCGGGAGACCGGCGGGGGGCTTTTTAGCTTTAAGCCATAAGCCGTAAGCTATAAGACGATCCTGATCGGACCATTACCCGGGCGCATGACTTGAACCCTGGGGGGGGGCTTACAGCTTATAGCTTACGGCTTACCGCTTTTACCCACTCAATACACTACGCCCTCATCTCGCATAGAACCGACCCATGCTATCGAACATCCGCATCGTTCTCGTTCAGACCTATCATCCCGGTAATATCGGCGCCTCGGCGCGGGCCATGAAGACCATGGGCCTCACCGATCTGGTACTGGTCAATCCTCGCTGTTTTCCCGACCCCGAAGCCTCCCGACTCGCCGCCGGCGCCGAAGATGTCGTCGACAAGGCCCGTGTCGTCGGCTCGCTGACCGAGGCGGTGACCGACTGCGTACAGGTGGTGGGCGCCAGTGCGCGGCTACGCAGCTACCCCCTGCCCCACTACGACGAGCCTTCGGAAATGGCCGCCAGCCTGATCGACAACGCCAGGGATGCCCCGGTAGCACTGGTCTTCGGGCGCGAACGCTTCGGCCTGACCAACGACGAGATCCGCGACTGCAGCCACCAGGTCAGCATTCCTGCCAACCCGGACTATGGCGTGCTCAATCTTTCCCAGGCCGTTCAGGTGCTGGCCTACGAGACCTTCGGTGCCTGGCGCCGTCGCCCCGACAGCGATTACCAGGCCCCCCGTCACGCTTCGGTACCGCTTCCCACGCGACAGCAACTCGGCCACTTCCATGACCACCTTTCGCGGGTCATGCAAGCCAGCGGCTTCATCACTCAACCCCATGCCCGTACCGAAGAGCAGTTGCGCGCCCTGTTCGACCGTGCGCAGCCCACAAGACGCGATATCTCGCTGCTGCGCGGCCTCTTGAGTTCACTGGAGCAAGGCATTCACGACGAATGAGGCGCACGGTCAGCGAACCGTCACCGAAACGACACGTCGATGTCATCTCGGTGCGCGACAGTAATCCTGTCCGAGGATGGGACCAGGCAAGGGACACTGCCATTGTCGCGCCAGGGACGCTACGGGGCAGGACGCCCTTCAGGGACACCGGCATCAGGACGATGCCCAGGGAGGATGAGGATGGCTCGCCACGGTGACGATCACCGTGGCGTTTTTCTTGGTGGATTTCGGCGCATGATGGCAGAGTGCTGTTCAGGCCAATCAGGAGAGACGCCATGAGCACGGACCCTGAGACTTCCCGGGAGCAACGCCATCAGCTCGTCCACGACGAACTCCCCTCTGAACACGACGACCCGTTGATCCGCACCCTGCATCGTGTCATCCGCATTGCTGTCAAGGTGCTGGCTGTCCTGATGGTGCTGGTGATTCTCTGGGGCGTCTTCGACGTCATCTACGTCCTCTACCAGCTACTGACCTCCCCGCCTTTCCTGCTGATGGAAGTCAGCGATATTTTCCGGCTATTCGGCGCCTTCATGGTGGTGCTGACATCGAGATCTTCATCAACATCCGTCTATACCTCGGCACCAACGTCTTGCCCATCCAACTGGTCATCGCCACGGCGCTGATGGCCATCGCCCGGAAGGTGATCGTATTGGACATCAAGACCGTCTCGGCCGAGTACGTGCTCGCCATCGCCGCCGTGGTCCTGGCACTGGGCATCACCCACTGGCTCGTCACCCGAAAGCACTGACTCTCAGATGGGCGTCAGCCAGTCGCCGAATGCCGCCAGGTCATCGCCCAGCTCTCCTCGAGTGACCCGATGGTAGAGCCGTTGCAGGCGGGCAGTGACCGATTCGTCGGGAATGGGCTCGCCGGGGAGTGGCATCCCGGCCATCACTCCGACCCGTCGACCATCCAGCTCCCGCAACGGCAGGATCTCGGCGGCGGTTCCCGTCACGAAGGCTTCGTCGGCGGTATAGATTTCGTCGCGGGTGATACGCCGCTCCTGCACTTCCATGCCCAGTACCTCCCGGGCCAGTTGGATCACGCTGTCGCGGGTGATGCCCTGCAGACAAGAGGTGGTCTGCGGGGTATGCAGGACGCCGTCGCGCAGCAGGAAGACGTTGGCCGCCGAGGCCTCGGCCACATGGCCCTCGGTATCGAGCATCAGCGTCTCGTCGAACCCTGCCTTCACGGCACTGTTCAGTGCCATGATCGAATTCACGTAGTTGCCGTTGGTCTTGGCGCGACAGGCACTGACATTGACGTGATGCCGAGCCCATGACGAGGTAATGGCCCGCAGACCGATGGCCGCCGCCTCGGGGGAGATATAGGCCCCCAGGTCCCAGGCCGCGACCATCACATGCGTCGTCAGCCCCTGAGCACGAAGCCCCAGGCCCTCGGCCCCCAGAAACACCGTGGGCTTCAAGTAAGCATCACGCAGCTTGTTGCGGACCAGGCACTGACGCTGAGCCTCGAGCAGTGCTTCGCTATCGAACGCCAGCGGAATGTCGAGGATATGGGCACTGTCGATCAACCGACGCGTATGCGCCTCGGCTCGAAAGAGATGCGTGCCGGCCGGCCCGGCATAGGCGCGCACACCTTCGAAGCAGCCCATGCCATAGTGCAGGCTGTGAGTCAGCAGATGGGTCGTGGCCTCCCGCCAGGGCAGCCACTCGCCATCCAGCCACAGCCATCCATCACGATCATAAAGGGGCGTCATGCTGTCCTCTCCTCACATCTCGCTGTCGGAAAACCAGCGAGCGCACCAATCATCGATCATACCGCGCTGGTGAGGCTGCAAGGCCTGATAGCCCCAGGCGGCGATCTCGTCGTTCTGCGCATCGGGCACCGAAATCGCGCTGCCACTCAGCGCCTGTATCACCGCATGGCCGCAGAACGGCACATAGCCGTCCGAATAGCCGCCCTCGTGGACCATCACCAGTCGCCCGCCGCAAGTGCGTTCGGCCAGTGCCATCAGGTCCCGGGTCATGTCACCGAAGGCCCGACTGTTGAGCATCATCTTGCCCAGGGGATCCTTGGCGCAGGCATCGTAGCCGCAGGCCACCACCACGAGATCCGGCGCGAAGGCTTCGATGGCCGGCAACACCAGCGAACGCATGGCGTACTCATAGGCACCGAGGCCGCACCCCGGCGGTAACGGCAGGTTGAGATTGGTCCCGGCACCCTCGCCTGCCCCTTGCTCCTCGAAGGCACCGGTTTCCAGCGGATAATTGCCGTCCTGGTGCACCGACACGGTCAGTACCTCAGGGTCGGCATAAAAGGCGGCTTGCTGGCCGTTACCGTGATGCACGTCCCAGTCGAGAACCGCCACCCGGCGCACCAGGCCCAGTGCCCGAGCCCGCATGACCGCCACCGGGATATTGCCCAGCAGGCAGAAGCCGCGACCACGATCCGCTTCGGCATGATGGCCCGGCGGACGGCACAAGGCATAGGCATTATCCACTTGCCTTCGCGCCACCGCCTCGACGGCGGCGGCGGCCAGACCCGCGGATTGCCGAGCCGCCGCCAGGCTACCCGGCAGATAGGGCGCGCCCTCGCCGGCATCACCGCCCTGATCGCGATCTCCCGCGTCGAGTCGGTCTAGATAGGCCTCGGTATGGAAGCGCCGCAGGTCGCTGTTCTCGGCCGGACTCGCCTTGAGGACCTCGAGTTCATCGATCAGCCCCGAAACCTCCAGCAGGTTCTTCAAGCGTCGCTTGCTTTCCGGACTCTCGGACGCCGGCTGAGGCTGGCGAAAGTCGCCGAGCGAAGCGAAGACACCGATGGCCCCCGGGTCATGCCAGAAACAACGCTCATGCCAGAAAAACCCCGTACTCACTCGGTACCTCTCCGACCTTCCCAGACCGCGATGGCCGCCGCCAGGTCCTCCAGCGAGGCCCCCACCGACTTGAACACCGTGATGGCCTCGGAATCACTGCGCCCGCCCTGGCGACCCGTCAGCAACTCGGCAAGCTCCGCACGGATGTCATCGAACGCGAAGGCCCCCTCGTCGACCGCCTGATGGATGTCGCCCGCCTCGCCACGCGCACCGGCGTAGGTATCCACAAAGACCTCGCCACGCCGCAGGCATTCGCCATCGGTCTCGCGCATGCTGGGCCGAAAGGCGCCGATCAGATCGAGATGGGTCCCGGGCGTCAACCACTCGCCACGCACCAGCGGCTCGGTGGACAGCGTCACGCAACTGATCAGATCGGCTTCACCGCACGCCGCTTGCAGATCGGTGACCGCCTCGGTATCGAAGCGGTCGGCGTACGCCTCGGCCAGACAGCGCGCCTTGTCCGGCTGGCGTCCCCAGATGCGGACACGCCGGATGGGCCGCACCGATGCATGCGCCTCGATGACCATCGGCGCCAGCTTGCCGGTCCCCACCACCAACAGCGTCTCGGCATCGTCACGGGCCAGCTCGCGAGCGGCCAGCGCCGAGGCGGCGGCGGTTCGCCGACGCGTCAGCTCGCTACCGTCGATACAGGCCAGCGGGCGCCCATGGTCCCCCTCGCTGAGCAGATAGACCCCGGCGATTGCCGGCAGGCCATGGGCGGCATTCTGGGGAAAGACGTTGACCATCTTCACCCCGATGTAGCCGTCCTTTTCCCAGGCCGGCATCAGCAGCAAGGTCGCTTCGCCGTCATGACGGTGCATGGCATGGTGGTGGCGCGGAGGCGACTCCACACCCTGACGGAAGGTATCGGCCAACCGATCCACCAGGACAGGCCAGGCCAGGCTGGCAGCCACTTCCTCGGCGTCGATGATGCGCATATCACTCCTCCGGCAATGCCGCCACGACCATGATCTCGACCTTCCACTCGGGCTTGGCCAGTTGCGCTTCCACCGCCGCACGCACTGGCGGCCGACCCGGGGTCACCCAGGCATCCCAAGCGGCGTTCATGTCGTCGAACTCGGCCATGTCGCTCACCCAGATCTGGGCCGACACCAGATACGCCCTGGAGGTACCGGCTCGCTCGAGGAGGTCGTCGATGCGCCCCAGGACCTGCTCGGTCTGGCCACGCATGTCGGCACTAGCATCGCTGGGTACCTGCCCGGCCAGGTAGACGGTGCCGCCGTGAATGGCGATCTGGCTCATGCGGGCATTGCTGTCGTGATGGGTCAGGCTCATCTCGTTCCTCTCTGGATCATTGGTCGGCCCCCTCTCGGGCACCGGTGAAGCCGGCCATGAAGGCGGCCAGATTATGACTCAGGTGTTCAGTGGGATAGCCACCCTCCTGCACCAGCACCGTGGGCAGGTTGAGTGCGGCGAGCCGACGCCCCACCGCCATGAAGTCCTCGCTCTCCAGGGCCAGCCCGGCCAGGGGGTCGGCCTTGTGGGCATCCAGGCCGAGCGCCACCACCACAGCCTGGGGCGCGTAATCGTCGAGACGCCCGAGCAACGTCTCCAGGCTGTCGAGAAAGGCCGCACCGTCACTGCCCAGGGGCAGCGGCAGATTCACGTTGGCCCCTTCACCCTCCCCCTCGCCGGTCTCGTCGGCCCCGCCCCAGAAGAACGGATAGAAATCCGCCGGATCGGCATGCAGCGACCCGGTCCAGACATCCCGGCGAGCATAGAAGATGTCCTGGGTACCATTGCCGTGGTGCAGGTCCACATCGACGATGGCCACGCGAGCGAAACTCTCGCGCAGTACCGTGGCCGCCAGCGCGGCATTGTTGAGAAAGCAGAAGCCTCCGGCACGGTCCGGGCCGGCATGGTGCCCGGGAGGGCGGCACAGCGCATAGGCATGGTGTTCGCTGCCATTGACCGCCTCGGCCGCAGCCTGGGCCGTGGCCGCGCTGGCCAGGATACCGGCGAAGCTGTCGGCGGTGATCGGGCAGGCCATGTCGTGCAGGTGCCAACCCGCCTGGCCGACCGGATGGCGTGGATAATGATGGCCTCCGCCGCAGGGATGCACATTGGGCGCGACGATTTCGGCGGCATCCGGCAGCGCCTGCCAGCGCTCATGAATGGTCGCCAGGAAATCGAGATAGCGTGGCGTATGAATCCTCGCCAGGCGGGCCCTCAGGCGCTCGCTGTCGACGGTGCCGGGGGCGGTCAACGACATGCCGACATCGGCCAGCCCTTGCGCCAGCAACTCGGCGCGCACCGGCCCTTCCGGAGACGGGGCCGGCTTGCCCCGCAGCAGAAAACGCCCCGGCGCATGACGTTCCTGGTCCGGATGATAGAAAAGCCTCATGGACTGCCTCCTCGCATCGTCCCTCAGCCAAGCAGCGAGGGAATCCAGGTGGAAAAGAACGGGAAGGCCGCCAGAAGTACCACCACGGCAATGAAAGCGCAGTAGAACGGCAACGAGGCCAGGATCGCCCGTTCATAGGGCACCTCAGCGATGCGCGCCGCCGTCATCAAGGTCATGCCCACGGGTGGCGTGACGTTGGCGATGTTCAAGGTGACGATCATGACGATGGCGAAATGCAGCGGATCGAAGCCGAGCGACACCATGGCCGGAACCACTACCGGGCCGATCACCACCAGTGCCGGCAACACGTCCATCACCGTACCGAGCACGATCAGCAACAGACACACCAGCATGATCTGCACGAAGGGCACGTCACTCAGCGTGGTGATGAGTGTCGCGGCCTCCCGGGCGATGCCGGAGCGCGTCACGAACCAGCCGAGTACCGCCGAGGTCGCCAGCAGGAAAAACACCACGCCGGAGAACTTCACCGTGGTCACCAGGGCATTCCATACCTTCTTCAGGGTCAGGTTACGGTAGAAGACGAAGCCGATGAAGATCGCGTAGACGGCGGCGAACCCGGATGCCTCGGTGATGGTCGTCATGCCCGAGAGAATGCCGCCGAGGATGATCAACGGCACCAGCATGGCCGGCAAGGCCGAGAAGAACGCCAGGATGGCCACGCGAATCGACGTGCCCGCCTGCTTCGGGTAGCCCCGCTTCCAGGCCAGCACGATGCTGGTCAACAGCAGCGCCCCGGTCATCATGACACCGGGCAGGATGCCGCCGGCGAACAGATCGATGACCGAGGTATCGCGCAACAGGGTGGCATAGACCACCATCACCACACTCGGCGGAATGATCGGCCCGATGATCGACGAGCAGGCCGTGATGGCGGCGGCATACTCGGCATCATATCCCTGCTTTTTCATCTCGGGGATCATGATCTTGCCGATCGCCACGGTGTCGGTGATGGCCGCCCCGGTCAGCCCTGCGAAGAACAGCGATACCGTGACGTTGACATGGGACAAGGCCCCGCGAATGCGTCCAAACAGGGCATTGTTGAAGGCGATCAGCTTCTGGGTCAGCCCGCCCTGGTTCATCAGCTCGGCAGTAAAGATGAAGTACGGCACGGCGATCAGCATGTAACCGGACACCCCGGAGAACATGCGATCGGCGATGATACCGACAAGGCGCTCGCCGCCGAGCGAATAGACGCCGGCGACACCAGAGATCGCCATGACCACGGCGACCGGCGCACCGATCAACAGGACGACGACAAAAGCGATGATGGCAGGCGTCATGAGCGGGATTCCTCGTCCTGGCCGTGGATCGCCTCTTCGATCACCGCGGCCTCATCCGTGAAGTGCTCCAGCAGGCTGAAGCCATGTACCAGGTGCAACAGGAAGATGACACCGGCCAGAGGCACGGCAACGGCCGTCCACTTGCGCGAGATCTGGATGGCATCCGACACCATGTAGACCTGAGTGGCATTCTGGAAGAAGCTCCAGCCGTACCAGATCACCAGCAGCGAAAAGCACGCGATCACCACAAGTGTGAGCATGGCGGCGAGCTTGACCAGCGCCTCGGGCAGCACCCGCATCAGCAGCGTCATGGCGACGTGCTCGCCGGCATGCAGGGCGATGGTCGATGACAGCATGCCGATCCAGGGAAGAAATAGCCGAGCCAGCGAATAGGTCCAGCTCAGGGCGCTACCGGTGAACAGGGTATAAAGAAAGCCCGTGAAGGAAATCGTCAGCATGCCGAGGATGCAGATAACACAGACCACAACGGCGACCTGGTTGACGGCATCACTGAGACGGCGGGCCTGAGTCAATAGCGACATGATCGGTACCCGGATGAGCGAACAGAAGGGACGGTAGCCATGGCGGCGTCCAGCTCCGCCACGGCTACCGCTCGGCCTGGCGAGCCTTACTGGCCGTAACGCTGGAAGGCCTCATCCGGCAGGGAGTCGCGAAGCGCCTCCACCTTGGCCAGCATGTCCTCGACCAGTTGCTCGTCGGCACCGAAGTCCTCGACGATCCATTCCTTCCAGGCCGGACGAGCAATCTCGGCCATCCGCTGACGTTCCTCGGTGGGCATGATGTAACACTCTTCGAACAGCTCGCAGGATTTTTGCCAGCTGGCCGTGGCGAGCATCGCCGAAGCACCGTGACTCAGCGCTACCGCTTCCCTCGCAGCATCGGTGACGATGCGTTGATATTCTTCAGGCAGCTCCTGGAACCAGGTCTCGCTGACCACCCAGGACGCACTGTTGTAAACATGGCCGGTCAGGGTCGTGTAATCGGTCACTTCGTCCAGACCATAGGTGGTATTGATCACCGGCGCGTTGAACTGTCCATCGGCCAGGCCGGTTTCCAGGGCGGTAATCAGCTCGCCCCAGGGCAAGGGGGTGGCCGAGGCACCCAGCGCCTTCATGGTCGCCACATGGGCCGGGTTTTCCTCGGTACGAATATTGAGCCCCTCGAGATCTTCGACGGTCTTGATCAGACGCTCGTTGTTGGTGAAGGCCACGAAGCCGCCACCGTCATCGAAGGTGCCGAGATAGCGCATGTCGGCCGCCTCGATGGCACCGGACATGAAGTCCGCGAACCACTCGCTGTCGAAGAACGCCCAGGCCTGGCGCCAGTTGTCGAACAGAAAGGGCGCCGTGACGATCTGGTAGTCCTCATAGAAGGAAGACATCGCCCCGGAGGTGAGCACGCTCGATTGCAGGGCGCGCCCACCGGCCTGCACCTGCGAGCCGGTTTCGACCTCGGACCCCATTTGACCGCCGCCGAAGAGACTGACCGCCAGGTCACCGTCGGTTCGCGATTCGACCAGCTCCTTGAAGTGCACCAGTGCTGGATAGATGCTGTTGTTCTCGAGATTCTCGGGGATCAGGGTGGCGATGGCCATCTCGTGGGACTGTGCCTGAGCCTGAGCACTGGCCATGGCCATCGGCAAGGCGGCAAGCGCCGCCAGGCGAGCAAGTGAATTCCTCTGCATCGTATCGTCCTCGCGTTTTTGCTGTTGTTCTCGTTCGCCGGGAGCCGGCTCCCTGAACGAACCTCTATACAGCAATGTAGGAAGCGATACGCCTTCGCGCTTGCCTGCGAATGAGACATCCTTGCCCCAGGCTCACGAGTCTCGGCTCAACCCCGTTCGCTCGACGGCGATGCCTCGAAGGCGCGCCGATAAGCGCGCGAAAAGCTTCCCTGGTCACGAAACCCCACCAGGGCAGCGATCTGCCCGAGACTCAGGCCACTGTGATTGACCAGTGTCCGGGCATGCTCGAGGCGACGCTGCTGAACATAGGCCTGGGGCGTCATGCCGATGCATTCGCGAAAGCGGGCATGGAAATGTCCGACACTCAGTGCGCACTGAGCGGCCAGATGCTCGACGCGAATCTCCTCGGCCAGATGGCGATCTATCCAGTCATCCAGGCGGACCATGTCGAGCCGACCATCGCGCCCCGATACATACGCCTCCCCCTCCTCGGACAAGGGCTGCGACTCCAGGTGGAGATAGAGCGCCCGCAGCAACAAGGCGGCAATTTCGCTGTGCAGGGCCGGGCACGACTCTAGCTGCTGCATCAGGCTGTCGGCCAGACGATTGAGGCGCGGCGGCACACCGAAGAATCGCGGGCGGTCGAACAGCCGCTCCATTTCAGCGGCATCACGCAACGACGGCAGCGTGGCAACGGGAATATCCAGTACGAAGGTGCGGTTCCGCCCATCGCCCAGATACTCATGATGATGGGCACAGGGAATCAGGCAGCCTCGGCTGCCGGTGATCCGCTCGCCGTTGCCCTCGATGGACAGCTCGGTGGCCCCTCGCGTCGCCAGGATCAACTGATGATGCCCATGCGAATGGGCCACATGTTCGCGTGCGAGATTGGTAGCGCGTAGATCGATCAGCGACATCGCGCGGACCTCGGCATGATGGTGGTGAACACCTTCTCACCATGACGCCGTGCCGATATCAGTGCAAGCGACCCACGCCAGGCCCCGTCAACGCTTGGAATCCCTTGTCAACGCGATCGCGCCTCCTTCCCGCCGCACCGAAAAAACGTCCCGCCCGGCGCCTGAAAATCGGAAAAAAAACCCACTGGCCAACCTGCGGTTCTTTGCTATTGTCGGCGCTCTATACCACCCGCTTCACTTTTCCCGAACCTCCACCCACTCATGACCCAATGCGAGGAGCACGCCGATGGGCTTCACCCCTCTGCCGGAGACCGTCCCCACCACCATGTCGGCCATGTTGCTGACCGGACACGGCGACGTGGACCAGCTGGTCTACGACGAGTCCGTGTCCACGCCGCGTCCCGGTCCCGGCGAGGTGCTGGTGAAGGTCACCGCCACGGCCAAGAACAACACCGACCGCAAGGCGCGCGAAGGCCTCTACCCCACCAAGGACAAGGGTGAGGTGGCCTCCTTCGCCATGGGGGGCTCGCCGACCCTGACCTTTCCGCGCATCCAGGGCGCCGACATCGTCGGCCAGGTCGTGGCCGTGGGTGACGGCGTCGACGCATCACGCCTCGGCGAGCGAGGCTTGCTGGACTTCAATCTCTATGCCGACGAACGCCGCGACATCAACCTGACGCCGGACTACTACGGCCATGGCGCCGACGGCGGCTACGCCGAGTACGTCGCCGTACCGTCCGACCAATTTCATCACGTGCCCAACCCCGAGCTGAGCGATGCCGAACTGGCCGCCATGGGCATGTGTTCCTATCAGACGGCCTACCACATGATGACCTCGGCGGGCATCAAGGGCGGCGAGCGCGTCCTGGTCACGGGCGCCAGCGGTGGCGTGGGTACCGCCCTCATCCAGCTCTGCCGAATCGTCGGCGCCGTGCCCTATGCCCTGAGCCAGCGCGACAAGGCCCAGCCTCTGCTGGATCTCGGCGCCGAAGCGGTGCTCGATCGCTCCGACATGAGCGATTTCACCGAACAGGTCAAGGCCGTGACCGGTGGCGCCCCCATCGACGCGGTGATGGACCTGGTCGGCGGCGAGATGACGGACCGCTTCATCGACACCATGATCTTCGACATGAAGGCCCGCGCCAGCTACCCTCGGCTTTCCATCGCCGGCGCCAGCGGCGGCAACGTCAGCGAGATCATGTGGACGCGCATCTATCTCTACCAGGTGCAGATCTTCGGCGTCTCCCACGGTACCCGCGAGGAAGCCGAACAACTGGTCGCCTGGATTCGCGATGGCCAGCTCAAGCCGGTACTGCATGCCGCCTTCAAGCTCTCCGACCTGCACGACGCCGAACGCTACTTCGTCAATCGCGGCAGCAACTATCTGGGCAAGATCGTCATCGTGCCGGACAGCGAGTGGTCACGACACGGCGCCCCCCACGCCCTCGAGGGACACCAATGAGTCAGACACCCAGGCCACAGGAACTCGGTATCCGCCTGATGGACACCCACGCCGGCGGCGATGTCAGCCGCATCGTGCTCGGCGGCATCACTCCCTTGCCCGGCGATACCGTGCGTGCGCAGATGGAATACCTGCGCGACGACGCGGATGGACTGCGCAAGCTGCTCCTCGAAGAGCCCTACGGCATCCCCGAAATGTCGGTGGACCTGATCGTGCCGGCCAGCGACCCTCGGGCCGAAGCCGGCTACATCATCATGGAAGTGATGGGCTACCCCATCTACTCCGGCTCCAACACCATCTGTACGGCCACCGCGGTACTCGAGGCCGGCCTGGTTCCCAAGCAGGAGGGCCGGCAACGCTTCATGCTCGAGGCCCCCGCCGGGCTGGTGCAGATCGAGGCGCTGATCGAGAACGGCGTGGTCGAGGCCATCACCTGCGAGGGCCTGCCCAGCTATATCGACACCCACAAGGCCAGCATCCACGTGCCCTCGATCGGCGACGTGACTTATAGCGTGGCTTACAGCGGCGGCTTCTATGCCCTGGTCGATGCCACCGAGTTGGGCTTCATGCTGGTCGAGGAAGAAGAGCGTCGCCTCGCCGAATGCGCTCACAAGATCGTCGAGGCGATCCAGGCCGAGCGCGGTTTTTCCCACTACACTCTGGGCGATGTCGGCCCCCTGCCCTTCCTCCACTTCATGGGACCGGTGGAGCAAGTCGCCGATGATTTCTACCGCTCACGCTCGGCGACCTACGTTCACCCCGGCGTGATCTGCCGCAGCACCACCGGCACCGGCACCTCGGCCCGATTAGCGCTGATGAACCATGAAGGCCGCATCCGGCCGGGCGACAAGCTCGAGACGGTCTCCCTGCGCGAGACCGGCTTCATCGGCGAGTTCACCGGCACCCGCCAGGAAGGCACTCACCAGGTCGTGGAAAACACCATCACCGGCAAGAGTTATGTCCTGGCACGTTCCGACATCGTCATCAACCCCGAGGATCCCATGGTGAAAGACTGGAGCTTCCATCATATCCTCGGCTCACACCACCACGACGCCACCTGAACCATCGGCACCAGCCGGCGTGTTCTTACTCGCCCGGGTAGCCACACGGCCACCCGGCCACCATCAGGGGCCTGCATGCAAACGGTACTGATCCTGCTGGACGTCCAGAACCTCTATTACACCAGCCGCCAGGCCCATCGACGCAACGTCGACTACAACGCGCTCTGGGCCCGAGCCACCAAAGGGCGTCAGGTGAGCCGGGCCATCGCCTACGCCGTCGACCGTGGCGACGAGAAGCAACGCCAGTTCCAGAACATCCTGCGCGCCATCGGCTTCGAGGTGAAACTCAAGCCCTTCATCCAGCGCGCCGACGGCTCGGCCAAGGGCGACTGGGACGTGGGCATCACCCTGGACGCCATCGAACATGCCGGCGAGGCCGACCTAGTGGTGCTGGCCTCCGGCGACGGCGACTTCGCCTTGCTGGTCGACAAGCTGCACGACAAATTCGGGGTGGAGGTGGAAGTCTTCGGGGTTCCCGCCCTCACCGCCGACGCCCTGATCCGCTCGGCCTCGCGCTTCATTCCCATCGAAGGTGGCCTGCTGCTGGGCCAGGCGTGATCACTGATCGACGCCCCACCCGCGGCATCGGTCAGGCGTTTGTTCTAGCCCCGCCGGTGGATGGCTGCTATACCGTGAGACAGGAAGCAGGCATCCGACTATTCATCGACTTGCTCACTTGGTCATTGGATTTCGACATTTCCTCAAAAGCGTCGCTAGGCGACGAACGGGATTATGACCTCTCAGCTGCCCGCCACACTCGGCCACATCGTGGCGATCGGCGGTGCCGAGGATAAGACATCCGATCTCGAAATCCTGAAGCAGGTTTTCGCTCTCGCCCCCAGCGGTAGTGACGACGTCACCGTCATCGCCACCGCCAGCAGCATCCCCGATCAGGTACTCCCCGAATACGAGGCCGCCTTCACACGCCTCGGCGCCCGCCGTGTCCATGCGCTCGACATCCAGGACCGCCGGCAGGCCGCCGACCCTGGCAACGTCGAACTGATCGAGCGCAGCGGCGTGATCTTCTTCACCGGCGGCGACCAGCTGCGCCTGACCACTGTGCTGGGCGGCTCGGCAACGCTGAAGGCCATTCGCGACCGCCTGCTGGCCGGTGCCGTCGTGGCGGGCACCAGCGCCGGCGCGGCGGCCATGCCGGGCACCATGATCTACGATGGCAACGCCATGGATGCCCTGCGCAAGGGAGCCGTCAAGATGACCTCCGGTCTCGGCTTCGTCGATGGGCTCATCATCGACAGCCACTTCCTCGAGCGCGGGCGCTTCACACGCCTGATGGAGGTCGGGGCAAGCAACCCGGAGCACCTGGGCGTGGGGCTCGGCGAGGATGCCGCCGTGATCATTCACCCGAGCCAGATTCTCGAAGCCATCGGACCGGGGCATGTCATCCTCATCGACAGCCGCAACCTGGCAAGCTCGAACATCACCGAGCTGTCGATGGGCGAGGCGGTGGCGATCGAGCACATGGTCATGCATGCCCTGATCAGCGGCCACGGCTTCGACATCGAGGCACGACGCTACCTGGCGCCCGCCCCACTCAAGGCCAGCCTGGCGGAGACAACATGAAGATCCTCGAACACCGGGCCCTGCGTGGTCCCAACTACTACAGCCGCTATCCGACGTGCCTCATGCGCCTGGACATCGGCGAGCTCGAGGAGCGCCCCAGCGACACCGTCCCGGGTATCGGCGAACGCCTCACCGAGCTCATCCCGACCCTGCAGACACATCGCTGCTCGGTCGGCCGCCCCGGCGGCTTCCTGGAAAGGCTCGCGCGCGGCACCTGGGCCGGGCACGTCGTGGAGCACGTGGCGATCGAGCTGCAGAACCTGATCGGCTTCTCGGTCGGCTACGGCAAGACCATCGACAGCTACGACACCGGTGTCTACAACGTGGTCTACCGCTATCGGGACGAGGCCTGTGGCCTGGCGGCCGGGGTCGAGGCGGTCGAGTTCGTCGCCCGGTTGTTCGACGGGGACGAGATCGACATGGCCACGATCATCGCCCGCCTCAAGACGGTGCGCGACGCCCACATGCTGGGCCCCTCCACCGCGTCGATCGTCGACGCGGCCAAGCGCCGCAACATTCCCTTCGCTCGCCTGAGCGAGGAGACCAGCTACATCCAGCTGGGGCATGGCCACCGCCAGCAGCGCCTCCAGGCGACGGTGACCTGTCGCACCAGCCTGCTCGGCCACGGCATCGCCGGCGACAAGGACTGGACCAAGCAGCTCCTCGGCGATGCCGGCATCCCGGTCCCTATCGGGCAGGTTTGCGAATCGCTCGATGAGGCGCTCGAGGTCGCAAGCAGCATCGGCTATCCCGTCGTGGCGAAGCCGCTGAGCGGCAACCATGGCCGCGGCGTGAGCACCGACCTCCAGGACGAGCAGGCGCTGCGCGACGCCTACGAAACCGCCTCCCGACAGCATCGGTCGGTCATCGTCGAGCAGCACATCAAGGGCGAGGACCATCGCCTGCTGGTGATCGACGGCAAGCTGGTGGCCGCGGCCCGGCGGCGTCCCGCCCACGTGGTCGGCGACGGCGAATCCACGTTGCAGGAACTGGTGGACCAGGCGAACCGGGACCCCCGCCGCGGCATCGGCCACGAGAACCTGCTCACCCGCATTCAACTGGATGACCAGTCACTGCGGCTGATTGCCCAGCAGAACCTGACCCTGCAGGGCGTGATCGCCCAGGACGAGATCGTCTACCTGAAGTCCACGGCGAACCTGAGCTCGGGGGGCACGGCCACGGACGTCACCGATGATGTCCACCCCGAGGTGCATTATGCGGCGGAACGCATCGCCCGACTGATCGGGCTCGACATCATCGGTATCGACCTCATCGCCGAGACCCTGACCCGGCCGCTGGAAGAGCAGGCGGCGGCGGTCGTCGAGGTCAATGCCGGGCCAGGGTTTCGCATGCACCTGTCTCCGACTCACGGGCAGGGGCGAGATGTCGGCCAACACGTCGTCGACATGCTGTTCCCCGAGGGCGGAGACGGCCGCATTCCCATCACCGCGGTGACCGGCACCAACGGCAAGACGACCACGGTGCGGTTGCTCTCGCACCTGCTGCGCCACGCCGGCAGGAAGGTCGGCATGGCCTGTACCGGCACCATCGAGATCGACAACCACGTGATCATGCGCGGCGACTACAGCGGCCCGCAGGCGGCCGCCATCGTGCTGCGCGAACCCACCGTCGAGCAGGCCGTGCTCGAGGTGGCGCGAGGCGGCATCATGCGTCGCGGCCTGGGCTTCGATGAGTGCGACGTCGGCGTGCTGCTCAATATCGCCAGCGACCACCTGGGCGAGCACGACCTCCATACCCTCGACGATCTGGCCCGCTGCAAGACGGTGGTCATCGACGCCGTGCGCGAAGGGGGAACCGCCGTGCTCAATGCCGACGACCCTTATGTGCTGGAGGGTCAGCAATGGGCACGCGGCAACATCATCTTTTTCACCCTGGATCCCGACTCGCGCGTCGTCCACCAGCACGTTCGCGAACATGGGGTGGCCTTCACCGTCCACCGCGAGCGCATCGTGATGCGCCAGGGCCGCGTCGAAGCCGAGATCATCCCTGTCGATGACGTGCCCATCACCTTCGAGGGACATGCCCGCTTCAACGTGGCCAACGCCCTGGCCGCCAGCGCCGCCGCCTACGCGCTGGGGCTCGACATCGCCGCCATCCAGACCGGGCTGCAGACCTTTCATCCCACCCCCGGCCAGAACCCCGGGCGCACCAATCTGGTGGCGGCCGATGGGGTACAGGTGCTCATCGACTACGGCCACAATGTGCCGGCCCTGGAGGCGCTCGACGAGCTCGTCGGCAGCCTCCCGGCGCGCCGCCGCATTGGTGTGGCAAGCGCCCCCGGCAATCGCCGCGACGGGGATATTCTGGCCCTCGGCGCCCAGCTCGCCAGGATGCACGACGCCATATTCATCTGCGAAACCCATCCGCGCGGACGGGCCATTGGCGAGGCCGCCGGCTTGCTGCACGATGGCGCGGCGGCGGCGGAAACCGCCTGCGAGCTCGAGACCGTCCTCGACGAGCACATGGCGATCGAAAGAGCCTTCGATGCGGCCCGAGAGGGCGACCTGCTGGTCTTGCTGATCGATGACATCGACGGCGCCATCGAACGCCTTCGGGGGCGGCGCTTCTCGCCTGCCACCCCGAGCGAATCGGGATGAACGACGACGTCCACCGAGGAAGCTCGCCATGACGCCTGGAAGCAATCGGAGCAGACCACTGCTGACCCTGCTGCGGGTCGGCCGCCTGTACGCGCCGGAACCGCGCGAGGAGACCGACCTGCTGATCGCCGACGGCCGGATCGCGGCGCTGGGCCGCGACCTCACCATACCGGCAGGTTGGCCCGTGCACCTGGTGGAGGCGCGCGAGCTGACCGCCGTCCCCGCCTTCATCGATCAACATGTGCATGTCACCGGTGGCGGCGGTGAAGGGGGCTTCGTCACCCGCTGCCCGGAGATCACCGCCGCCGAGATCGCCGCCATGGGCATCGGCACGGTGGTCGGTGTACTCGGCACCGACAGCCTCAGCCGCTCGCCGGCGGACCTGCTGGCCAAGGTCCGCGGCCTGCGCGCCGAGGGCATCGCCGCCTACCTGTACACCGGCGCCTACCGCGTGCCGCCGCCGACCCTCACCGGCGATCTACAGCGCGACCTGGCCTGGATTCCCGAGGTCATCGGCCTGGGCGAGCTGGCGATCTCCGATCACCGCTCCAGCCAGCCGCGCCAGGACGAGATCGAGCGGCTGGTCAGCGAGGTGCGCGTCGGCGCCCTGCTGGCCGGCAAGCGCGGTATCTGTCACTTTCATGTCGGCGACGGCGACCGCGGCCTGGAGCCGCTGCGCCGCTTGCTGTCCGAGACCGAGATCCCCGCCGACCAGGTGATCCCCACCCACGTCAATCGCCGCCGCGCCCTGCTCGACGAGGCGGCGGACTACGCGCTCGCCTTCGGCGCCAGCGTCGACCTGACCGCCTTCGAGGATCCCGGCGCGGAAGGCCTCTCCGCCTTCGACGCGGTGATCGTTCTGCTCGGGCGCGGCGTGCCGAGAGAGCGCATCACCATCAGCTCCGACTGCAACGGCAGCCTGCCCGAGTTCGACGCCCAGGGCGGCTACGTCGGCATGCGCGTGGCCCGCAACACCGCCCTGATCGCCGACTGGCAGCGCCTGGTACGCGAGAACATCCTCCCGCTCGAGCAGGCCCTGGACCTGATCGCCGGCAACGTCGCCCGGGTGCTCGGGCTGCAGGCCCGCAAGGGGCGCCTGGCCGTCGGCTTCGATGCCGACGTCACCCTGCTCGATGGCGAACTCCAGCCCAGGAAGACGTTCGTGGCGGGACGCTGCGTCCATGAGGGGTAGGACGGCGCTCAATGTCGCATCAGTCGCATGGCATGACGTTACGAGAATGCCCTCCTCATGGCGAAGCCGCATCATGGTGCGCCACAAATTCAACAAATTATGGTTCCTGCCATGATCTACACCTCCGCCATCCTGCTGAGCCTGATCGGCTACTTCGTCATCGGCCATCTGGCCGGGCGACGGGTCAAGCACCTCGACGACTATCTGGTCGCCGGACGCAACGCCCCGACCTTTCTGATCCTCGGCACCCTGGTCGCCAGCTACCTGAGCACCAGCGCCTTCCTCGGCGAGACCGGCTTCGCCTACCAGGGCTATCCCTTCGTGATGCTCATCTTCGCCGCCATCAGCACCTCGGGCTGCCTGCTCGGCGCGCTGGCCTTCGGCCGCTACCTGCGCCGCAGCGGTGCCCTGACCGTGCCGGAGTTCTTCGGCAAGCGCTTCGCCTCGAAACGCGTACAGCGGATCGCAGGCCTGACCACCGTGCTCGGCCTGGGCGCCTACCTGCTGGGCGTGATGCAGGGCGCCGGCATCATGTTCGAGGAACTCACCGGCATGCCCTACTGGGTCGGTCTGGTGCTGGTGTGGCTGACCTATACCGGCTTCATCCTCTACTCCGGCTCGCCGGGCGTGATGCTGACCGACACGATCATGTTCGTGATCTTCTCCGTGGCGGCGCTGGGCGGCTCGCTCTACATCATCCACGACCTGGGCGGCTGGCACGGCGTCGTCGAGGGGCTGCTGAGCCAGGGCGACAAGCCCGGCATCGCGCTATGGCATGGCGTCCTCGAGGGTGAGGATGCGACCTTCTCCACGCCGGGCGAGGCCCTGACCTGGGGCCTGACGCTAGGCCTGGTGTGGGCCGCCGTGCTGGCGGCAAGCCCCTGGCAGTCCAGCCGCTACCTGATGGCGCGCAACGAGCACGTGGTCATGCGCTCGGCGATGCTCACCGCGGTGTCGCTGGCGGTCTTCTACGCGCTGATGATGATGACCGGCGCGGCCATCAACCTCTACGACCCGACCCTGAACGGCGAACGCGCCATGGTGTGGGCGGCCCTCAACGTCCTGCCGGCCTGGCTGGGCGTAGTGATCCTGACCGGCGTCTTCGCCGCTGGCCTGTCCTCCTGCTCGACCTTCCTGTCGATCATCGGCTTCAGCATCTCCAACGACATCCTGCCCGCCAACCGCAGCGAGGCTTCGGCCATGCGCGCCAGCCGCCTCGCGGTGCTGGGTGCCGGCCTGGCCGCCCTGATCCTGGCCCTGTTCCAACCGCCGGCGGTGATGGCCGTGGTATGGTTCGCGGCGACCCTGTTCGCCTCCTCCTGGGGCCCGGTGGCGCTGATGAGCATCTGGAGCCGCCGGATCACCGCCGCCGGGGCCGGCTGGGGCCTGACGGTGGGCTTCGTCGGCAACCTCATCCTGTCGCTGATGGTCCAGGCCGAGTGGATCGCGCTGCCGACCTACCTGCACCCGGTGCTGCTCAGCACCCTGATGGCACTGGTGGCCATTGCCGTGGCCTCGTCGCTGACCCGGGTCAGCCAGGCCGAGCGTGATTACCGGGCCTTCCTGCATCGTACCGACGAGCACGAACCCAGCGGCTGGGCCGCAGGTTCCCGCAGCATCGCTGTGTTCACCATGCTGGCGGGCGTCGGCGTCGGCGCCTTCCTGTGGCGCCAGTACGCCGATACGCTGGCCGGACTAGCCGGCCGCTTCGGCATCCCCGAGTCCGCGGTCACCGGCGCCTACGCCCTGGCCGTAGGTTGCGGCGCCATGCTGGTGATCGCCGGCGCCGTGGGCTATCGCGTGGTGCGCAGCCGCCACCAGGATGCCCGTCAGTCGAGTGCCGCCAGCGCCTGAACGCGCCGCGCCCTCTCCACCGAGCCCATCGCGCCCAACGGCCGATGGGCTCGTTCGTTTTGCCCCCCCCATTCGCCTGACCGACGCACCGCTCACCGTATCCCCTCGCGTCTGCACCTCTCACCAGCGCCCACGGCAGTCAACGCCCGAGCCGGCTACAATGCACCGCAGCATGGCGACCGAGAGCGGAGGCCACGGCGATGGCGAACGGCACACCCGCGGCAGACAGGAAACGTATCGACCTGGCCCTGCAGGGCGGCGGCTCCCACGGGGCCCTGACCTGGGGCGTGCTCGACCGCCTGCTGGAGGACGAGCGGCTGGAAATCGACGCCATCAGCGGCACCAGCGCCGGGGCCATGAACGCCGTGATGCTCGCCGACGGCCTGCACCGCAACGGCCGCGACGGCGCCCGTGAGGCGCTGCGTGACTTCTGGGAGGCGGTGAGCCGCATGGCCCGCTTCTCCCCCCTGCGGCGCACCTTCTGGGACCGCATGATGGGCAACGACAGCCTCGATTACTCCCCCGGCTACCTGTTCCTGGAGGGGCTGACCCGGCTGGTGGACCCGGGGCGACTCAATCCGCTGGGCATCAATCCCCTGCGCGACCTGATCGAGAAACAGATCGACTTCACGCGGGTCAACGCCTGCGGCCAGGTCAAGGTCTTCGTCACCGCCACCAACGTGCGCACCGGCCGGGCAACGATCTTTCGCCAGCCCGCCCTCTCGGTGGATACCCTGATGGCCTCGGCCTGTCTGCCGACGCTGTTCCCGCCCGTGGAAATCGACGGCGAGGCCTACTGGGACGGCGGCTACAGCGGCAATCCCGCCCTCTATCCGCTGGTCGACAACCGTGGCTGCAGCGACCTGGTGGTGGTGCAGGTCAATCCGCTGGTCCGCCGCAGGCTGCCCGACGGCGCCCGGGAGATCATCAACCGGGTCAACGAGATCACCTTCAACTCCAGCCTGGTCAAGGAACTGCGCAGCATCCGGCTGCTCCAGCGGCTGATCGAGGCCGAAGGCCTGGAACTCGAGCGCGTCCGCGCGATGCGCCTGCACCTGATCCACGCCGAGCAGGAGGTCCAGGAACTCAGCGCCTCCAGCAAGATGAACGCCGAATGGGAGTTCATCTCGCGGCTCCATGAACTGGGTCGGCGTTGGGCCGACCAGTGGCTGAACGACAACTTCGACGCCATCGGCCAGCATTCCACCTTCGACCTTGATGCCATCTTCGACGATACCTTCGCCCCCCTGCCACGCCGGGATGGCGACAGCTAAACGGTCCCCCATTCCCCTTTGGCTGCAACAACGTTGAAGCCCCCCACGCCACGCGGACCGAGCCGCCACTACAGTGGGACAAGAGTCTTGTTGATGGAAGCCTTTCCCATCAACAGAAACAGGCTCTTCACTCTCGATACCGCTGAGAGAACACAGCCCCGCATGACAATTCAAGACATGGATATGTGTAATGTTAAAAACTGCAATGATGCTTATATCGATTATCACCTTGAGTGGCTGTAGCGCTCATGGTGCCTGGTACGGTGAAACCAAGCCATCAATGAGATTTGCTGAACTCCCCAGCAAATCAACTTTATATGTCTGGAGTCCAAAGAACAGTGCGGCATTCGTGAACGCTCAAGGTAATGGGTGCATTCAGGGGGCAGATGTTTTGGCTCTTCATCTATTTCAGTGGGTTAGGTGTCATTTCCAGCCCGCCGAAATGAAACAGGATCGCCGTCTTGAAACG
>NZ_JAVXUS010000014.1:0-91294 GCF_032334135.1 Halomonas sp. I1
AGACTCGAGCCAAGAGATTCGAAGGGCAACCCCAAGGCAGCGTAGCTCGTAGCTCGTAGCTCGTAGCTCGTAGCTCGTAGCTCGTAGCTCGTAGCTCGTAGCTCGAGTCTAGGTTCCGAACCCCTCTGCCCGAAATATCGCCATGGCGTCGTCGCTCTCCAACCAGCGACGAAGCGTCAAGGCAGCGTCCGAAGGACGCTCGCCGACCACCGCGACCGGGTAAGTGATCGACGCGTGAGAAGATGACGGAAACAGCCCCAGTTGCCGGACGGTATCGCTGGCCCGGGCATCCGTGCTGTATACCACCCCCAGGGGCGCTTCCCCCCGCTCGACCAGGGCCAGTGCCGCCCGCACGTTAGCGGCGCGCGCCAGGCGTGGTGCCAACGTCTCCCACTCCCCCAGCGATTGCAGTGCCTGCCTGGCGTAGATGCCGGCCGGTACATGAGCCGGATCACCGACGGCCAGTCGAGCGTCCTCGCCGAGCCGAGCGGCGATTGTCTCATCGTCGCCGGGCGCGAAAGGTTTCTGCTGCGAGTCGGCCGGCGCCACCAGGGCCAGACGATTGTGAACCAGGTCGGTACGCTCGGTCAGCGCCACCCCCTGCTCACCGAGCCAGTCCATCCACTCGACATTGGCGGAGATATACACCTCGGCGGGTGCTCCATTGGCGATCTGACGAGCGAGCGTGGAAGAGGCCGCATAGACCGGCACCACCTCCACATCGTGGGACGCCTCGAAGCGCGCCACCATCCGATCGATAGCATCGGTCATCGAGGCCGCCGCGAACAACTCGACCCGGTCTTCCGCCGACGCCGACGCTGCCACCGTCAACAACGCCGCAACGAGCATTCCCTGAAGACGCTGAGCTCGTGTTCCTCGCATGGCTGTCGACCCCGTTATGTACGATTGGAAATAACGAAAGTACTATAGCCTCGCGATATCCGATGCGGCAACCCTTCACCAGCGTCATCCTCCCGCCGCACCTTCCATCGCAAGGCATCGGCAGACGACGGTCACGGACCCAGGTAACGACAGACGGCGTAGCGCCAGGCATCACGAAGCAGGGGAATCGGGGGGCTCATCGGTATCGAGCAGCTCGAGCAGTCGCTCGGCAGCAGGCGACGAATCAGGGTCGAGAAGCGTCTGCAAGGCGCGGTAGCGGGCCAGCAGTTCGCGGCCGGTGGTCGTCAGCCGCGCCCCGCCTCGCTGCTGTCCCCCCGAGGCCGTATCCAGCACTGGCTCGGGCAGGTGACGATTCATGGTCGCCACCAGCTGCCAGGCCTTCTTGTAGCTCATGCCGAGCTCTCGGCTGGCCGAGGAAATCGACCCGGTTCGCTCGATGGCATCGAGCAGATCAGCCTTGCCGGGACCGATCACCACGTCCTTGTCGGCGACCAGTCTGAGCTGCAGGCTCGGAATCTCGTGTCGGGTACGGGTCATAGTCTGGAGGCTAACCGTTGACGGGGAGAATCGCGATAACATGCTCCTCGAGTTCGTCCTCGGATATCCCTGCCGGCGGCACGGCGAAGCTTCGCACGCTGATCCCCTTACGGTGGACCCGTTCGGCATCACCGGAAATCAACGGATGCCAGCCGGCGAGCTTGCGCCCCTCGGCCAGACGACGATAGGCGCAGGAGCCCGGCAACCAGTTGAACGCTTCGACACGAGCCGGGGTCAACTGCCGGCAATCCGGTACACGTTCGAAACGATGCTCATAATCGCCACACCGGCAACTGCCGATATCCAACAGCTCGCAAGCCACGTTGAGCACCGCCAGATCCCCGTCATCGTCCTGGAGCTTCATCAGGCAGCACTGGCCGCAACCATCGCACAGCGCCTCCCACTCCTCATCGGTCAATTCCTCGAGGGAAAAGCGCTCCCAGAAACGTTCTCTCATGAATATTCCTATCGCTGCCACGAGCCGAATGGTGCCACCGCACCCTGGGCCATCAAGCATTCAACTCAGGCTCCGCGGCCTGCATCCAACAGCTCGTCTCTCGTAGCTCGCCGCTCGCCGCTCGCCGCTTCAATACTTTGCTTCCGTCGGCGTGCGATACAGGTCCAGGAGGTAGTCTTCCTTGGCCGGCGGCATCTGCAAGTAATAGCCCTTTTCCGCGATGGCCGCCATGATAGCGGCTCCCGTGGTCCGGGCCAGCACCTTCTCTTCGGTGAGCAGCAGGCTCATGGCCGGTATCGGCTCGCCGAAATGTTCGAGCAGCGCCTCGGGGACCTCGGCCAGGCCCATGCGCTTGTCTACGAAGAGATACATTTCATCCTTGCGCGGGCTCTTGAAAACCTCGCACAACACCTTGCCTTCGAGGTACGTCATGACACCTCCGATATCTGGTGGAGCGCATCTTCGAGGGGCTCGGCAAGCCGCTCGCCTCGCCAGCCTCCGGGCATGGGCAACGGCTCACCCTGCAGCGAGGCGCTCACCAGGGCCTCGAGATCACGGCGGCGCAACACGACTTCCGGCGCCACCCCCAGGGCCTCGGCCTCGCGGGTGACCACCTTCTTGAGCGCCTTGTAACGCTTCTTGAAGCCGGCATCCATCGGTGACCAGGGAGGCGTCGGTAGCTCGCCCTCCTCGACGTGACGCGCCTCGCGCACCAGCGCCAGCAGGGTATCGCCCTCGCGCTTGACCAGTGGCGGTTTCATGCCATCCACGCCGGCCAGCTCGAAGCGATTCTCGGGCATGCGTTCGGCGATGCCGTAGAGCAGCTTGTCGCTGGCCAGCCAGCCGCGCGGCAAGTCGCGCCGGCGAACTTCGCCTTCGCGCCAGATGGTGAGCCGTCGATACGCCTCGATCTGTCGAGGCGAGAGCCGCCATAGCTGGCGTTGCCGCAGGTACCATTGGCCATCGCTCTCCTCGTCGCGGGTCGTCTGCTCGACCAGCCTCCGACATTCTTCTTCCAGCCAGGCCAGTCGCCCATGGCGCTCCAGCGAATCGCGCTGCCCCTGCCATACCGACAGCAGATAGATCACATCGAGGGCGGCATAGGTCTTCTGCGTCTCGCTCAAGGGCCGTATTAGCCAGTTCGAACGCGTTTCGTCCTTGGGCAGGGTCTCGCCGACCCAGAACTCGACCAGCTTCTGATACCCCATCGCCGGTACCTCGCCGAGCAGCGACTGGGCAATCTGGGTATCCACCAGCGGCGATATCGCCACGCCGGCCCAGTGATTGAAGACCTCCAGGTCCTCGCTGGACGCATGCAACAACTTGAGAGGCCCCTCGCCGAGCAGGCGACGAAAGGCATCGGTGCAGGCCACCGTCGTCGGGTCGACCAGATAGGCCGCGCCTCCGACGCAGAACTGGATCAGGGCGGGAACGGGATGAAAGGTCTTCTCGCGGAAGAACTCGGTGTCCAGGGCGATGACATCGGCCTCGGCCACCTCGGCACAGGCATCATCCAGGGCCTCGGGGGTGTCGATCCAGCGAATCTCGGGAGTCAGGGGCATGCGGTATTCCGGTGGAGAAATGGGGTCACTCGCTCTCGAAGGGCAAGCGACCGTTGAAGGCGCGGCTCAGGGTGCCACCATCGACGTACTCCAGCTCCCCCCCCATGGGCACCCCATAGGCGAGCCTCGACAGTTTCACGCCGCGCGGCCCCAGTTGGGAGGCGATGTAGTGGGCGGTGGCTTCGCCCTCCACGGTAGGGTTGGTGGCGAGAATCACTTCCTCGACGCCCTCCTCGGCCACCCTGGCATCCAGTTGGTCGAGCCCGATGTCCTCGGGACCGATGCCGTCCAGCGGCGAGAGGTGGCCATGCAGCACGAAGTAGCGCCCCCGATAGCCCCTGGCCTCTTCGATGGCCAGCAGATCGGCGGGCGATTCCACCACGCACAGCACGCTATCGTCACGGCGATCACTGTTGCACAGCGCGCAGATCGTTTCTTCCGTCAGGGTACGGCAGCGCTGACAGTAGCCGACCTGCTCGAGGGCGACACCCAGCACCTCGGCCAGGCGCTGGCCACCGTCACGATCGCGCTCGAGCAGGTGCATGGCCATGCGTTGAGCGGTCTTGGGCCCCACTCCGGGCAACACCCGGAAGGCCTCCATCAGCCGATCGACCAGAGGGGAAAAGCTCATACGGTGCCTACATTCAAGGGGCGGAAAAAGCGGCCATTCATGAGTCAGCCACTCAACACGATGCGCTGATGCATCTCGTGATGCCTTGATGCACCTTGCGATCGGACATGATGATGTACTGATTCATGTCGCGAGCGAAGACAGGCCGGCCGCCGCCGGCACGCAAGCCCCGGAATTTACACGACAGTAAATGAGGATGCTGAGTACCGCCGGCGGCCGGGATGTCGAGCGCAGCAATGAATCAGCACATCATCAGAAAGGCATCTTGAACCCAGGGGGAAGATTCATCCCGGACGTAGCTTCTTCCATCAGCTCCTTGGAACTGGCCTCGACCTTGCGCACGGCATCATTGACCGCGGCGGCGAGCAGGTCCTCGAGCAGTTCCTTGTCTTCCTCCATGACACTCGGGTCGATATCGACCGAGATCACGTCGTGGCGACCATTCATGGTCACCTTGACCATACCGGCCCCGGCCTCGCCCTGGACTTCGGCCTTGGCGACCTCTTCCTGGGCCCGCTGCATCTTTTCCTGCATTTCCTGGGCCTGCTTCATCAGGCCATCCATTCCACCCTTCATCATGGCGGTATCCTCATCGTCGAAATGACGGCGGCGCTGGCCGGGCCGGCCAGCGGCGCCTGTGTTCTGTTCGCGTCATCTAACGCGTTGAACCAGCCTGGTCCCCGTTTCTTGTCGCCCCTCAGCGGCGAGCGGACTCCACCACCGGCTTGACCGATGCCTCGATCAACTGGGCACCAAACGCCTGCTCCAGTTTCTTGACATGGGGGTCAGCGCGCAAGGCTTCAACCGCCTCGACATGACGCTCTGCCGCCAGTCGGTCGGCCTGCTGCCTGGGCGTCTCGAGCGCATCGGAGAGCTCGCCGTCGGTAATCACCAGGCGCCGCTCGAACCCGGCCCCGGCCAGGGCTTCGCGGATTCGCTCTACGTGTACCTCGGCCTGCATCGCCGCCTGTGAGGGATCCAGCCGCAGATGCAGAGATTCGCCGTCATCCTCCTCGACCATGCAGTGAGCCGCCAGGTTGCGCGTAAGCCCGGACAGTTTCAGGGTTTCGAAGTGCGCCAGCCAGGCCTCATGGGTCAGAATGCCATCCGTCACGCCAGGCGAGGCCGCCGGCATCGGTGATGCTTCCTCGGTCGTCTCGGCAGGCACCGGTTCTGTTTTTTCGGCAGGGGCAGTGGCCGGCGGCTCGCTGTCGGCCTCGGAGGCCGGCGCCGTGCCTGCCGCTTCGTCGGGCGCGAACGCCTCGGGTTCGACGTTTCCCTCTGGCGCCGAGGCCGGCGCGACGGCGCCATCCAGGTCGACAGGCGCCTCTTCCCAGGGCGGCGTCGACGTCTGCTGCGGCGGTTCGTCGGAGGTCGGTTCGGCGGGAGGCCCGGGAGCTGGCTCGGGTACCGTTTCCCGGGCAGGGCCAGGCACGGCTTCGGGGGTCGGTGCACTCACCGTCTCTGCGGAAGGTGTCGGTGTCGGCGCCGACGGCTCGTCGGCAGCAGGCGCAGCACTGACCTGCTCACCGGCGGGCGCGGCAGAAGGCGAGCCACTCTGGCTTCCTCCGCTCTCACTCCCTTCGCTAGCGCCATTTCCGCTCTCGCCGCGCATCGGCAACGGCGTCCTGGCGGGCTTGGGCACGCCCTGGGGACGAAAGGCCAGCATGCGCAGCAACGTCATCTCGAGCGCGGTGCGCAGATCCGGCGCATGGCCCATGTCGCCACGCCCCTGCACACCGATCTGATAATAGAGCTGGATATCCTCGGCGGTGAAGCGCGCCGCCAGCGCCAGCAGGTCATCCCGATCGCCATGTCCGTTGTCCAGAGCATCCGGCACCATCTGGGCGATCGCCAACCGATGCAGGATGGCGGTGACATCGTCGAGCACGGCGGCGAAATCCGGGCCCTGCTCGGCCAGCGAGGCGACCTCGGACAGCAATCGGGCGGCATCCGCCTCGGCCAGGGCCTCGATCAGCGCCAGCACGTGCCGATGATCCAGGGTGCCGAGCATGGCCGCCACGTCGGCATGATGAATCTCGCCCTGCCCGAAGGCGATGGCCTGGTCGGTCAGACTCATGGCATCGCGCATCGAACCCTCGGCCGCCTTGCCGAGCAGCCACAACGCGCTCTCCTCGAAGGGCACGGACTCGGCCTCGAGCACCATCGAGAGATGACCGACGATACGCTCCGGCGGCATGTGCTTGAGCGTGAACTGCAGGCAACGCGACAGCACCGTGGGCGGCAGTTTCTGCGGGTCGGTGGTCGCCAGCAGGAACTTCACGTGGGGCGGCGGCTCTTCCAGGGTCTTGAGCAGCGCATTGAAACTGCTGGTCGAGAGCATGTGTACCTCGTCGATGAGATACACCTTGTAGCGCCCCTGGGTCGGCGCGTACTGCACATTGTCGAGCAGCTCCCGGGTGTCTTCGACCTTGGTGCGCGAGGCGGCGTCGACTTCGAGCAGGTCGACGAAACGCCCCTGGTCGATGGCCTGGCAGTTCGAGCATTGCCCGCATGGCTGCGAGGTCACGCCCTCGTCCCCCGCACCGGCCGCCGTGCAGTTCAGGCACTTGGCCAGAATCCGCGCCAGGGTGGTCTTGCCCACCCCCCGAGTCCCGGTGAACAGGTAGGCGTGGTGAAGCCGCCCCTGATCCAGGGCATTGACCAGCGCACGCTGAACATGCTCCTGCCCGACCAGTTCATGGAAGGTGCGCGGCCGCCACTTGCGGGCCAGTACCTGATAGCTCATGCGGCTCGGAATCCTTGCAGCTAGGCCGGCTGGCAGCCGGAAACGTCTGATTCACCGATCACGGCGAATTCTCTGGAAGTCGAATCATTCTACCGGGTGGTGGCCGGGGCGCAAAGTCGCGACGTCTTTCCATGTCCATGCGCCGACAATGGGCCTTTGTTATCTTCATACCAGCATTTCGGCCCGAAGCGCCCTCTTGCTTTTTCTCTCAACCACGCAAGGACCGCGATCATGCCACCGATACTACTCTGGACACTTGTCGCCCTGGTCGGCACGGCCGTCATCTGGTGGGGCAGTGGTCTGCTGGAACGCGCCAGCGAGCGACTCTCGGCCTATTACCGGCTCCCCGACATCGTCCAGGGCGCCATCGTGGTGGCGGTAGGCTCGAGTTTTCCGGAACTTTCCACCACGGTAATCTCGACGCTGATTCACGGCGAGTTCGAGCTGGGCGTGGCAGCCATCGTCGGCTCGGCACTGTTCAATATCCTGGTGATTCCGGCGCTGTCCGGCCTGGCCAGCCGCCATCCGCTGACCGCCAATCGCGACCTGGTCTACAAGGAAGCCCAGTTCTACATGATCGCGGTAGCGGTGTTGACCCTGACCTTCGCTTTCGCGGCCATCTATCACCCTGGCGAGGGCAGCCGCGGCGTCATTACCGGCGAGATCACCCCTGTGCTGGCGTTGATCCCCATCGCCCTGTATGGCCTCTACCTGTTCGTGCAATACCAGGACACGCTGGAGCATGAATCGAACGTGGATGCCAGCGACATTCGCCCAGGGCGTGAATGGCTGCGTCTGGGGCTGTCGTTGATCGTGATCGTGGCCGGTGTCGAGGCGCTGGTCCAGGCCGCACTGAACTTCGGCGAAATCTTCAGCACGCCGAGCTTCCTGTGGGGCATCACCGTGGTCGCGGCCGGCACCTCGATTCCCGATGCCTTCGTGTCGATCCGTGCAGCCCGCCACGGTCGAGGCATTACCAGCATCGCCAACGTACTGGGCAGCAACACCTTCGACCTGCTGGTGTGCATCCCCGCCGGGGTGTTGATCGCCGGCGGCGCCATGGTCAACTTCTCGGTGGCCGCACCGATGATGGCAGCATTGACCGCCGCCACCGTGGCCCTCTTCCTGATGATGCGAACCAGAATGGTACTGTCCAGGCCTGAGTGTGCCGTGCTCCTCGCACTCTATGCCGGCTTTATCATCTGGATCGGGGCCGAGAGCTTCGGCGCCCTAGACTGGGTGCCACACCTCCCGCCCGCATGACGCCACGTAGGCTCGTCACACTCCACGAGCCTGCTTCCATCCCCGATATCCATGCTACAAAGCCGTGAAACACCCGCAGTCTAAGGCCTTTTTGGCTCTCGATATTTCCCTACAGCTTGCTCTCGAGCTCGGGCACAGCCTCGAAGAGATCGGCGACCAGGCCATAGTCCGCGACCTGGAAGATCGGCGCCTCCTCGTCCTTGTTGATCGCCACGATCACCCGGGAGTCCTTCATCCCCGCCAGGTGCTGGATGGCGCCCGAGATGCCCACCGCAATGTACAGCTCCGGGGCGACGATCTTGCCGGTCTGACCGACCTGCATGTCGTTGGGCACGAAACCGGCATCGACAGCGGCCCGCGAGGCACCGATCGCTGCGCCGAGCTTGTCGGCAACGCCCTCGAGCAGCTTGAAGTTCTCGCCGTTGCCCATGCCGCGCCCGCCGGAAATGACCACCTTGGCGGCTCCCAACTCGGGACGGTCGCTCTGCGCCAGCTCTTCACCGACGAAGGAAGACAAGGCGTTGTCGACCACGGTCTCGACGGCTTCGATGCCGGCATCCGCTCCCTCGCCGACCGCGTCGAAGGCAGTGGCGCGCACGGTGATCACCTTCAGGGCGTCCTCGCTCTGCACAGTGGCAATGGCATTGCCGGCGTAGATCGGGCGCTTGAAGGTATCGGCGCTCTCCACGGCGATGATCTCGGAAATCTGCGAGACGTCCTTCAGCGCGGCGAGACGCGGCATGACGTTCTTGCCGGTGGTCGAGGCCGCCGCCAGCACATGAGAGTAGTCGTCGGCCAGTGCCACCAGCAGCTCGCCCAGCGGCTCGGCCAGCTGGTGAGCATAGACCGCATGGTCGGCCACGCGCACCTTGCCGACGCCATCGAGTCGGGCGGCGGCCTCGGCGATGGCGCCGACGTTCTCGCCGGCAACGAGGACGTCGATATCACCGCCGATGGCCCGAGCCGCGGCAACCACATGGGCCGTGGCCTCGGCCAGCTGGCCCTCATGATGTTCGGCGAGTACCAGAATGCTCATCAGATAAGCTCCTTTCAGAGAACTGTTTTCAAAGAACGGTCTTCACAGCGCTTGTTTCAAAGCACTTTGGCTTCGTTCTTGAGCTTGTCGACCAGCTCGTCCACGGAGCCCACCTTAATGCCGCCCTGGCGCTCGGCCGGCGGTTCGACCCCGACCAGCTTGAGCTTGCCGGCGATGTCGACACCCAGGTCTTCCGGTGTCTTGGTGTCCAGCGGCTTCTTCTTGGCCTTCATGATGTCGGGCAGCTTGGCGTAGCGCGGCTCGTTCAGGCGCAGGTCGGTGGTGACCACGGCCGGCAGGGCCAGCGAGAGGGTCTGCAGGCCCCCATCGATCTCGCGGGTGACCTGCAGCGTGTCGCCCTCGACCTTGAGCTCGGAGGCGAAGGTGCCCTGGGCGCGCCCGGTCAGGGCAGCGAGCATCTGCCCGGTCTGGTTGTTGTCGCTGTCGATGGCCTGCTTGCCGAGGATCACCAGCCCCGGCTGTTCTTCCTCGACCACCTTGGCCAGCACCTTGGCCGCCCCCAGCGACTCGACGCGCTCATCGGTCTGCACGTGAACGGCCCGATCGGCGCCCAGCGCCAGGGCGGTACGCAACTGTTCCTGGGCGGCCTTGGGACCAACGGTGACCGCGACCACCTCGGTCGCCGTGCCGGCTTCCTTGAGCCGGACCGCCTCTTCCACGGCGATTTCGCAGAAGGGGTTCATGGCCATCTTGACGTTGGTCAGGTCGACGTCGGAATGGTCCGGCTTGACCCGGATCTTGACGTTGTAGTCGATGACGCGTTTGACCGCGACGAGGACTTTCATATGCGCTCCTTAGCCATGAGCAAGCAACATGGAAACAAGAATCAACCTACGACACCATCACCTTTCAGCTGCGACAGCTGATCCGCAGTAAGATCAAGGTATTCGGACAATACCGCTTCGGTGTCCTGGCCCAACAGTGGCGCCGGGCGCTTGTACTCCACCGGCGTATCGGAAAGATGGATCGGGCTGCCCACCATCTTGAAATCCTGATTCATGGAGTGCGGGATATTGACCAGCATGCCCCGCGCCTGTACCTGGGGTTCCGAAAGCGCGCCCGCAATATCATTGATCACTCCGACCGGCACCTTGACCTTGCTGATTCTTTCCACCCAGGCCTCGGCCGTATCGCGCTTGAAGTGAGTCGAAAGAATCTGCGTGATCGCCTCCCGGTTTCTGACACGGTTCTCATTGCGGGAAAACCTGGGATCGGTGGCCAGCTCCGGCAACCCGATAGCGCCACACAGTGCCGCAAACTGCGAGTCGTTGCCGCAGGCGATGATGAAGTCCTTGTCACTGGCATGGAATGAATTGTAGGGCACGATATTGGCGTGAGCATTGCCATAGCGCCCCGGCGCCACCCCGGTGCTCAGATAGTTTTGACTCTGATTACCAAGAGCCGCCACCTGCACATCGAGCAGCGCCATATCGCAATGCTGGCCTCGGCCGGTCTTCTCGCGGGCCAACAGGGCGGCCTGGATCGCGACGACCGAGTACAGCCCGGTCATCACATCGGTCACGGCGACACCCACCTTCTGAGGCCCTCCACCGGGGGCACCATCACGCTCGCCGGTGATGCTCATCAGCCCACCCATTCCCTGGATGATGAAGTCATAGCCAGGCTCCTGGGCACGCGGCCCCATCTGACCGAACCCCGTGATGGAGCAGTAGATCAGGCGGGGATTGATACGGGACAGAGACGCATAGTCCAGCCCGTACTTCGCCAGAGAACCCGCCTTGAAGTTTTCAATCAGCACATCGCTTTCAGCCGCCAGGGCGCGGACGATTTCCTGCCCTTTCTCGCTGGCGATGTCGACCGCCACGGAACGCTTGTTGCGGTTGGAGGACTGATAGTACGAGGCCTCTAGCGTATCGTCACCCTGAGCGTCCTTCATGTAAGGGGGGCCCCAGGCACGGGTGTCGTCACCCTGTCCGACACGTTCCACCTTGACGACATCCGCGCCGAGGTCGGCCAGAACCTGGCTACACCAGGGACCCGCCAGCACACGGCTCAAGTCGAGTACACGGATCCCCGTCAGCGCGCCTCCGGATGGCACTCCCTCCGATTCATCCGACATGGCCCACCTCCCGGTATCGCCGAATACCGGTTTCTTCGCGCAACAGGGACACGCCCAGGGTGGCGCGCCTGCGCAGCCATGGGCTCGGCCGATATCTCGGATCCCCCGTCAACGCATTGATGCGCTCGAGAATGGTCAGCAGTCGCTTCGGTCCCAGCGCATCCCCCCAGGCTAGCGGGCCCCGAGGATAGTTGAGCCCCAGTCTGACGGCATTATCGATATCGGCGGGCGTAGCAATCCCGCGCTGCGCGATGTCGCAGGCAAGATTGACCACCGAGGCAAGCACACGCTGAGAAATGAATCCCACGCTGTCGCGAATCACGCTGACACCCACGCCATCCGACGCCAGCAGCGCATGAGCCGCATCTTGCATGTCCTGCCTCGTGACCGGCGTCGTCATCAGGGTTCGGTGGCGATCAAGGCCCTGCAGTACATCCAGACAAAGCGTACGCTCAGGGGCAACATCGAAGTACGCACTGGCACTGACGGCGTCATCACCAAGCGGCAACAACAGGCAGAGTGCCGACGTCGAAGGCGAATTCGCCGACTCTACCCGACCACCAAGCGACTCGAGCAGCGACATCACCTCACCGCGAACGGCGTCGTCATCGCCCCCCACCCAGACCGGCGGAGCATCGCTGACCTCGGGTACCGGAGCAATCGCCAGCGTGTCGACCTTGCGACCATTCTCATAACGATAGAAGCCAAGGCCCGTCTTTCGCCCCAGACGGTTACCCCTGAGCATCTGCCGGGAGATGCAGGAAGGCCGATAGCGCGGATCCTGATAGAACTGCTCGAAGATCGACTCCATGGCAGGGTGCGACACATCCAGCCCCGTCAAATCGAACAGCTCGAGAGGCCCCATCCGAAAGCCGGACTCTTCCCGGAGTATCCAGTCGATTTCCTCGGGCTCGGCCACCCTCTCCTCCAGTATCATCAACCCTTCCGTGCTGTAAGCCCGACCGGCATGATTGACGATAAAACCAGGCGTATCCTGAGCGCGCACACCAGTATGCCCCAGCCGACTTACCAGGCCGAGCAGCGACTCGACGACGGCGTCCTCGGTATCTATCCCCCCGATCACTTCGACGACCTTCATGAGGGGAACGGGGTTGAAGAAGTGGCATCCCGCCACCCGGCCCGGATACCTCAATCCCGAGGCGATAGCCGTGACCGAAAGTGACGAGGTATTGGTCGCCAGGATACAGTCCGTACCAACGATGGCCTCCAGTTCGGTAAACAGGGCTTGTTTGGCCCCTAGGTCCTCGACGATAGCCTCGACGACCACATCGCAATCCGCCAGTGTCGTCATCGACTCGGCGATGCAGAGGTGCGACAAGGCAGCATCAGCGGATTCACGGGAAATCTTGCCCTTTCCCATCAGCTTGTCGAACGTTGCTTTCAGGTCATCACGCGCGGCACGGGCAGCTCCGCCACCCTTATCGAACAACGCGACCTCCAGGCCGGCCTGGGCCACGATCTGAGCGATTCCCGCTCCCATCACCCCCGTACCGACGATTCCCACCCGCTTGATATCACTGATCATCACGACTCTCCGTGGTAGTTCGGCCGACGCTTTTCGATGAACGCGGCGGCCCCTTCTTTCTGTTCCGCTGTGTCGAAAAGCATCTGGAAGGCCTTACGCTCGAGAACCAGGGCACTTTCCAGGGACAAGTCAGCACCCGCGAGTACCGCTTCCTTGATCTGCTCCACTGCCAGCATCGGCCACTGCGCAATCTCCTTTGCCATTGCCCTGGCATGCTCGAGCGTGCGTTCGTCAGCGACGACGTCACTGACCAGCCCCATGCGAAGTGCTTCGGGTGCCGACACCATGCCCCCGATCATCAGCATGCGCATGGCCTGGAACTTGCCCACGGCCCGCACCAGCCGTTGTGTCCCTCCAGCCCCGGGCATCAGCCCCAACTTGACTTCAGGTTGCCCGAACCGGGCCGACTCACCTGCCACAATGATGTCGCAGTGCATGGCAAGCTCACAGCCACCACCCAGCGCTACCCCGTTCACCGCCGCAATCACTGGTTTGGGGCAGTGCGCAATGGGCTCCCAGAAGCGCTCATTGTGGCGTGAATGCATCTCCGCAGGAGACGCCGTCGCAAATTCCCTGACGTCGGCACCGGCAACGAAGACCTGCTCGCCGCCCGTCAGCACGATGGCCCGAACCTCATCCCGTAGCGACAGGGATGAAAACAGATCGGCGAGCTCACGCCTGACGGCGACGTTGAGGGCATTACGGGCCTCCGGACGATCGATGCGTACCTCGGCCACGCCATCGTCAAGTGTGACCAGATAGACCGCAGCGGACTGCTGTTTGTCAGTCATGCACAACCTCATCATTAAATGTCCGCTATGCAGACATATATTTTGATTTTAGATTACAACGTACATAGACCGACAAATGACTGTCAATGGAGACACAAGGAAACCTTATTTATATCTTTATTTATCATATAGTTACTTAATAATACTCATGAGTTACGGCATTTATTATGAAAAAACAAGAGGTCCGCATAGCGGACTTATAGTCTGCAGAATTGACAAATCATGAAAAAAACTCGCAGAATCGACGAATCCGCCAACCCATGACCGGAGCGAGACTCGGTGACGACGACAGACAACCAGGAAGATCTCCAGATCGTGATGGACCCGATCAATACGACGAGCGATCAGGATCGGCAATTCGTGACGGCTCTGGCGAGGGGGCTCGAGCTTCTCCGCTGCTTCACGCCGCGCGACAGCATGCTGAGCAATCTCGACCTGGCAAGAAAGACAGGGCTTCCGCGCCCAACCGTCAGCCGACTGACTCATACTCTGGCCAGGCTGGGTTATCTACGCCCGCTGCCACGCGGAAAATACCAGTTGGATGTGGGGGTCATGTCCTTTGGCTATTCCATGATCTCCAACCTGCCGATTCGCGCCATCGCCCAACCCCTTATGGTGAATCTCGCCGATGAGGTCGAAGCCACGGTAGCCATGTCGGCTCGCGACCGACTGGACATGGTCTATCTGGATGTTGTTCAGAGCGCTTTGCGTTCCACTATCCGCCGCCAGATCGGAACACGCCTCCCCATCCACCAGAGCTCAGCGGGCCGCGCCTGTCTGGCCGCTATGCCTGCCTCGGAAGCCGATGCCCTGATGGACCACCTTCACGAGCTTCATCCCAATGCATGGCCTGACATCCGCAAGGCATTGGAACGCTCCTTTCGAGACTACGCCGATTATGGTTACTGCCTGTCGGTCGGCGAGTGGCAACGCAAGGTCAATGCCGTCGCAGTGCCCCTCCACCACCCACAGCTGGGCATCCTGGCATTCAATTGCGGCGGCCCCGAATTCCAGATATCGCGCGAAAAACTGGAAGACTCCATCGGGCCGCGACTTGTGCAGCTGGTCAATGACATCGAGACACAGATCAGCTAGGCGGAACCTCGACTTTCTCTCGACGCCAGCCTGCTATCGACACACCGCCAGAAGGAAACGTCATGATTCGTGATCAGGAAACCATGCAGATCCTGCTCGATACCATTCGCAATTTCGTCAACGAAACATTAGTACCGCGCGAGGAGGAAGTGGCCGAAAGCGACGAGATCCCCGAAGACATCGCCTTGCAGATGCGTGACCTGGGGCTCTTTGGCCTGACGATTCCCGAGGAATTTGGTGGCCTCGGTGTAACCATGGAAGAAGAGGTCAACATCGCCTTCGAGCTCGGTAGAACGTCGCCCGCCTTTCGCTCCTTCATCGGGACCAACAACGGCATCGGCTCCATCGGTATCCTGCTCGACGGTACCGATGAGCAGAAAGCTGACTACCTGCCCAAGCTTGCCAGCGGCGAAATCCTGAGTTCCTTCTGCCTAACGGAACCCGATTCCGGTTCGGATGCCGCCTCGCTGCGTACCACTGCGGTCAAGGACGGCGCTGACTACCTGATAAACGGCACCAAACGCTATATCACCAATGCCCCGCATGCTGGCATCTTCACCGTCATGGCACGCACCGCCCCCGAACTCAAGGGAGCCAAGGGCATCAGCGCCTTCATCGTAGATGCCAACTCTGCTGGCATCTCTATCGGCAAGCGCGACAAGAAAATGGGGCAGAAAGGCGCGCACACGGCTGATGTGATCTTCGACAATGTTCGGGTTCCGGCGAGCGCCCTGATAGGCGAGCGGGAAGGTGTCGGCTTCAAGACCGCCATGAAGGTACTGGACAAGGGACGCCTGCATATTGCCGCCATTGCTGTGGGGGCTGCCGAGCGTGTACTGGATGATACCCTGCGCTTCGCCATGGAACGTCAGCAGTTCGGCCAGCCCATTGCCGAATTTCAGCTTATCCAGGGCATGTTGGCGGACTCCAGAGCCGAGATTTATGCAGCACGTTGCATGGTGCTGGATGCCGCACGCAAGCGTGACGAAGGCCAGAATGTCAGCACCGAAGCATCCTGCGCCAAGATGTTCGCCACCGAGATGTGCAGCCGGGTCGCCGACCGAGGGGTGCAGATACATGGTGGTGCCGGCTATATCAGCGAGTACGCCGTCGAACGATTCTACCGAGATGTGCGCCTGTTCCGGCTTTATGAAGGCACTACCCAGATCCAGCAGGTGATCATCTCGCGCAACATGATCCGAGACGCCCAACAGTAGGCTGCCACTCCTTCCCGCCGAAGGCCCGGTGACGACCAGCATCATGGCAGTCACCGGGCCCGGGGTCGCATGCCCTACGCTTTATCTGAAAACTGACTGCGCTTGCCCACCCAGTGTTAAAAATTGACTCAAAATACTCATTTACACGGCGTAAACTCCGTCTTTTGACTCGTGACATCCCTGCCACTCGCTCTCCGAGCAGCGGAGCTGCCCAAATCGTCCATCCTGACGATTGATCGTCAATTTTTGCCTTGTGACCCACATGGATGTGGGAAATACGCTGGCCCGCCGGGAGCGGGCCTAGCCCTGACCATCGCTCGCCGACTTTTCAGACACAGCTTAGTCAGCCAGCCTCTTTCTCCATCAGCGCCAAGAGGCTCTCCAGCAACGCTCGCTCTCGCTTGTCATATGCCTCACCGCTACCTTCCGGCCATTCATGGAACCCATGCCCCTTCTTGCGCCCCAGTCGCCCCTGAGCGACGAGGTCCTCCAGTAACGAGGCAGGGGCTGTGCCACTTTCCAGGTCACGATAGAGGTAACGGGCGATGTTGAGATGAGTATCCAGGCCATTGAGATCCCGCTGTCGCAGCGGTCCATTGATGGCCAGGCGGATGCCGATGGAATATCGCACGATGTCATCCAGTGTCTCGGCGTCCACCACGTCCTGCTCCAGCAGGGCCAGGCATTCACGCATCAACGCATGCTGAAGACGATTCGCCACGAATCCCGGCACGCCTCGCTTGAGCACGGCGGGATGCTTCCCTAGATGCCGCAGCCAGTCAGCCGCCTGCTCGACACTCATGGCAGAGCTCTGATGCCCGGGCACTACCTCTACCGCGGGGATAAGGTCAGCAGGGTTGAAAAAGTGCGCACCCACGAAACGTTCCGGATGCACCAGTCCGTCAGCAAGTTCATCGATGGAAAGTCCCGACGTATTGGTCAGGATCAACGTCGCATCGCCGACATGGCGTTCTGTCTCTTTCAACACACGCTGCTTGAGTGCCAGGTCTTCGGTGACGCTTTCCAGCACCACCTCGCACGTCCCCACCTGCTCCCAGGCACTCACGAAACGAGCCTGCCCACCATGGCCGGACTCCCCCCGTAATGCCTTTCGACAACGGGCCAGGCCGTCTGGATCGATATCCAGTACCGTCACTGACATGCCACGACGGAGTATCAACCTGGCCAGGTTCACCCCCATGGTGCCGGCACCGATGACCACGACCCGATGAAACGCTTGCATGGACCTCTCCTTTGCGATTGGCGCCCTGCACCATGGCGACAAAGGTCGCATTGTTGCCGATGGCCGGGTGCGCAGAATAGACTATTTTCGAACTTAAGTTCACATGGCGTACAAAGTGGCCGAACGGCCTCATCGCGATCCAGCAACAAACCCACTCAGAAGGATTCCCCATGTCTGATTCCTGTGCCGTTGTTACCGGTGGCGCCCGCAATATCGGCCAGGCCATCGCGCTGCGCTTGCAGCATGATGGCTATCGCACCATCGTGCTCGACATCGAGGTGCCCGAAGCCGAGTCATTGCAAGCAGATGCGCGTCGTGTCGACCTCGGTGACGTCGACGCTACTCGTCAAGTGATCCAGGAGGTCGCCCAGGCCCATCCGGTGGAATGCCTGGTCAACAACGTCGGCGTGGTGCGCCCTGCCCTGCTCGACGACACTCGTGCCGAAGACTTCGATCCGCTCATGCACCTCAACGTACGCTCCGCACTGGTATGCACCCAGACCTTGCTTCCCGGCATGCGCCAGCGCGGCAAGGGGCGTGTCGTCATGAATGCCAGTCGCGTGGTGTTGGGCAAAGAGGCGCGCACCCTCTACAGCGCCACCAAGGGAGCGCTGCAATCCATGGCCCGTACCTGGGCGCTGGAGCTGGCCGCCGACGGCATCACCGTCAACTGTGTTGCGCCTGGCCCCATCGCCACCTCCGCGTTCTGGGAGAACAACCCACCGGACTCCGAGCAGGCGCGTCGTATCATCGAGAACATCCCGGTGCAGCGCATGGGGCAACCTGAAGAGGTTGCACAGGCGGTCAGCTTCTTTTGCGACTCACGCAGCGGCTTCATTACCGGGCAGACGCTGTTCGTCTGCGGTGGCGTTACCGTAGGGTAGAGCCCTGTCTCAGCTAGCCAACCGAAAGAGCAAGGCGGCCGTCGCCAGCGAGGCCGCCAGGAAAGGGCCATTCCAGCCCCGCCCCACCTGCCTCGCGGTCATGCCGGTGAAGCGCGACATGATCATCATTGCCGCCGTGAACGGCGACGACACCATGGTCAACGACCATCCCACCAGCATGGCCGCCGCCAACAACGGCAACGAAACGCCTTCCGTCCCCACCTGGACGACCATGTTGGTCAGGAAGGTCACACTGATGATCGGGTTGAGCCCGACCTGAGCCAGCACCACGATCAACAGCAATGCCGATACCGGCAACCAACCGCCAAAGGCAACCAGCAGCGTCGCCACCTCTTGCAACTGACCGGGATCGAGCAGTGCCACGCTCAGATGGCCAAGGTAGGCCCCTGATCCCAACGCCACGACCTCGTTGCCGATCCCCCCCAGCACTTCGGGTAGACGGCGTGTCAGCACGACACTGGCCCCCACCGCACCGACATGGCCAGCACCACGACACTGCCACGCCAGCCACAACCAGGCGCCCACCGGCACTCCGATCAGCACCGCCTCGGGCAGCCGTAACGTAAAGCCAGCAGCAAGTGCGAACACCAGCGACACCAGGGCCAACAGCAGCAGGCTGAAGGCCGCCAGCGGCATCAGGGAGGGGCGCTCAGCAACCATGGTGCTGGCCGCACTCGGCCGCGGTCCGGCAACCTGGTCACAGGCCCAGCCCAACAGGAACAGTATGAGCGCCGACGCCAGCACGTAGGGAAAGAGCTCTCCCCAGCTCAGCGCCTCCAGATTACCCAGGACCACCGCCACGCCGATCCCAAGCGGCGAGATCAATGGCGCCAGCGTGAAACCGCGCAGGGTTGCCACCAGCATGCGACGGCGACGTACCCGCTGTAGCCATGCACGTCCCTGCGCCGAGTCAAGGGTGTTGGCCTTGTCGATCATCGACAGGAACAGATTCAGTACACCGAAATTGAGCACGATGCCGAACAGCATGGAACCCAGCGAGAGCATCGGATATCGCCAGGTAGGTGGCTGCATGAGCAAGCTCTGGCCGCAGCGACGAATCAGCCGCGAGCGTTGAGCCGGCAGACGCAGCAGCGCCAGCGCCGTCATGAAAGCCGCCAGGAAGACGAAGCTTCCGAAGGCTTCATGCAGCACCGCCCAGGGAGAAGACAACCGCCACAGGGCAAGGCCCGATACCCCGACACAAGCCAGAGCCAGCCAACGAGCCATCGAGCTGAAACGTGGCCACCCCAGTAGAAGAAAGCCTGCCAGCCCCCACTGAGACAGGGTGGCGGCCAGTGCCGAGTCGGCCAGCACATCCACCACGGCAAGCACGGCTACACCTGCAAGCAGGTGGCTGGCCCACAGACTTGCGACAGGCACGCTCCCGGCATGTCTCATGACAGACGACCATTTCCTCTGCCAAGGCAACGAGCCGACCTGTGACCGATGCGACATGCCTTACTCGCCGCCGGGCCTTCGGCGAGCCGCCGGGATGGGGTATCCGGCGGCAACCGAACTGCTCCGAAAGAAAACCGCAGAAACGTCATATGCCCTGCTCTGGCTCTTCGGCGCCGTATTTCACCTTGTTCCGTGCAGCGAAGTAGCGATAGAAGGCCAGTAGAATGGAGCCCACCGTCAAGGCGATGAAGAACCAGGTGATCGGCCCGCGCACGAAGATTGAAAGATCGTTGGAGCCGATCAGCAGCGAGCGACGCAGGTTGTCCTCGAACATCGGTCCCAGAATGAAGCCGATCAGGAAAGGAGCAGCCGGAATACCCGTGCGATTGAACACATAACCCAAAAGGCCGAAGGCCAGCATCAGCCATACATCAAAGGTATCGTTGTTGACCGCATAAGCCCCATACACGCAAAACATCAGCACGATTGGGAAGAGAATCGCCTTTGGAATATCGGCAATCAGCGAGAAGTAACGAATCGCCACGTTACCCACCACCAACAGGATCAACGAACTGAGCATGATTCCCAGGAACAGTGCATAAATCAACGACAGGTTTTCCTGGAACATGATCGGGCCGGGTGTCAGGCCATGGACCATGAAGGCTCCAAGGATGATTGCGGTAATGACATCGCCGGGAATGCCCAGCGACAGCAACGGAATCAGAGTCGCTCCGGCCACGCCGTTATTGCCCGCTTCAGAGGCAGCCACCCCTTCTACCTCTCCCTTGCCGAAACGCTCGCGATTTGGGGAGCGACGCTTGGCGTCACTGTAGGAAATGAATGCTGCCGCGGTGGCTCCGGTTCCCGGAATGGCCCCGATAGCCACACCGATCAGGCTGCCGCGCACGATGCTCTTTAGGCTGCGCTTGAACTCGTTCATGGAGATACCGGCACCACTTGCCTTGGCCCGCAGGTGGGGCACGACCTTTTTGCGGTAGAACTCGAGTATCTCCGGAATCGCGAACAGTCCGATCAGCAAAGGAATGAACGAGATGCTGTCCATCAGGTTGTAGTTACCGAAGGTCAACCGCTGAGAGCCGAAAACCGAATCCAGCCCCACCAACGAGAGCAGGATACCAAGCAAAGCGGCAATCAAGCCCTTGACCATCGAGCCGCTGGCAAGAGAAATGATGATGGTCAGTGAAAAACAAATCAGCCAGAAAAACTCCGGTGCGCCAAAATTAAGTGCGATCTTGGCCAGGTAAGCAGCGAAGAAAATCAGCGCGATATTGGAGATCAAATCCGCCGTCACTGAGGAGTATAGCGCCATTTTCAGCGCCTTTTTCGCCCCTCCCTGCTGGGCCAGCGGATAGCCATCCAGCAAGGTGCAGGCCGATGCCGGAGAACCCGGGGTACGAATCAGGATGGCAGTAATCGAGCCACCATACATTCCCCCTTTGTAGATACCCACCAATAGCAGGATGGCCGCTACCGGCTCCATCGAGAAGGTAAAAGGCAGTGCCAGGGCCACCGCCATGGTTGCCGTCAGGCCGGGAATGGAGCCAACCGTGACACCGACCACCACACCGATGGCGATCGCCAGGAAGTTTTCCGCGGCCAGAAACAACTGCAGGACTTCGGTAACGTTTTCCATAATTCACCCGATCTTGAAAGATGGCCGTTGGTTCAGAACGACATCATCGGCAGCGGTACATTCATGACCTCGGTAAACAGCAGCGACACCCCGACCGGGAAGACAACCGCAAGGCCATAGGCCCACCAGGTACGCACCGGGTGAGCGAGGAACAGTAGCAGAGTGGCGAAGATACCGCTGAGCATCGCCCCCAACAGCTCGAACAAGCCGACATAGACCACCAGCGCCAGTACCATCAGGGCGAAACGCAGCCAGGGCCCGCGCTCGAAGCGACGCCCCCCGCCTCCGTCTCCATCTTCATCAGCAACCAGCACCCCTTGAAGGATCAGCAGCACCGAGAACACCAGCAGCAACCAACCGACAATGGTCGGTAGCCATCGCGGTGACATCATCGGGTTCTGCATAACAGCGGGCTCGCCGACATAGTGAGGGATCAAATAAAAAAGCAGCAGTAGAGCAAAACCCAGCAGCACCGCACCGGCGACCACATCCCACGGATCCTTGACCCGCGTACCACCAGTAGAATGAGACCTCGTCATCGGGGATGCCCTCTCGACGTAAAAACTCGATATGAAAACCAGCTGAGGCGAGGGTCAAAACCCTCGCCTCATTGGTCGTACTATCAACGACTTACTCCTGACGAATGCCCGCCTGCTCGGCCACTTCGTCCCAGCGGGCGACCTCATCGGCGATGAAAGCCTTGAATTCCTCGCCAGAGACAGTGCCCGGCTTGGCGCCCAATTGTTCAACAAACCCCAGAAACTCCTTGCGTTCCATCACCTCCTGCAGCGCCTCCTGCATCGTTTCGGTCGCTTCCTCAGGGAAAGACTCATGGGCAATCAGGCCGAACCAGGCAGTCGTCACGAACTGATCGAGGTTGTACTCGCCGATCTCATTGAGGGTAGGCACATCAGGTAGGTACTCGGAGCGCTCGGCAGAAGTCACGGCCAGCGCGTTCAAGTCGCCGGACTGAATGTGGGAGAACACGGTGGGCATGTTCTCGAAAGAGACATCCACGTCACCTCCCAGCAGAGCCGGCAAGGCCGCACCACTGCCGGCGAAGGGCACCGCGGTCATATTGGTCTTGGTCAGCGTCTTGAACAACTCGCCGGACATGTGAATGGAGCTACCCACGCCACTGTGGCTGAAGGTCATGTTCTGCTCCTGCGCCGCTTCAATGAACTCCAGCGCACTGTCGTAAGGGCTGTCTGCCGGCACCACCATCACATTGGGAATATCGACCATGTTCTGGATGAACACGAAGTCCTCCACCGGATCGTAGGCGAGGTTGGGGTAAATAGCGGCACCAATGGTGTGGCCAGGCGAGGCCATCAGGATGGTGTGATCGGCATCGCGACCACCGCGAGCCAAGCGGCCTGTTGCCACAGTGGAGCCTGCACCCGGGCGGTTTTCCACTACCACATTGGTATCGAGTTCTTCCTGCAACAAGTCCGCCACACGGCGCGACAGCACATCGGTGGTGCCGCCCGGCGCATAAGGCACCACAAGGCGCACATCGTCGGAAGGCCACGCTTCCTGAGCGTGGGCAGTGGATACAGAAAGCGACAGCGCGATGGCACTACCGCAAGTAGCAGTACAAAGGATGCTGAGCAGCTTTTTCATGTTCGACTCCTCGGATGGTGAAGGTTGCCCGCCTTTTGTTCGCTTAACGAACAACAATTCGCAATTCACACACGAAGACTACTGCGATCCGTCCGAGGCCAGAAACCCGACTTTAGTTTATATCCCCCGGGAACGAGAAAGAGGCAAGAAGAGAGCCACTGTCGGTCAGGCGGCTTAAAGCCATCTCCACATCGAAGGCGATGGCTCATGCCAGGCACACCGATGGGGCAGCAGTGATGGATGCTGGCGGCACAAGCGCTGGAGCTCGCTTTGGTACTCCAGACCGCCCCAGGGCGCGAACATCGACAACCAGAACAACGAACCCCGCCAAAAGCGGGGTTCATCAACAACTCAGTGCCTTTCAGGCGTCACCGTCCCGGATCGATGAGGGATGTCGACAAAGCGGGGAAACGTGAATTTCCATGTAAGGGAATAGAGGCAGGTTCGCGACCAGGTCCTGCAACTCCTCATTATCCTTCACATCAAAGATGCTGACGTTGGCATAGCTCCCGGCGATGCGCCACAGGTGCCGCCATTTGCCTTCTCGCTGTAGCGCCTGAGAGTACGCCTTCTCTTCGGCCTTTATCCGTGCGGCGTCCTCTGCCGGCATATCGGGCGGCAAATTCACCTTCATCGTCACGTGGAAGAGCATCTCGACTCCTTATCAGTCATTGAGGGTATTGCGCCTATCCAGATAAGCCTGACGCCAACGGCTGATATCGACTCGCTCGAACAGCCCGGCTCGATAGAACGGATCAGCCTCGATGAAGTCTCTTGCCTCTTGGCGGCTCTCCACGGCAACGAGATAGATACCGCCATGCGCCCTCTTTCCATCGTCGCTGAGCTTGGCGCCACAAGCGATCAGCCGTTCGACTCGACTGTCCAGATAGGCCAGGTGCTCGTCTCGCGTGGCGAGCCTGAGCTCATGGTGTCCATGCTTGTCATGGGTTTCGATCAGAAAAGGCATTGCATCGACTCTTGCGGTAGTTGAGATGCACCGGTCCGAACCCTCGGGACCGGTGCTGGGCGTCAATACGGCAACTTGCGTCAGGCCGCCATGTGGCCCCATATCAGGATTGCTCCTCCAAAGATCAGGCCCAGATACATCAGAATCAGCACCATGTAGCCCATGACATCACGTAGCTTCAGACCGGAAATGGCCAGCACCGGCAGGATCCAGAACGGCTGAACCATATTGGTCCACTGGTCGCCAATCTGCACCGCCACGGCAGTCGCTGCCTGGGAGGCGCCGATAGCATTGGCTGCTTCGACCATTACCGGACCTTGCACCGCCCACTGACCACCACCGGAAGGCGCCAGCAGATTAATGATGCCACCGCTGATAAACGACCAGATAGGCATGGTTTGCGGTGTGGAGATATCCACGAAGGCATTGGCGAAGGTCACGATCAGGCCGGACCCCACCAGGATTCCCATGATGCCCGCATAGAATGGATACTGAATGATAATCCCCGACACAACTCTCACACCATCCTGTAATGCAGCCAGGTAATTTGCCGGGGAAGCAAACAGCAATATGCCGAAGAACAGGAAGGCAAAGTTGACGGTATTGAGGTTCAGCGAACCACCATCCGCAAAATAAAGCCCCAGATAGACAAGCGACAGCATTCCGATAGCGATGCCTACCACACGGCTATGGTTGAGGCGCTCGGCGAGGGGAATCTTGCCCTCTTGATCGCTCTGCGGCTTGGGTGGTGCTGGCTTGGCGACCGTGGCCGGGTCGATCTCGACAATCCCGGATGGATCCTTGGGATGCAACCAGGCATTGAAGAAAGGCAACGTGACAATGACCAGCAGGCTAGTCGTCAACAGGATAGGCGAGAAGATGGTCTCGCCCAGCGGAATGATGCCGACCTGCTCCTGTAGAAAGTGCCCCTCGGTTGCCAGCAACAGCGGCACGCTTCCCGAAAGGCCGATACCATAGAGCGCGAACCCTGAGTAGGCAGCGGCAATCACCAGCGGATAATGCAACCCTTTGACGTTGACGGCCAGCTTTTGGGCAACGATCCCTCCGATGACAAGCCCAAAACCCCAGTTGAGCCAACTGCCGATGCCACCCACCAGAGTGGCAACGACCACTGCAGCGAACGGTGTTTTTACCAGGCTGGCGATGCGGTTCAAGGCACCATCCACCAGGGGAGTCTTGGCCAGCATATAACCAGCCAGCAGGATCACCGTCATCTGCATGCTGAAGGCCAGCAGACTCCAGAAGCCATCGCCCCAGTAGCGAGTGGCATCGAGAGGCGAGGTTCCCTCCATCACGACGGCCAGGAGGATGGTGAAAAGCGTCAGAATGATGGCAATGACCAGTGGGTCGGGCATGTAGCGACTGACCAGCCGCGTAAAGAAGTTCGCAAGCCCATTCATGAACAACTCCGGTGGTAAAGTTTTTATTGATGACTTTGTACGCAATACGTACATTAGTTCGTCTTAAGAACTACGATTAGGCAACTACCAAACTCATCAAACAATGCGACATTCGTCGTAACCGATGCGCTGGGCGGCCACCCAAAATGCCTGTATGACTGGATTATCGTCTCCAGGGCCGCTCGCCAGGACACTGATGTCGCCGAAAACCATAACCAACCAGCATGACGACAGGAGGCAAGATGCAGAGGTGGAAGCAACGTCCGGAAGGCTCGAACTGGGGGGACTATGGCGATGATGACCAGCTTGGCCGCGTCAATCTGATTCGCCAACCTCAGGTTCTCAAGGGTATGCACGAAGTGAAGGTCGGCGAGACATTCTGTCTCTCGCTTCCCTTGGACCTGCCGGGGGGTAACGTACTCAACCCGCGCCGCTACCCTCCGGCACTGTCACCTACGTCATTGGGCAACGATCACTATCTGAACTTTCCGCTGGCCAACGTGCACCCCTTATGGGAAGACGTGATCAGCGACGACCAAGTCACCCTTTCGCTGCAGTATTCCACTCAATGGGACTCATTGGCTCATGTGGGCGCCCTGTTCGACGCGGACGGTGATGGCAAGACAGAACGCAGATACTACAACGGCTATCGCGCCGTGGCCGATATTCAGCATGACAACAAGGAAGAACGGCACAATCGCTCCCGGGCTGAACGGCTCGGCATCGAAAACATGGCCCGGCATGGTATGCAGGGACGTGGCGTGCTGGTCGACCTGGCTCGAGTATTCGGCACAGGCAGGACTCTCATCGACCTGGACGCATGGCAATTCGCCTTACGCGAACTGGACGTGACACTGGAGCCCGGCGACATGCTGGTGATTCGTACCGGATTCGCCGAAGCACTGGTGGAGATGGAAGGAACACCGGACGCAGCAAGCTTGCGCCAGACCGGTGCCGTGCTGGATGGCCGCGACCCCGGGCTGCTCGAGTGGATAACGGACAGCGGGGTTGCCACCATCTGTGCCGACAACTATGCCGTGGAAAACATCGATGACGAGTCGGCTGAAGCATGCTGCCTGAAGCTGCCACTGCACCACCATTGCCTATTCAAGCTGGGATTGCCTCTGGCGGAGTTGTGGTATCTACGAGAACTTTCCGACTGGCTATACCGACATGCACGCAACCGTTTCCTGCTGACCGCACCACCACTGCACCTACCCGGCGCCATTGGTTCTCCAGTCACTCCAATCGCCACCGTGTAATCGGCATGACAGCCGATGAATCAGCAGGGACGCCGGACTCGAGTCCGTCAAACTTGCGCTGCCCCGACTCTGCCGGGGCAGCGCGGTAGTATTGATCGCCCGAGAATCGTCATCATGGATGACGGCGTAGATCACGCCTTGTGGGTCCCGATCTCGAAACCGGTCAGCACATTGACGACATTGCGGCCGATTTCCTCCACCGCGTATCCCCCTTCGAGCAGGAAGGTCGTCGGCAGCCCGAGACCCGACAGGCGGCGACCGACCTCGGTGAAGTCGTCGCTGGTCAGCTTGAACTCACTGATCGGGTCATCCTCGAAGGCGTCCACGCCGAGCGACACGACGAGCAGTTCACAGCCGGCGGCGCGAATACGTTCCAGGGCATCGTCCAGTGCCCTTGTCCAGGCCGCAAAGTCGGTACCCGGCGGCAGCGGATAGTTGGCATTGAAGCCCTCGCCCTTTCCGCGACCGACCTCCTCGGCATGACCGAGAAAATACGGGAAGCATTGGCGCGGATCACCATGCAGCGACAAGAACAATACATCGTCGCGTTCATAGAAGATCTGTTGGGTGCCATTGCCATGGTGGAAGTCGACATCCAGCACCGCCACCCGGCCGAGCCCGTGATCCAGCGCGTACTGGGCGGCCACCGCGGCGTTGTTGAAGAAGCAGTATCCGCCGAACTGGTCGGTGGCGGCATGATGACCCGGCGGGCGGCACAGGCCGAAGCTCGGCTCGCCGGTGGTCAGACTGTGACGTACCGCGGAAAGGGCGATGTCTTTGCTCGCCTGAGCGGCTTCAAAGGTGCCTTCGCAGATCGAGGTATCCGCCGAGAGCGCATAGTGGCCGAGCCGCCCATCGAGGTGGTCGGGAATGACATCGCCCGGCATGGTTCGTGTCGGCCAGATCCAGGCGATCGCCTCGCCCTGGCGCCCCAGGGCTCGCCACTCCTCCCAGCATCCAGCGAGGAAGTTCACATAGTCACGGTCATGAATGGCGAGTACGGGGTCGAGCCCGAAATCATCGGGCTCGCATACCTCGCCGAGCGCGCTTTCCTGCACACACTTCAATACCAGATCGACCCGCTCGGGGCACTCGTATGGCGTCACCAGAACGCCACCATCCAGCTCGGTGCGGGCTCGGCGTTGCTGGGTGGCAGCACTGTGAAAGGTCAACATCGGCGTCAGGTCCTTGGGCATCTCGAGAAAGCCTGACAGGATATCGCCGGGTCATGCATCCTGGAACAGGCATTTCAGGCAGCTACCGCCTGCTGCTCCAGCTCGCGCTTGAGCGAATCATCAAGCCCCAGCGCAGATGCCAGCTGGTCGAGCCAGGCACGCTCCATGGGGTTGTCGTCGTCGATCACCGCGACACTGACCAGATACATCTCCCGAGCCGCCTGGGGAGAGTCCGCCTGACGGGCCAGGGCCAGCGCATCGAGCGGCGCCTTGAGCTGGCGTTCCACCCAGTCATGCAACTCGTCATCGGCGCCCATCTCGTCGATCTGCTCGGCAAGCAGGGCGCGTTCTCGTTCATCGACATGGCCATCGGCGCGGGCCGCCATGATCATCGCCTGGAGCAATTCGAGGCTACGCTGCTCCTGCTGGTTGCCCTCGAGGTGATCCATGGGCCGACCCTCTCGCGCCTCTTCGCCCTCGGCACTGCTGCCGGTAGTACCTCGGGAATTCTGCCAGGCCTTCCAGGCCAGCATGCCGACACCGGCGATGGCGCCATACTTGAGCGCCTTGCCGCCCATCTTGCGTCCACGCTTGGAGCCGACCAGCATGCCCAGGACGCCCCCGCCCAGCAGCTGTTTCGGATCCAGGCCGCCCTTCTGACCGCTGCTCTGGCCACTGCCGCCACCCAACTGGGACGACAGGCTATCGACCATGCCCTTGAGGTCCGTACCGCCCGCCCCGGAACCGCTGCTGCCGGCTTGTTTCATCAACTGATCGAGAATGCGCTTGGCGTTCATCCTGGTCTCCTTGTCGCGTTCGCCACTGCCTTGGATGATCGATTCGACACTTCGTTTCATCAAGCGAGCAATAGGCGAGCGGCGATTGCCATCGAGAATACGCGGTGACGCGCTGACGACAAGGAGATAATAAGAAGAGAGGAGAAACGAGCGGAAGGAGAACCAGCATCGGGCCATCGAAACACAGGGCCGAAATGGAGGCGGCCCCGACAGCCACATCCCGGCACACGCGTCCATCACTACCGTTGCTCCCTTCCGGGCCTGGCGGGGTTTGCGATCTAGCGTTGCGGGAGGACCGACGGGGCCACCACAGACGACATATTTTGATGCCGAGCTCGACGAGCGATCAAGTGCTTATCGAGCGGCGCGCACTATAACAAGCGTGGTGGCCCCGAGCAAGCCTCGACGACCGAGCGGGATAGCGTTGACGCCGAGTACGCCCGGCCACCATGGAACTCGGCTATGCTGAACAGCATGAGCGTGCGGTCAACCAAGCACCGGCACGTCATCGTTTACCCTGAGGAGGTATCTATGCAGAAGGATCCCGACAAGGGTTACATCGCCCTGCTGGGCTGGAGCCTGAATGCCATCGAGGCCGCCGAGAACTTCGACCGCCGCTATGTGGTCGTGGCGCCGGACTGGGCAGAGGAGTATTGCCAGAAGCACGACCTCCCCTATGTTTCCTGGAATTTCGAGCGCCTGAACGACCGTTCCATGGAAATCGCCGAGACCCTCAAGGACATGGGCGTCGACGTCGCCATCCCGTTGTACGAGGAGACAGTGGAATGGGCGGGCGCCATCAACTCGGTGCTGCTCGACAATCCACGGCTCTACGGCCAGTCGCTGTTGCTGCGCGACAAGGCGCTGATGAAGCGACGCGCGCAGCTCGGCGGCATCCGCGTCGGCATCTTCGAGGAAGCCCACGACAAGGACGACGTCATCCGCTTTCTCAAGCGCGTCAACCAGACACTGCTCAAGCTCGACGGCGACCCCAACGACCCCATCCATCTCAAGGCCTTCGACAAGGCCGGCTGCCTGGGCCACCGGGTCATCCGCACGCCCGACGAGGTCGACACCATTCCGGACGAGGAGTTTCCGGTGCTGATGGAGTCCCACCTGGACGGCTGGGAATTCGCCGTCGAGGCCTGGATTCACGACGGCAAGATCGCCTTTCTCAATATCTCCGAGTACGTGACCCTGGGCTATTCGGTATTCGTGCCCGCCTCTCCCGAACTCGAGCGCTACCGCCCACAGATCACCGCCCAGATCGAGAAGCTGATCAAGACCTTCGACATCGAGTTCGGCCTGATCCACCCGGAATACTTCGTCACCAGTGACGGCGAAATGTACTTCGGCGAGGTCGCCTATCGGCCGCCCGGCTTCAAGGTCTTCGAGTTACTCGAGCGCGTCTACGGCTTCAATGCCTATCAAGCCAGCATGCTGGTCTTCGATCCCCGTACCACGCCCGAGGATGTTGCCGCCTTCTTTCCGAAGGAAGTCGTCGACGCCGATGGCTACGCCGGGTGCTTCGGCGTCTACCCTCGCCTGCGGGTCGTCAGTCGTCTGGAAATTCCCGAGGAAGTGGAAGACCACCCCTACTTCGAGTCTCACGAACTCACGCCCCCCTTGCAGGAAACCGTCACTAAACGTACCGCCTTCGGTACTCACTGGGGCCTGACCTACTTCAAGGGCGACGACCCCCATCGCCTGCGTGACCTGCTCAAGTCGCTGGAAGAACTTGATTTCTATGTCTGAACGGGGCGTCATGACGAAAAGCGATGATCGGGAGTCCGCGTGACGACGCAATCGAACCACCCTCAGAACGGCGAGCCGCCATCCGACGACGGCAGGCTCGCCGCCCTGCTGACCAGGCTGGATACCGCCATCCGGCAGTTGGCCGAGGCACCCGCCTTTGCCAAGCCCGGCAAGTTACCCCAGGTGCTGGACACGGCTCGCCGAGCGATGATGCAGGCAGGCGGATGCGCGGCAGTGGAGTCACGTGCCCAGGACATGGAAGCGGCGGGTATTTTCCAGGGCTCCGACTGGGAAACGCCTCAATTCCTGTTGCCCTCGTTGACCGTTCAGGCACTGCAGAGCCCCGATGCCAATACCGTGGTAGTCGAGGCCCTGAGCGAACTTCGCCTGCTGCCCGTGGCCAAGGGCGAGACACGCCATGCCTTGATCTCCACCGACCAGGCACACCATTACCTGACCCAGGTGATGGCCCTGAACCTGTCGTTGCTGTTCGGCGCTCCCACCGAGTCGGAGCGCGCCACCCAGGGACGGCTGGCCGACCTGCCCCGCCACTTGTTCCAGCACCTGGCAAGGCGCATCGGCTACGAGCACATCATCGACCAGTTGATCGAAGAGATCTGGCGCATCCTCAACCAGCGGCCGATCCAGGTCGAACCAGTCAAGCGCATGATCACGCAGATCGCGATCTGTCAGGCCGACCCCGCCATCGACCTCGGGGCCAGCGGGCAAGGCGCCGACCGCCTCGTCAGTTCGCTGTACGGCCCGACCCAGGCCTGTCGCGAGGACCCAGGCGTCGACATCTATCGCGAGCGCCTGGAAAGCATGGATGCCACCGCCCTGCAGGCGGAGGCTACCGGCTTCGCACGGGCCATGCACGACACAGGGCTGGTATCGCCCTATCATCCCGTGCTGCTGCTGCATCTCACCGATCACAGCGACCATCTGCTTGCCGAGGCACTGGGTCTCTCCGCCACGGGACGTGATGGTCTGCTGTGCTACCAGGAGCTGGTACGCGCCCTGATTCGTGACGCCATCCTGCCGGAAACGGCACAGGCCGCCTATGGCCTCGCATTGCTGCTCGAGCGGGGCATTCTCTACCAGCCCCCCGTGGCGCCGGCCATGTGGCGCCAGCTCGGCCTGACGATATCGGCGTGGTCCCGAGCGCGCCTCGATCTGGCCTTCGGCGAGCATGTTCCGTCCGGCGCCCGACTCATGGAAGGCGTGCTCTGCATGCTGGGACTACCGCTCGGCGTCGGCCAGGGCAACAACCCGACGTGCCAATCGGCCAGGGCACTGTCGATGTGGGCCTACAACGACCCCGACTACCTGCTCCAGATGGTCGCCTGGGCGGCCCGGGACGACGAGATCATCATGCACTTCGAAGGACAGCCGATCTCGTCGATGGCGAGCCTGTCAGGGGTGGCCAGCGAGTTGCCCATGGACCTCGACCCGGTCTCCCTGATCGTGGTCCCCCACCTGGATCGCATCTATGCCGAAATGGGGCGCCGCTGCATCGGCCGGGAAGGCGACCCCCATCGCTGGGTCAATCCTGAATTCCACGGCTGGTGGTCAGGGCGAGGCTTTCGCATCAACGTCGATGTGGCCAGCGGCCAGTTGAGCGAACTGGATACCTTCCTGCGCCATTTCTATGCCAGCTACCATCCCGACTACAACGGTAATCAGCCACTGATCCATCCCCAGCCGGCGGGCATCGCCGTAACCGACAGCGCCGCCCGGTTCATCGGCTGGCATGCCATCACCATCCTGCGCGCCGGGCTCGACCCCGAGGGCCTCACCCGCGTCTACTTCTACAACCCCAACAACGACAGCGGGCAGAACTGGGGCGATGGCGTCACGGTCAGCACCGCCGGCCGAGGCGAGCGCTTCGGCGAGGCTTCGCTGCCCTTCGACCAGTTCGCTTCCCGGCTCTACATCTTCCACCACGACCCGCTGGAACGCGGCGAACTGGCCGAAGTGCCCCAGGACGAGCTCGACCGCGTCATTGGCTATATCGAGCGCAGTTGGGGGGCCGACCGCCTGCCGCCGGCAGGGCTGCAAGCCTCCAGGGGCGCCCCTCCGCGCGCCTGATGATGCCCGCACAGGGGGCGGCGAGTACCGGCACGGGACCCGGTGCGCCGGCCCCGTCATTCGGTATGACATAATGGCGCTTTTCGCTGCCGGAATCGTTCACCATGCCTCGCCTCGATCAACTCCTGCTCGGCCAGGGCCTGGCCCGCTCACGCACCCGCGCCCAGCGACTGATTCGTCATGGTCGGGTACGTCGGACAGACAACGGCAAGATACTGATGCGCCCCGGCGAAAAACTCGCCGAGACGGTGGAGCTGATGGTCGAGGAAGACCCCGAGGAACGCTATGTTTCCCGGGCCGGCCTCAAGCTCGAGGCCCTGCTGGACAGCCTGTCGCTTCCTCTGGGCGGTCGGGGCGTGCTCGACGTGGGCCAGTCCACCGGCGGTTTCACCGACTGCGCGCTGCACCATGGCGCCCGTCACGTGGTGGGCGTGGAAGTGGGCCACGACCAGTTGGATGACCGCCTGCGCGGAGACGAGCGCGTGCTCTGTCTGGAAGGCCTGAACGCCCGCGACATGCGCGATGATGTCCGTCTGCTCGAGGCACTGCGCTCGCACCCGGTGGACATCGCCGTCATGGACGTCGCCTTCATCTCCCAGACCCTGATCCTGCCCGAGCTGGCCGCCATCCTGCCCGCGGGAAGCGAGCTGCTGTCACTGGTCAAGCCCCAGTTCGAAGTCGGCCCCGAGGGGGTCAACGCTCAGGGGCTGGTCACCGAACCGCGTCGCTACGCCGACGTGGAGGCAAAGTTGCGTGCCGCCTGCGAGACCACCGGTTTCGCGATTCACCACTGGCGCGAAAGCCCGATTCGCGGCGGCGACGGCAACCGCGAATTTCTCCTCTACGCCACTCGACGTTGATCTCTGCACTGATAGTTGAATCAAGTATAAGTTATCCGCTCGCCAAGCAAACGAATAACATTGATCAGGTTCGATGCCGGTAATCACTCGGTTCAATACCCGCACTCAGCAATCTGAGAAACAAGGCGGAATGATTGATTCAGCTTCCTCCTGAATCATCGTGCAACGAAAAGGACTCGTAGCATCATTGGCCAAGTAATTCGCTATTCGCGCGGGTCCGGCACAAACTCGCGCATCTCAACGTTAAAATATTGATCTTCCTTGCCACGCACGCGGACGATGTTGGGACCCAAATCTTCCCACCCTCCGATGTCCTCGTAAAGGTGGTCAAGCAGTTTGGTACCGTCAGGCAAATAAAGACCGACCTTTTGGGACGCATTTTCGGCCGTAATTGTCTCGGTCCGCGCATCCCAATCCCACCAACTGAGACGGTCATGAATCAGCACATCACCTTGTTGAGAAATAAGATATGAATTCAACTCACCTTCCTTTGAAATCAAGTAATGACTGGGGCCTAAGGGGCGCACATTATCATAGGCGCGAAACTGAGTGAGCACGTCATCTGAAGGCGCGACATTTTCCGGGCGTGGCAAGTCTCGGTGTAACTCCAATGTCAGCCACGCTCGTAGGGCATTCCGGTTCTGAGCTTTGCAAACCAAGGTGAACGGTCCAACCCGTTCAGCTCTATAGACGTAATACAGCGGCCCCTCAGCGCCGATGGCGATGTCCGGTTCATCAAGAAACCAGATTGGCTCACTGCGCTTAACGACGGCAGTGTCCAAAGAGCTGTTCGGTTTATTCGCAGCAAAGTCCCCACTTTCAATATAAGCAACGCCCGTCTCCACCGGACGATTTAAGGATATATCATCCTGCCATCTTGATTGGAAAATATCATGGAGTGTAGATACCATTTCAGGACGATCCAGAAATGGTGCACATAACAGATCACCCCAGTATTCAAATGGGCGGGAGTCGTCCGACTCGACGTACCCTGCATCGAAAGCATTGAGTTCGTCACTTATAATACTTCCAGAGTTATGAAGCGCCATAAGGTTTCGGGGCTCGAACAGACGGGCAAGGTCGTTGATAGCAGACTGGCGAACATTTGGATCCCAAGAACTCCCAACTTCCAACTCGGGGAACTCAAGGGCAGTCAATACCTTGTCGCGGGTCAGGCTATCCAGATCAATGTCAGGAGCTGACAGTGGGCGTGGTGCCAGTGAGTTGGCCATGGCAATTACGACTTCCAGCTTACGATGATCAGCGTGTTTGGCGACCGTCAAGTAGGAAAGGTGCTCCAGCTCAGTCAATTTGGCAATTAACGCACCGTTTCCATATACATCAACGAAAAACATATCTTCCGTATCGTGCAAAATAATTCGCGAATCTTCTGGCCGATCGATATAGTCATCACGCAAGGATTCCATTTTTTGTTTTGCGGTACGCGGTGGTAGCGCTACAATCTGTACTCGAGTCTGATCCGCAAGCGTCACCTCGACATCAAAACTATAAGTGGATGAGGAAGTCACTGCATCAAATGGATATGTCAGTGTAGCCTGCAAGCCTGGGAGCATTTCATCTTGTGTCATACCACTAAAAGCAGGGTCAACGGGAAACTTTTCTGAAAATGCTTCCATCTCAGTACGCCACGCGGCCTTGTCGGAAAGCTTCTGTTTGATGATCTCTCCCTGTTTTTCAACCCTTCCGGAGACATCGTCTACCGCTAGCAAGGGGATTTCAAACTCCAACCCACTTGGTGAACCAAAGATCATGACGGGGGCGGTCACTTTGGGATTAAGACCGCGCTTATCCCATGCCACTTCAATCGGACCAATGTTCGACGACTCTACCCGGGCAACCGGATCACCAGGACCGAAAGAGACTGTGGTTGTTGTGCCGGCAAGATGCAGCGTGAGGTGCTGATTGTCTGTGTCGAAACTTGCATATCCGTGGGCCATTTCGTCGCGCAACATCTGGTTCATCTGTACCAGAAGCGGGCCTAGTAGGAAGTCCTCTTTCAGTTTATCCCAATCCGCAGGTTCTCCCGCATCATCCAGTAGCACCACCTCTCCAAACACGAAATCCTGAGATTTTTCCAGTGTAGTCGAATGCGGTTGAGCCAAAAAATTGAAAATGGCTAACGTGCCGACTCCCATGGCAATACATACCAGCACTACGATCCATCGCATGTAAAAGTTCCTTTTTTACGCAGTAAATCAATATAAGTGTAAATCATCTGAGCAAGCCATCGAGGAGTATTCTACCCCCTGAGCCTTATCGCAACCAGAACTCGAAGTCGCCGATCCGTTGCAGCCCGCCTTATTCATCAGGGTGCTGAATGCGGGTATTGAAGCTCCAAGTGCGGCGCCGCCAGCTTCAGGAGACACGATTAACTGCGCAGTCGCCCCCAGAGCTCGATACCGCGCTCTTCCTGGGCCCCCTGGGTGTCGCTGTCAGTAAAGCCCACATCAAAGCGAACCTGGGCATTGATATTGGTGCTTGTGCTGAGCCGGCGCACCAGGAGTGGAATCCAGATGTCGGCGTTCTCGGCCGAACCGGCGTTGCCCTCATGCAGCAGACCACCGACCCTATCGCCCAGTCTCGGTCAACGAGGAAATCAGTACCGAGTAGAGTCCGTGTGCCGACATGGCCGAAGTCGGCTGATGCGCCCTGATGGCCGTGTATCTTGGTCGGCAGGACGTCGATGTCCAACTCAAATGCTTGTGGCGTTCGCAGCCGTTCAGTGTGATCAAGCGCCGGAGGGCCAGCCACAGCTGGCCCTCATGCAGAATATAGACTTTGTCGTCATGGCTGAGGCATGTCAGCAACCGCGAATTCCTGCTCTACGCCACTCGACGCTCCTGAGTCAGGCACGTGGCCCATTATCGTCCGCCACCATCGCCACCACCGGCGTCACCGCCTCCTACATCACCAGGGTCTCCCGGTGAGCCGGGGGGCGGGTGATTCGGTATCTGAGTATCAGGTTCAGGGCCAGAGGTACGCCCGCCGAGCCGAGCCCTGGCCCCGTCGCTGCGGTGCAGCCATACGGCCATCTGGTTGAAGGCAATGCTCAAGTCGTTCTCGGCCAGCAGCTCGCCGACCCGCCCGTTGAGTTCGTCGGTGGCGTATAGCCGATCACCGAGGCTGTTGACGTAGATGCGCAGCTCGTACTCCATGGCACTCTCGCTGTAGCGCATGAAGAAGATCTCCGGCGGCGGATCGTGCAGCACCCGCTCGTTCTCGTCGGCGGCCTGCTGCAACAGGCGCTGTACCAGGCGATGATCGGAGCCGAGTTCCACCCCGTAGGTCAGGATCACCCGCGTGATGTTGTCCGACAGCGACCAGTTGATGAGCTGGTCGGTGACGAACGTCTTGTTGGGAATGATGATTTCCTTGCGATCGAAATCGGTGACCGTGGTCGCACGGATGCGGATACGACTCACCGTACCAGTCAGATGGCCGAGCGTGATGGTGTCGCCGATGCGCACCGGGCGCTCGAAGAGGATGATCAGCCCCGAGATGAAGTTGGCAAAGATCTCCTGGAGCCCGAAGCCCAACCCGACGCCCAGCGCCGCCACCAGCCATTGCAGCTTGCTCCAGGAAACGCCCAGCGTGCCCAGCGCCATGACCACGCCGGTGCCGACGATGGTGTAGGAGAGCAGCGAGCTGATGGCGTAGGCACTGCCCTGCTTGAGCTCCAGGCGCGACAGCACCATCACTTCGAGCAGTCCGGGCAGGTTGCGCGCCAGCATCAGGGTCAAGGCAATGGTCAGCAAGGCCACGATGGTATCGGCCACCGACACCGCACCGCCCACCAGCTCGGCCCCCTGCTGGCCCTCGCCGCCCAGCAGCATGACCTGCTCCAGGTAACCGAACACGGTAAGCAGATCGGCCCAGACCAGGTAGAGCACGGCCAGAAAACCGATCAACAACGCCAGCTTGGCCAGACGCAACGACTGCTGATTGACCTGCTGCATGTCCAGAGGCGGCTCCTCGACGACATCCAGCCCGCTCTCGCCCTCATGCTCCTGCAACGCGCGTCGACGCGCCAGGGCACGACGATAGGCCAGGCGACGGGCGGCCACGGCCAGGCCACGCACCACCGCCGCCTCGACGAGAATCCAGACACCCAGCACGTACAGGGTGATCACGAACCGGCTGACCAGGCTCAAGGCCGTATAGGCATAGCCGGACACCACCAGTCCTCCCAGCAGCAGTGGCACCGCGGCCATCGCCAACCCGAGCACCAGGCGAAAGAACTTGACGCCAAAGAAAGGCGTATGGGCCATGATCAGCTTGGCCAGCGACAGGCTCATCCCCGCAAACCCTGCCAGCAGCACTGTCATGGCCAGGGGGCGGTGGTTGAGGTTGATGCCGGCGTCGCGAGCGGGAGGTGCCACCAGCAGAACCGGAATCATCGCCGCGAGCAACCAGAACGACCAGTAGCGCAGCCTCGCCACATAGGCCGGCGGCCAGTAGAACTGGCGAACGGCGACGCCATCGGCGACCAGCAGGCGACGCGCCCAGGCCACCACCGCCCAGGCCAGGGCGACCTGCGCCAGCGACCCGCCGATGCCCGGTGCGACCCCCTGTCCGCCCAGCACCAGCACCACGCCGATACTCGCCAGGACCAGGGGCCAGGGAATCGCCAGCAAGGCGTTGAACACCACTGATTTTGGCGTATGGGCCTGGCTGTCACGGCGCAGGTGGCCAATCTCATCGTGCAGGCGCAGCAGGCGACGCTTGAGGGTCGGCCTGAGCATCTGCAACCCTGCCGCCAGCAACAACAATGGTATGGCCAGCAATGCCCCGGCATCCGGCATCGTCCAGCGGTTCGGCAGGACATGACGCCATTCGCCTTCCCGCCACTCGGTCATCAGATGGTCCGGCAACTTGAGCAACCAGGCGAGATCCAGAGGACGCGCATTGGCCACCCAGAACAGCTGCTTGTCGATGGTGTCGCGCAGCGAACGGCTGGTCGAAAGCAGTTGCTGCTGATGGAGCTGCAACTCGATGGCCGCGCTGAGCATCTCGCCATAGGTCGGCTCGAGCTGATCCAGCAGGTCGCGACGCGCGCGAAACAACTGCTCCAACGGCGCGACCAGAGCCTTCGACACCTCGTCGCCCGTCGCCTCCTCCAGGCGCTCCCGTGCCAGCGCTTCGGCATTCTTCAACGCCTCGCGCTGCCGATCCAGTTCGAACTGGCGCAGTCGCCAGTCGGCGATCTCGTCCTTCAATCCGCCTCGCACCTCGACCTTGGGCAAAGCCTGGCGCTGTTCGCGCAGGATCTGCGACAGCAGGGTACTGCCGCGAATCGCTTCCACGTGTTCATCCATGCCGCGCTGGAGCTGACGTACCTGGTCGAGCTGCCGCCGTACCTCCAGCCCCTGACGCACCAGCTCGTTGGCACGGCTGGTGATACGCAACAACTCCAGGCTCATGTCTCGGTTGACGCGCTGCGCGTCGCTGACCAGGGGATGGCTCGCCACGTCATCGGGCTCGTCCTGCACGGCCTCGGCAATGGCCTGCTCGGAGCGCTCCCGACGTCGCTGGTCGATCAGCCGCTGTAGGGTCAATACCCGAGCCTCCTGGCTGGTCACGCGGCGCTCGAGCAGGTCACGACGCTGCTGCGCCAGCTCCCGCAATCGGGAATTGGTCGCCAGTTCACGTTGATGCAGGGTCAGGCGCTGCTCGGCCAGGGCGCGCTGGACCCGCGCCCGCATGTGGCGCGGGTCGCTCTCGTCGACGTCGCGGGCCGCCAGGTCCTCAAGTGTACGGCGACTCTCCTCCACGGCCTGGGTCGCTTCGGCAATGCCCTGCTGGGCGCGTTCCGGCAATGTCTGGGTGCCGAGCAGGCGTGTCTCGATTTCCGACAGGCGATCCTGATCGCGACGCAACGCCGCGGAGGCCTCCTTCAGACGCTCCTCCAGCGCCCCCAGCTCCAGCGACTCCAACGCTTCCAGGGAAGCCGTGGGCGCCTCTTCCTGCCCCTCTCCCAGAGCCTGCTGCAATTCCCTGAGTTCGGTGGGCGCACGCTCCACTCGTGCCTCGAGGTCCTCGAGCCGCGTTTCGGCGGTCTTCTTCGCCGCCAGATCATCGAGTGCCGCCTGGAGAGTATCGATCTTTTCCTGAGTGGCCGCATCGGGCTGCTGGCCCTCGGCCGGCCGCAATTCTTCCAGACGCTGCTCGATCGTCTCGCGAGTCGGGGGCTCGACCGCCCAGGCCGTCGAGCCGGCCAGGGCCATCACCAGAACCATCAACAGGCAAACAATGTGCAATACTGTCATGCCGGCACGGTGCGACACTACGCTCACGGACACCTCGTCATCGGTGACATCAAGGGGGTTCCCGTGATTCTCGGTGCATATCGCCGACAAGGCAATTCTCGGCGTCGCCATGCCGCCACAGTTGACTTGCCGCACCGGCATGGTAGAAACGGCGTCCTATACCCTGGCAATTGCAGGCGGCGCATGAAGCCCTCACGACTCTTTCTTTCCCTGATGCTGGTTGGCCTGGTTTCCGAGGCAGCGACTGCCGAGTCGCTCACCAATGCCGAGCGGGAAGCCATCGAATCGCGCATTCAGTCCCTGCAGTCGGAACTGCGACAGCTGCGTGGACGCCTGCGCGATGACACCACGCCAACCTCTCGCACCGTGCTGCCCACCGAGGACAGCCAGGATCAGGAGCTGGAAGAATCGGTGGCCAAGCGCCGCCTGCTCGAACAGGAATCCGAGCACAACCCCTTCGCCATCACCACGCATCGGCGCAACTACCTGCTGCCATTCAGCTATACCGCCCGCCCTGGCGACCGTAGCCTCGATGGTATCGACGATGGGGCCGATGCCGACCGCATGGAAATGCAGTTCCAGTTCAGCGCCAAATTCGAACTCGCCGATGAATGGCTGCCTGCCGGCGGCGACCTCTATTTCGGTTATACCCAACGTAGCTGGTGGCAGGCTTACAACACGGATGCCTCCTCACCGTTCCGAGAGACTAACTACGAACCCGAAATCTTCGCCGATTTCGACAACGACTGGGCCTTCGCCGGCTGGACCAATATCCACAACCGTGTCTCGCTCAACCACCAGTCCAACGGACGTTCCGGCGACCTGTCGCGCAGCTGGAACCGCGTTATCCTGACCAGCACCTTTGTCAACGATGACTGGGCCGTCTCGTTGGCGCCCTTCTGGCGGATACCGGAATCCGCGAAGGATGACGACAACCCCGACATCAAGGATTACGTGGGCTATGGCGATATCACCGTGGCACGGCGGCTGTTCGACGATCACGAAGCCAGCCTGATGTGGCGAGGCAACCCGGACAGCGGCCACATGGGTGCCCAGGTCGACTATTCCTGGCCACTGTTCGGCAAGATTCGCGGCCATGTCCAGTACTTCCATGGCTACGGAGACAGCCTGATCGATTATGATCGCAGCGTGCACCGGCTCGGTGTCGGCTTCAGCTTGAACCCCTTGTTTTCCTCGGGCGAATTCGAGCGCTGACCGGTTTCCCTAATGATTGCGCCGCAAACGGCGCCTGCTATGCTGGACCTGTCATGTACCGTCAGAGGAAGACCCGATGACCGACCGCACTCCACACAGCCGTGAAGCTTCCCAGCAACTGAGGGAAGACTTGAACAACCTCACCCAGACCGTCGAGGAACTGGTGAACGCCACCGCCGACGACTCGCGCAACAATGTCAAGGAACTGCGCGAACGCGCCGAGAAGAGCCTCAAGGATACCCGTGCCCGCCTCGAGGCACGCGGCGAACGCGTCTACCACGAAGCTCGCGACAATGTGACGCGCCAGGCCGATGCCTGCGACCGTTACGTCCATGACAACCCCTGGACCAGTATCGGCATTGGTGCCGCCGTCGGGGTCGTCGTCGGCATGCTGCTCGGGCGGCGCTGATGTCGGCGAGCCAAGGACCGGCACAGCGTCTGTTCGACGCCGCCAAGCGCCTGCTGGGCAGCCTGCTGGCCACCGGCGAGACGCGCCTGCGTCTCGCCGTGCTCGAACTCGAGGAAGAACGTGCCCGGCTGGTCACTCTACTGATGATGGCCGGACTCAGCCTGATCCTGCTGCTGCTCGGCCTGGGCACCTTGACCGCTCTGGTCATCGTCGCCTTCTGGGACAGCCACCGCCTGACCGCGATTGCCGTCAGCGCCGGCGTCCTGCTGTTCGGCGGCGCGGGGTTGGCAGCCTGGGTCATGCACCTGGCTCGTCGCCCCACCCTGCTGGCCAGCACCCTGAAACACCTGGCCCTGGACCGCGAACTGGTGGAGTCGCAACGTGACGCGCAGGAATGAGCCGGGCCGTCGTGAGCGCAAGGCCGCGCTCGAGGCGACCATCGAGCAGCAACGCGTCGATATCCTGCTGGCCGCCGAGCGTTGGCACGACGCGGCCGGTCCACTCGAGGCCGGCTGGCAACTGGCGAGGCGCTATCGCACGCCGGCCCTGGCAGTGGGCGGCCTGTTGCTCTGGCCCCTGCTGCGACGCCCAGGCAAGGCACTGAAGCTCGGACGGCACCTGGTGCTCGGCGCCCTGACACTGAAACGACTCCAGAAACTGCTGCCCGGCCGCCACTGAACGCCCCCTTCTCGCCGGCCGGCCCGAGACGTTCGTCGCCATCTATCATCGCGCCGTAACATTCTCGTGTGTCACTCCTGTTATGGTTATGTGTCAAACCGATAACCGGATAATGACATCAAGGAGTCCACCACCCATGCGCATGCTGGCGCTTTACAGCATCAAGGGCGGCGTCGGCAAGACCGCCTCGGCCGTGAACCTGGCTGCCCAGGCCGCCCGCGCCGGGAACCGCGTGCTGCTCTGGGACCTCGACCCTCAGGCCGCTACCAGCTTTTACCTGCGCAGCAAGCCCAAGATACGAGGCGGCGTTGAAAAACTGGTCAAGGGCAAGGCGTCCTTCGACAAGGTGATCCGATCCACCCAGGTGGACGACCTCGACCTGCTCCCGGCGGCCCTGGCCTCGCGGGAAATGGACCGTCTGCTGGCCAAGCGCGGCAATAGCCACCTGCGTCAGATCCTCAAGCCGGTTCGCGACGACTATGACCTGGTGATCCTCGACTGCCCGCCGAGTCTCTCGCACCTCTCCGAAAACATCTTCTCGAGCGTCGACGCCCTGCTGGTACCGGTCGTGCCGACCACGCTCTCGTTGCGCACCCTGGAACAGTTGCGCGACTTCCTCGACGACCGGGACCAGGACTGCACCTTCTGGCCCTTCATCACCCTGGCCGACCGACGTCGCAAGCTGCATTGCGAGGTCATCGACACCATGCAATCGCAGTGGCCGCTGATGCTCTCCACGGTGATTCCCTCGGCCAGCGTGGTCGAACGCATGGGGCTCGAGCGTGCCCCCGTCCACACCTACGCGCCGCGCAGTGTCGCCGCCCGACATTACCAGGCCCTGTGGCATGAACTGGACCAGCGTCTAGGATGATACCTCGCGCATGGCCTTGCCGGCCGACTTCAGGCGTGCCGACAGCGTCCCGATGCCGCCGACCGCCTCGGCGCCCATGGCAAGCTCGTAATGCGTCAACAGGCGCCGCCGGTTCTCGCCGAGCAGGCCCATGAACCCCCGCAGGTGACGCGGTGCCGACGCGCGAGGCGCTGCTCCCCGAGCCGCCTCAGCGAGCCTGGCATCGAGTTCCTCGGACGCCTGGTCGAGGGCCATGGCACGGATCGCCGCCCCTCGCACCAGATCATCATGCAGGACTCCGAAGGCATCCTGGAAGTCTTTCATCGCCCGCTCCGCACGCCGACAACGCGGCGACACCTTGCGCCATGGCCGTAACAGATAGCGGATGCGCTTGCCGGTGATGCGTGGTCGATGCAAGGATTCGGCCTCATCCACGGATCCCACCGCCTCGACCTCCGCGACCAGACGTTTGCGTAGCGCCAATAATGCCTCGGCGCTGGCCTCACCAAAGCTCGGCATTCGCCCCTTCTTGCGGGTTTTCAGGTCATCGAGCCGCCTTTGCAGGCGGGCATCCAAGCCGGGGAAATGCGCATCGATCGCCAGGCTCGCCGTCTCGTAAGCCTCCGACACCTCATGCTCGAGGCGTTGCCGCCACCACTCGCCCGCGCCACGCTCGGCGAGGGGTAGCCCGGGTAACGTCTGCTCCAGCCAGGCCAGCATCACCTCACCGTCCCGTGCCCGATTGGTCGCCCGGGCCAGATCGCGCAGCTCGCGCCTCAAGGGTTTGGGGAAGGAGATGCCAGGCTGATCCCGATAGGCCTGGATCCAGGCCCGCAAGCGGCGCAACGCCACCCGAAAGTCGTGCAGACCTTCGGCATCCTCGGGGTCCGCGATACGCGGCCGCGCCTTGCGCGCGTCATTCAGCAGGTCCAGCCCGACCTCACCGACCACGCGCGACAGGCGCCGCTGCTGAAGGGGTTGTCCCATGGCCGCCTCCTTTCACTGGTCACGCCTCCAGTATAGGAGGCGACAGCCGAATGGAAGGACGTCGGGAAGCGGCGCATGGCCGACTCCGCTACACCGCTTGCCCACAGGCCACACCGGAGGCCCAGGCCCACTGGAAGTTGTAGCCACCGAGTTCGCCGGTGACATCGAGCACCTCGCCGATGAAGCGCAGCTGCGGCAGCCCCTGAACCTCGAAGGTCTTGGACGACAGCTCACGGGTATCGATGCCGCCCAGGGTCACCTCGGCGGTCCGCCAGCCTTCGGTACCGGCAGGCTTCAGATGCCAGTCGTTGAGATGGCCGGCCCAGGCCGTCAGCGTGGCATTGGAACATTCGGCAAGGGGAGCGTCTCCGCCATGCCATTCCACCATGGCCTGGGCGAGGCGACGCGGCAGCCGCTCGGCGAGCCAAGTGGCGAGACGCCGCTTGGGTGTCTCCCGCCGTGCGGCCACCAGGGCGTCGAAGGCATCGGTATCGGGCAACAGATCGATGGTCAGGGTATCGCCGGCCTGCCAGTAGCTGGAAATCTGCAGCATGGCAGGCCCGGAGAGACCACGATGGGTGAACAGCATCGGCTCGCGATACGCGCCACCATTGCAGCGCACCGCCACCTCGTGACTGAGGCCGGCCAGCGAGGCGGCGCGCGCTTTCCAGTGAGATGTCAGCGTGAAGGGCACCAGGGCGGCCCGGGTCTCGGTGACGTCCAGACCGAACTGACGGGCGATGTCATAGCCGAACCCCGTGGCCCCCATGGTCGGAATCGACAGGCCGCCGCTCGCCACCACCACCGCCCCCGCGTCGATGCGCCCCAGGCTGGTCGACAGTCGCATGCCCTCGCCCAGCCGCTCCATCGCCTTCACCGAGGTCTTGAGACGCAGATCGACACCGGCCCAGTCGCACTCGGTGAGCAGCACATTCAGCAGTTCCTTTGCCGAACCGGCGCAGAACAGCTGTCCCGGCGCCTTCTCGACGTGCTCGACACCGTGACGCTCGACCAGCTCCACGAAATGCTCGGGTCGATAGCGCTTGAGCGCCGAAATGCAGAAATGCGGGTTGCGCGAGAAGAAATTCGCCGGCGTGGTCGCCATGTTGGTGAAGTTGCAGCGCCCGCCCCCGGACATCAGGATCTTCTTCCCGGCCTTGTTGGCATGATCCACCACCAGCACCCGACGCCCCGCGTATCCCGCCGTCAAGGCACACATCAGGCCCGCGGCGCCCGCACCGATCACGACCACGTCGTATGTCATGCTACTTTCTCCCGCAGAACGCACGCCGCCTCCCCACCATGCCCATGGCAATGCAAAACCGCGCATTCTAGCAGAGCGCGCCGCCGATGGCGGATCAGAACTTGTGCATTCTTGCCACACTCTGGTTCTCGAAGCAGGGTAATCTGGGACATGCTAGCCAGGGCTGGATGCCCGATCTCACCACCCGCTGGATCCAACGAGCCCATCATGATCTCGAGACCCGAAGCCGCCGGTTGGCGGACACGCCTGTCCCTGCTGTTGCTCGGCCTGTGCCTGGCGTCTCCCTTGTTCGCCCAGACCCCATCCTCCCGTGACACGACCCCGGTCATTGCCGCTCGCGCCGAACTCGCCCAGTGGAGCGACCCGCTGAATGCCCTGGGCACGCTCAAGGCCGACGAAAGCGTGACCCTGTCGGCCACCGTGACCGAAACGATCGACAGCCTCGATTTCGAGGGCGGCGAGCGGGTCGAGGCCGGCGACGTACTGGTGCGGCTCTCCGATGAGGGCGCCCAGGCCGATCTGCGTGCGGCTGAAGCCTTGCGTGACGAACGCCAGTCGGCCGTGAGTCGTCTCTCCCAGCTACAGCAGCGAAACCTGGGAACTCGCGCCGAGGCCGAAGACAGCCGTGCCCAGCTTCGCCAGGCACAGGCCGAGGTCGAGTCCCTGGAGGCCCGGCTCGCCAATTACCGGATCCAGGCGCCCTTCTCGGGCGTGGTCGGCTTCCGCCAGATCAGCGTCGGCACCCTGGTCACACCGGGCACCGAGCTGGTGACACTCGACAAGCTCGACCGCATGAAACTCGACTTCCAGGTCCCCGAAACGGCCCTCGGTTCCCTGGAGCCCGGCATGTCGCTGACCGCCACCAGCGCCGCCTTCCCGGCGTCCGATTTCGAGGGCGAAATCGCCACCATCGGCACCCGCGTCGACCCCGTCAGTCGCAGCGTGTCGATTCGCGCCCTGATCGACAACCCGCAGCGCAAGCTGCGCCCCGGCATGCTGATGGAAGTCACCGTGTCCCTTCACCCCCGGCAGACCCTGGCGATACCCGAGGCAGCGCTGATCCCCGAAGGCGAGCGCCACTATGTACTGGTCATCGACGAAGGCGATGGCGACCGTGTGACGCGCCGCCAAGTCCGGGTCGGCGCACGACGCCCCGGCGAAGCGGAGATCCTCGAGGGCCTCGCCGCCGGCGACCTGATCGTCAGCCACGGCGTGGAGCGCGCCCACGACGGGGCGCGGGTTCGCCTGCTGGGCATCGCCGATGATGACACCTCGGTACGTGAACTGCTCGAGGCCAACCGCGATGCAGGAGATGCCTGATGCGCCTGTCCGACATTTCCGTCCAGCGACCGGTACTGGCCACGGTACTGGCGGCATTGATCGTGGCCTTCGGCCTGCTCGCGCTCGATCGCCTGCCGTTGCAGGAATATCCCTCCATCGATCCCCCGATCGTCAGTATCGATACCGACTATCCCGGTGCCTCGGCCAGCGTGGTGGAAACCCGCATCACCCAGGTACTGGAAGATCGCATCAGCGGCGTGAGCGGCATCGAGGTGATCTCCTCGTCCAGTGAGGATGGCAGCTCCAGCATCAGCGTGGAGTTCGGCCTGGACAAGGACATCGACGCGGCGGCCAACGACATTCGTGACCGCATCGCCGGTGCCCGGGACAACCTGCCCGATGCCGCCGATGCCACCGAGGTGCGCAAGGAGGATTCGGGCTCCGATATCGTGATCTGGCTCTCCCTGTCGGGAAGCGACTATGACATCGGCGAGCTCACCGACTATGCCGAGCGGTATCTCACCGACCGTTTCTCGGTACAGGATGGCGCCTCGCAGGTCATCGTCGGTGGTGGAGAAGAATACGCCATGCGCGTCTGGCTCGATGCCAATGCCCTGGCCGCCCGCGACCTGACCGTGAGCGACATCGAAGACAGCCTGCGCGAGGAAAATGTCGAGTTGCCCGGCGGTTCCGTGGAGTCCCGGGACCGCCAGTTCATGGTGCGACTGCCCCGCAACTTCGCCACCCCCGACGATTTCCGGAATCTCGCGCTGTCACGGGACGACAGCGGGTATCTGGTGCGACTCGGCGACGTGGCTCGCGTGGAAATCGGCGCGGTGGAAGAGCGCTCGCTGTTCCGGGGCAATGGCGTGCCCATGGTGGGCCTGGGCATCCGCAAACAGTCCACCGCCAATGTTCTGGCCCTCTCCGAAGCGGTCAAGGCGGAACTGGCCCGTGTCGCACCGACCCTGCCCGACGGCATGGAACTCAAGCTGCATCATGATGCGTCCACCTTCGTGTCCAATGCCATTTCCGAAGTCGTCCGCACCCTGTTCATTGCCATGGGGCTAGTCGTGGTCGCGATCTTCGTCTTCCTCGGCAACCTTCGCACCACCCTGATCCCGGCAGTCACGGTGCCCATCGCCCTGATCGGCACCTTCGCCGCCCTGGCGGCCATGGGCTTCACCATCAACCTGCTGACCCTGCTTGCCCTGGTACTGGCCATCGGCCTGATCGTCGATGACGCCATCGTAGTGCTGGAGAACATCCACCGCCGCATGCAGGAGCATGGCGAAACGGCGCTGGTGGCAGCCTACCGGGGCAGCCGCCAGATCGCCTTCGCGGTGATCGCCACCACCCTGGTATTGATCGCGGTGTTCGTGCCACTGAGCTTTCTGCAGGGTGACATCGGCCGGCTGTTCTCGGAATTCGCCCTGACCCTGGCCGCCGCCGTTGCCATCTCCACCCTGCTGGCACTGACCCTGACGCCGATGATGGCGTCCAAGGTTCTCAAGCGCGACATGCACGAAGGCCGCATCGCCCATGGCGTACATCGCGCCCTCGACGCCTGCCGGGCGGTCTATCGTCGCATGCTCGAACGCGTGCTGCGCTGGCGTTGGGCGGTCATGGCGCTGTTTCTCGCCCTGCTCGGAGCCATGATCTGGCTCAACGATCAATTGCCCCGGGAGTACACTCCCCAGGAGGATCGCGGCACCTTCTTCGTGCTGATCAACGGCCCCCCCGGCGCCACCTACGACTATATGCTCGATTACATGGACGAAATCGAAGCGCGATTGCTGCCGCTACGCGAACGTGGCGAGGTCGAGCGAATCCTGGTCCGCGCGCCGCGCGGCTGGGGGGCCATCGAGAACTTCAACAGTGGCTTCGTCATCGTCAACCTGAGCGACTGGGACAGCCGGCGCTCGGCCTGGCCGATCATGGACGAGATCCGCTCACGCCTGGCCGACTTGCCTGGCGTCCAGGCATTCCCGATCATGCCCCAGGGCTTCGGTGGTGGCGGCAGCATGGACCAGTCGATGCAATTCGTCCTCGGCGGCGGCACCTACGAGCAGCTCGCCGAGTGGCGCGATACCATGATCGAGCACATCCGGGAGGACAACCCCAACCTGCTCAACCTGGACAGCGACTACGAGGAGAATCAGCCGCAACTCAGGGTCGATATCGACTATGACCGTGCCGCCGACCTCGGCGTCACCGTCAGCGAGATCGGCAGCACCCTGGAAACCCTGCTCGGCGGACGCACCGTGACGCGCTATGTGGACGACGGCCAGGAGTACGACGTCATTCTCGAGGGTGAACGCGGCTCCCGGCCCAGCCCCCGATCACTGGACAGCATCATGGTACGCTCGTCGCGCTCGTCGCGCTCGGACGAGCTGGTGCCGCTATCCAGCATGGTCACCCTCACCGACTTCGCCGGGCCCAGCACCCTGAATCGCTACAATCGCCTGCGCGCGATCACCCTCCAGGCCAACCTCGCCGACGGTTACTCCATGGGCGAGGCGCTCGAGTACCTGGAAACCACGGCCAACGAGCTCCTGCCGCCCGAGGTACAGACCGACGTCAAGGGCGATGCACGGGATTACCAGGAGGCCAGCAGCGCCACCACCTTCCTGCTGGCCCTCGGCGTACTGGTGGTCTTCCTGGTGCTCGCCGGCCAGTTCGAGAGCTTCATCCACCCGCTGGTGATCATGTTCACGGTGCCCCTGGCGATGATCGGTGCCCTGCTGGGACTGGGACTCAGCGGCCAGTCATTGAACACCTACAGCCAGGTGGGACTGGTGATGCTGGTAGGACTCGCGGCCAAGAACGGTATCCTGATCGTCGAGTTCGCCAACCAGCTGCGCGACGCCGGCCATGCCTTCCACGAAGCACTGGTCGAGGCCGCGGTAACCCGGCTTCGCCCGGTCGTGATGACCGCCGTGACCACCATGGCCGGCGCGGTGCCCTTGATCGTCTCCAGCGGCGCCGGGGCCGAGACGCGGCTGGTGCTCGGCACGGTGATCCTCTGCGGGCTGGCCACCGCGACACTGTTCACGTTGTTCGTGGTTCCCGTGGCCTATGACCTGCTCGCTCGACGCACCGGTTCTCCCGGCGCCGTGGCTCAGCGGCTGGATCGCGAGATGGCCGAGCACCCTCCCTCCCACTGACGTCCACCCACGGATCCATCCCGCGACGGGTCGCCGAACAGGCGGCCCGTCGTCTTTCCTCCTCCTGCAGGACATGGCCGAGACAGGTGTCATCCGACTAGGCTGTCTTGGGAAGGCTTTCTTGAGGCCGCCCGTCTTTATAAAGAAGGTCTTGGTGAGACCTGTCGTGATAAAGCCCGTCGTAACAAGGAAAGCCTCTGTCGCTTCGGCACCTTCCTTGCCATGCGCAAATGCCGGAAGCTGAAACGACAGCCGTTCAAAAACAATTCTACAAGGACCCCCTCCATGATCAATTCCCTGCACCACCGCCTTGGCCTGTTCGCTCTCATTGCCGGCACCGCCGCCGGTGGACTGGCGCTGAACGCACAGGCCGCCACCCAGATGGACTTTTCCAACGAATACAACGCCAGCTCGATCCATGCCGAAGGCGACGCCTGGTTCATCCAGCGCGTCGAGGAGCTGACCGACGACGAACTGGAGATCACCCTGCACACCGGTGCCTCTCTCGGTTTTCGCTCCGCCGACCACTTCTATGCGGTAGCCGACAACGCCGTGCAGATCGCCGACACCCTGTCCGGCACCCTCGGCGGTATCGATCCCATCTTCCTGCTGTCCTCGCTGCCCTTCCTCGCCGACGACGTCGAATCAGCCAAGACGCTTTACGAGATCGCTCGCCCCGAGTACGAGAAAGTCTTCAGCGAGAACAACCAGGTGCTGCTCTACGCTTCTCCCTGGCCGGCCAGCGGGATCTGGTCGAAAGGCCCCGTCACCGACATGGAGGGCCTGCAGGACCTCAAGATCCGCACCTACGACCGCAACGGGACCGAGATTCTGCGCAATGCCGGAGCCGCTCCGGTCAAGCTCTCCTGGGCGGATGTCGTGCCCCAGTTAGCCACCGGTGGCATCGAGGCCGTGCTGACCTCGGCGGAATCCGGTGCCAACGGCAGTTTCTGGGAACACCTGAACGACTTCAGCGCGATCAAGTACGCCATTCCGCTCAACATGGTGCACATGAACCGTGATGCCTTCGAGTCGCTCGACGCGTCTGAACAGGACGCCATCATGCAGGCCGCCCGGGAAACCGATGCGCACAACTGGGAGGTCGTGAAGGAGCGGGTCGCCCAGAATTACGCAACCCTCGAATCGCATGACATCGCCATCCACGACCCGATTCCCGACGCTTTCCGTGCCGGCCTCGAGGACGCTGCCACTCCGGTGGTCGACAACTGGCTCGACAACATCGGCGAGCGCGGCGAACGCATCCTCGAAGACTTCGACAACGCCCAGGCGCCGCAATAATGCCGACGACACCCGCACGCCCCCAGGGCCTGCTCGAGACACTCGGCACCCGGCTTTGCCAGGCCTCCTCCGGACTGGCAAGGCTGGGGGCCTGGCTCGGCATGCTGCTGATCGTCTACATGCTCGGCCACATCCTGCTCGAGGTCGTCCTGCGACTGTTCGGCCGTTCCACCTTCGTACTCGACGAGTTCATCGGCTACAGCGTCGCGGCCATGACCTTTCTCAGCCTGCCCTACGCCCTCGAGCAGGGCGGCCTGATCCGCGTCTCGCTGGTGCTCGAGCGATTTCCGAAACGCTGGCGCTGGCCGTTCGAGCTGTTCGCCAGCCTCTCCGCCCTGCTCGTCTTCGGTTGGCTGGCGCGTTTCTGGACCATCGCCGTCCAGCGCAGCCACGCCCGCGGCATCGTCAGCGAGACCCTGGCCGAAACACCGCTCTGGATTCCCCAGGGTGCCGTACTGGTCGGGTTATATCTGCTGTGTCTGATACTCGTCACCCGAACGCTCAGAGTCCTGGTCGAGCGCGCCTCCTTCGACAGCGGAGTGCAATGAATGGATATGCTATTGATCGGGCTCGGTGTCCTGGCCCTGTTGCTCGGCGTGCTGGCACTGGGCAGCTGGATCTTCGCCGGCCTGGTAATCGTCGCGATGCTGTCGCTCTGGGGCCTGGGCGGCTTCGGCTTCGACCGCATCGGGCTGATCCTGTCGAAGATCCTGTTTCGTGCCGCCAACAGTTGGGAACTCTCGGCGATTCCACTGTTCATCCTGATGGGAGAGCTCATCTTTCGTTCGGACATTTCCGAGCGCTTGTTCAGGGGATTGACGCCCCTCACCCGACGCCTGCCCGGCGGCATCCTGCACACCAACGTGCTGGGCTGCACCCTGTTCGCTGCCGTCAGCGGCTCCAGCGCCGCCACCACGGCGACCATCGGCAAGATCACCACCCGCGAGCTCGCCGACCGGGGCTATGACCGGAGCCTGTCGATCGGTTCGCTGGCCGGTGCCGGCAGCCTGGGGCTGCTGATTCCGCCGTCGATCGTCATGATCGTCTACGGCGTTCAGGCCGAGGTCTCGATCAGCAAGCTGTTCATGGCCGGTGTCTTGCCCGGCTTGATCGTGGCACTGCTCTACATCGGCTATGTCATGCTGCGTTGCCTGGCGCGTCCGTCTCTGGCCCCACGCCAGGTGGCCGACTCGACCACGCCCTGGCAGGCCCTGTGCCTGCTGGCCCCGGTACTGGGGTTGGTCGTGGTGGTGCTCGGCGCGATCTACACGGGGATCGCCACCCCTTCGGAAGCCGCTGCCATCGGTTGCGGTGCCACCCTGATCCTGCTGGCCATGGAACGCCAACTGACCCTGGGTCTGTTTCTCTCCGCCTTGCGCGGCGCCCTGATCACCGCCGTCATGGTCTGCAGCCTGCTGGTCGCCGCCGCCATGCTGTCGACGGCCATGGGGTACCTGCACCTGCCCAGCGAACTGGCCGGCTGGATCGCCCGACAGGGCTTCTCGCCGATCGCCCTGCTGCTGGCCATGGCACTCTTCTACATCCTGCTCGGGCTCTTTCTGGACGGCATTTCGATCACCGTGATGAGCCTGCCGATCACCCTGCCCATCATCATCCAGGCCGGCTACGACCCGCTGTGGTTCGGCGTCTTCCTGGTGATCATGGTCGAGCTCGGACAGATTACCCCGCCGGTGGGCTTCAATCTCTTCGTGCTTCAGGGGCTGACCGGCGAGAGCATCAGTCGGGTAGCCCTGGCGGCGGCGCCGTTCTTCGCGCTGATGTGCCTGGCGGCACTGATCATCAGCGTCTGGCCCGAGCTGGCGTTGTGGTTGCCTCGGGCTCTCTCGGGATGATTCGGGTACGCTGCGACATGAAAGGGCCTCACGGGTCTTCGGGACCGATCCACACGAAGGGGTTATGGGCGACTTCCCAGAGGTGGCCATCGGGATCGGCGAAGTAACCGGAATAGCCACCCCAGAAGACCTTCTGGCCCGGCTTGACCAGGCTGGCCCCGGCGTCCACCGCCCGGGCCAGCACGACGTCCACCTCCGCCTCGCTCGCTACATTGTGGGCCAACGACACGCCGCCGAACGCCGGTTTTTCACCCGCGGGCACGCCGACATCCTCGGCCAGGGCCTCGCGACCATAGAGCCCCAGCCAGGTGCCGTTCAGGGTGAAGAAGGCCACTTCCGGTGGCGACTCGAGCCGCGGCCAGCCAAGCCCCTGCTCGTAAAAACGTACGGCCCGCTCGATATCATCGACCCCGAGCGTGATCATGCTGATTCTGGGCTGCATATCGGTTTACGGAAACACTGCACAAATGCCTGCGCGGGCAAATCACTGCGTTGCGCGGTGCTCGGAATCCTCACCTATACCCCATAGGCTCCGGTTCCTGTGCTCCGTGCGCCTTGCGCTTCGCTCCGCTCGTCGATTCGTGCAGCGCTTCCTTAACTCCTGTTGTGTAGAACATCAACATAGATAGCTTAGTCACTGTTAATCCAATCAGCCTGCATCTCCGCCACCGCATCGTGTGCGTGCAGGCTCTCGGCATGCACCACTCGCACATGAAAGCCTTCGATGCCCGGCGCCTCATTCAACGCCTGGTGCAATCGACGCGCCGCATCCTCGCAGAACATTGTGTTCTGGCCATTGGCCAGGGCGAAGGCCTGCTCGTCGACACGCTTGACCGCTGTCTGCAGTGCCGTGCCCAACGCCTGTTCGACCCGCTCGATCAAGGCCAGCCAGGGCGGTTCACCGACCCCTTGGGCAAGCCGCGCCGTGATCCGCGCCTCGCTGCGCTGACTGTGGGGCGTGGCCAGGATGCCATGCGACTCGCCAAGCCAGTCGCGCATCGCCGCGGGATCGGGGACCTCGTCGCCGAAGTCCCGGTCGAATTGCTGCTGGATCAGTTGGCGCGCCAGCGCCGCCGAGCAAGGGCACGTCGAGGAGTAGCCCACCGTCAGCTCGATCTGCGTCTCGACGTCGTTGCCCTCGCGCCAGCTTCGAAGCGCGACAGGATAGCCCTTCCAGCCCGCCAAGGGGCTGACCAGCGCCGGCCGTCGCAATGTCAACTCGCCCGTCAGCGCGATCCGCGCCCTGCGGGAAAGTCCCTCATGACTCGCCAGGAAGCCTTCCAGCAACCCGGCGAGCCGAGAGACATCGAGCTCCCGCTCCGCCAGCTCCTCCAGCAACAGATAGAGCCGGGACATATGAATGCCCCGGGCACCGGGATCGTCGAGGCTGACCGATGCCGCCACCCGTGCGTCGACGGGGTGACCGGCCACGCGCACCGGCAGGGCAATCCCTTCCATGCCCACCCAGTTCAGCGTGCCATACCTCGCCGTGCGGCCCGCGGCCACGTCCTCGAGTGCCTCCGACATCATGATGCCTCCCGTTCATCGACGGTATCCCAGCTTGGAAACGGGTCGGGCAAGGCAAGCCAGGCGTCGAGACCTGCCTGAAGCTGCTCGTCATCGAGCAGGCAATCGTCCAGGGCACGCCGAATGCCGGCTTCGTCCATGTCCTGACCGATGAAGACCAACTCCTGGCGCATGTCGCCGAACGGTTCTTGCCACTTTTCGAGGATGCGTTGCCGAAAGGCCGGCTCATCGGGCCAGTGTTCCTCGGGAATGGCCTTCCAGAACATCCCGGCCAGCCCATGATGCGCGATACCGCCGGTCTGGCTCCACTGGCCGGCATGACGCGGCCGGCTGGCCAGCCAGAAGAATCCCTTGGAACGCAGCAGGCGGTCGCCGAATCCACGCTCGTGCAACTGCTCGAAGAACTTCTGGGGGTGGAAGGGGCGCCTCGCCCGATAGACGAAGCTCGAAACACCATACTCTTCCGTCTCCGGCTTGTGCTCCCCACGCAGTTCCTTGAGCCAGCCGGGCGCCCGACTGGCGCGCTCGAAACTGAACAGGCCCGTATCCAGCACCTTGTACAGCGGCACCTCCCCATGGCACATGCCGAGCAGTTCGGCCTGCGGGTTGAGGGCCCGCAGCACGGCCTCCAGCTCCGCCAATTGCTCGGCGTCGAGCAGGTCGACCTTGCTGATCAACAGCACATCGCAGAACTCCACCTGATCGACCAGCAGGTCGGCCAGGTTACGTTCGTCGTCCTCGCCGAGGCTCTGCCCCGCCTCCTCGAGTGAGTCGGCCTGGCGATACTGTTCGAGGAAGTTCACGCCATCGACCACCGTGACCAGGGTGTCCAGCCTCGCGACATCCGACAGGCTGCGTCCCGATTCGTCCTCGAAGGTGAAGGTCTCGGCCACCGGCAGGGGCTCGGAGATGCCGGTGGATTCGATCACCAGTTGATCGAAACGCCCTTCCCGGGCCAGGCGCCCGACTTCCTCCAGCAGATCCTCGCGCAAGGTGCAGCAGATGCAGCCATTGCTCATCTCGACCAGGCGCTCCTCGGCACGGTTCAACGCCACGTCACCACGCCCGTCTCCCTCGCCACGCACCAGGTCGGCATCGATATTCACCTCGCTCATGTCATTGACGATCACGGCGATGCGTCGCCCCTCTCGATTGGCCAGGATGCGATTGAGCAAGGTGGTCTTGCCGGCGCCCAGAAAGCCCGACAGTACGGTAACGGGTAGCGGCTCTTGGACAGGTGTCATCATCGTTTCTCCTCCATTCGGCATGTCTTCCACTCGACATGGCAACGCACAAATAATATACGTTATAACATAACAATAACACCCGATCGGAAAGCATTCGGATCCATGAAAGTACTCGGACTCAAGAAAGCGCCGCGATGAGCGTCAGGCGTAAGGCGTCGTGAATATCGTCGCCACCACGCTTGCTCCGCGATCAGTGCCATACTGTGGGGAAGCACCGAATACATGGCGATTGATACGCGCCGGCCTGTCCACCGAGTGCGACCCATCAGCCGGCGCGTTCAAGCCCCTCCAAGGAGGATCGAACCATGCTGGAACTATTGCCCTCGGGCGCCGCTCACGTGGTCGCGATGCGCGTCGGCGGGCGGGTCGATGCCAATGACCTGCAGCGGGCCATCGATGCCATCGAATCCGCCAAGAAGACCAACCCGCGCATCAGCCTCTACGCCGAGATCGACGACATTCGCTGGATGACCTTCACGGCCTTCCTGCGCGACCTCGGTTATGGCCTGACCCAGATCGGCGACATGGGACGCTACTACCGAGCCGCCACGGTCAGTGACAAGCACTGGGTCCGCCACCTGGTGCGGCTCGAGAACCATGTCTTTCGCTCCATGGAAATGCGAACCTTCCGTGTGCGCGACAAGCGGGCCGCCCTGGAATGGGCCAGCCAGTCGCCGCCCGATCGTGACGGGCACGAAGGGGCCATGGCCTGAAAACTGCCTGGAGCTTGGGAAATACTGAATAACATTCAAGGAGCCGAACAAGCCCCCCGCGCCACGCCATGCGACAGGTCGATGTGCTCGTCGAGCAGCGCCCGGGCCTGTGAAACGCGTCGCGCCATCGCCAGTTGCACCAGTTCGCCATGTTGCCGGTCGAGCACCTCGCGAACCTCGAGGTCGGGCGGCGCCAGGCGCCGGTAGCGATCGAACTGATCATGCAACTGCTCGATGAAACGCAGCAGCCACGGCGAGCCACAGGGCGCCAGCAGCGTCCGGTGAAAGCGCAGGTGCGCCTGCTCACACTCCTCCATCTCTTGTGGCCGTTCATCGGCACGCCGCAGCCGATGATGCGCCGCCAGCAGTTGCGACTCCCATTCGGCATCGCCGTGCTGTAGGGCCTGGGTCAACGCCTTGCACTCGAGCTGGCTACGTAGATCAGCGATGTCGTCCAGCTCATCGAGCCTCAGGGCCGGTACGCGAAAGCCGCGCTGGTTGACCTGCTCCAGCAATCCATAGGCGGCCAGGCGATTGAGCGCCTCGCGCAACGGGCTGAGCCCTACCCGGTAATGAGTTTTCAGGCTGCCGATGGCGAGCTTCTGCCCGGCCGCGAAACGTCCGCGAATCAGATCCTGCTTGAGGGCATCGAAGACCCGGCTGGCGGCGGTAGCGCCCGATGAAGCCGAGTCGGCCCCGCTGGCGTCTGGTGTACGCATGACAGTGCTCATGATATCGCTCTGGCTGATCGCCCCCGCGGGGCATGTCCTCGGTTGACGGTATCCAATTCCGGCGCCATAGTCATTGCCATAAAATCGATTTTTTCATTATAAACGATTTAATCTAGCAGGAGATGGCATGCCAACCCCCCTTTCCGCCTCCACCCCCTATGCCTCGCAGCGTAGCCTCACTTACGCACGTCACGGCATGGTGGCGGCGTCCCAGCCACAGGCCAGCCAGGTGGGGCGCGATATCCTGGCCCAGGGCGGTAACGCCGTGGATGCTGCCATCGCCACGGCGGCGGCACTGACCGTCGTCGAGCCCACCGGCTGCGGCATCGGCGGCGACGCCTTCGCCCTGGTGTGGATCGCCAGCGACGATACCGGCAATGGCCATCTCCATGGTCTCAACGCCAGCGGCACCGCGCCGGCCGCCCTGACGCCAGAGGCCGTGGCCGCCGCCGGGCACACCGAGATGCCCCTGCATGGCTGGACGCCGGTCACCGTGCCCGGCACACCCGCCGCCTGGGCCGAACTGTCGCGACGCTTCGGCAGGCTCGACTTTGCCAGCCTGCTGGCACCCGCCATCCGCCTGGCCCGCGACGGGTTCCCAGTCTCGCCGGTGATCGCCAGCCTGTGGCAACGCGACGAGGCCACCTTCCGTCGCCACCTGGAAGGCGACGCGACCCAGGCCTGGTTCGAGACCTTCACCCCGAACGGCCGGGCACCCCGGGCCGGCGAATGGCATCGTTGCGCCGATCAGGCCGCCACGCTCGAACGTATCGCCGAGACCAGCGCCGAGAGCTTTTATCGCGGCGAACTCGCCGAGCGCATCGATGCCTTCTCGTGCCGCACCGGCGGCTATCTGCGCGCCGAGGATCTGGCCGGTTACCGGCCGTCATGGGTCTCGCCCATCTCGGCACGCTACCGCGACGTCGATGTCTGGGAGATTCCCCCCAACGGGCAGGGCCTGGTGGCCCTGATGGCACTGCGCATTCTCGAGGGGTTCGAGCCCGGCCACCGCGACGACCCCGAAGTACTGCACCGTCAACTCGAGGCCATGAAACTCGCCTTCGCCGACGGCCAGGCCTACATCACCCAGCCCGACCACATGAGCCAGTCCGTCGAGGCCCTGCTGAGCGATGCCTACACCGAGTCGCGACGCCGACTGATCGACGACCATGCCCTGACGCCTGCCCCCGGCACGCCGCCCGCCGGCGGCACGGTCTATCTGGCCACCGCCGATGCCGAGGGCAACATGGTGTCCTACATCCAGAGCAACTATCACGGCTTCGGCTCCGGCGTGGTGGTGCCCGGCACCGGCATCGCCCTGCAGAATCGCGGTCACGACTTCAGCCTCGACCCGAACCACGACAATGCCCTGGCGCCCGGCAAGCAGACCTACCACACCATCATCCCCGGCTTTCTGACCCGGGGCGGCAAGGCGCTCGGCCCGTTCGGCGTGATGGGCGGCTACATGCAGCCCCAGGGGCATGTGCAGGTGGTGATGAACCTGGTCGACTTCGGCCTCAACCCCCAGGCCGCCCTCGATGCACCCCGCTGGCAATGGCTGGGCGACCGGCGCATCGGCATCGAGCGCGGCTATCCGGCGCATCTCGTCAAGGCGATGGCCGAACGCGGCCACGACATGCGGATCGCCCATGACGAGCGCAGCTTTGGGCGCGGCCAGGTAATCCTGCGCGATCCCGACAGCGGCGTTTACAGCGGGGGCACCGAACCGCGTACCGACGCCAGCATCGCGGTGCTGTGACCATGTGGCAACGGCAGACTCGACTCTTCATGGCCTTCTTGCGCGTCGGCCTGTTCGGCTTCGGCGGCGGTCCCTCGATGATTCCGCTGGTTCGTCGGGAGGCCGTCCAGCGCCACGCCTGGCTGGACGATGACGGCTTCGCCGACGTGCTGGCCATCGGCAACACCCTGCCCGGCCCCATCGCCACCAAGATGGCCGGCTACATCGGCTATCGAGTGGGTGGCCCGCTGGGTGCCATCAACGCGGTCGTCGCCGTCACCGTGCCCTTGATCCTGGCGATGATCGCCCTGCTGAGCCTGTATGCCCGCCACGGCGACCAGCGTTGGGTCCAGGGCATGGGCCAGGGCGTGATCCCCGTAGTGATGGTCATGATGGCCCAGTTGACGTTCGACTTCTTCGCCAAGTCGCGAGCCGGCCTGGGCTGGCTGGCCACCGTGATGCTGGGACTCGCCGCCGGCGGCCTGATCCATGGCCTGGGGCTGCATCCGGGCCTGGTGATCGGCGCCATCCTGATCGCCGCCTTGTTGCGTCCCATGCGCCGAACCTCGGCCGAGGAGTCCACCCGATGATCTACTGGCAACTGTTCCTGGCCTTCTTCGTGCCCAACATCGTCGGCTACGGCGGCGGCCCCGCCATCATCCCGTTGATCGAGAACGAGGTGGTCGGTCGCTATGGCTGGATGACCTCCCAGGGGTTCGCCGAGACCCTGGCGCTGGGCAATGCCCTGCCCAGTCCCATCGCCACCAAGATGGCCGGCTACATCGGCCACGACGTGGCCGGCCTACCCGGCGCGCTGATCGCCGTACTGGCCACTGTCGCCCCCTCGCTGCTGCTGATGCTGGCCGCCCTCGGCACACTCTACCGCTACCGGAACTCGCCCCGGGTCAAGGCCATGAGCCAGTGGGTCCGCCCGGTGGTGATGGTGCTGATGGCCTACCTGACCTGGTCCTTCCTGAACGAGGGTCTCGACACCCTCGGCTGGCTGCATACCGCCATCATCGGCGGAGTCGCCGCCCTTCTGCTCACGACGACCCGGGTCCACCCTGCCCTGGTCGTGTGCTTCGGCATCGGCTACGGCGCCCTGCTGCTGGGGTGAGGCATATCCGCTCGACGACAGCACACGGACGACGGCACATCGACAAGGCGTCCTATCAACAAGACGGCACCCCGACCTGAATGGCCGGGGTGCCGAAAGCGTGACGCAGCAGGGGAACGCGAGCCGAGAAGGAGGGGCAGCACGCATGGCGGAATCTGCGTCACGCCTTGAGCATGGCGCATCCCTTCCGACAGCTCCGCACGCCATTGCCGGCATGTTCTGTAAGACATCCTCGATAAGCCATGAGAGCCTTCACCTCTACGAATGACGCCTTTTCGCACAGGTCATCCAGCGCAAACGGACTTGCCTTGTCGCCATCTCTCGCCCGATACTATATATAAATACAGCATTCGGGTGCCGCATCATGCCTGACACCATCTCCCAGACGCCGCCACAGCGCCCCGGTGCCTTCCCGTCGACTACCGCACGGGCGGGGCTCACCGGCTTCCCCTCTCCGGCGGAGAACTATGCCGAGCGCACACTGGACCTCAACGAACGCCTGGTGAAACACCCCGCCGCGACCTTCTTCATGCGTGTCGAGGGGCACAGCATGCGGGCCCATGGCATTCACCACGGCGATATCCTGATTGTGGACCGCTCGGTGACGGCCCGCTTCGGAAACATCGTCATCGCCCTGGTCGACGGCGAAGTCGTCGTGAAGCGCCTCGAACAGCGCCACGGCCGCGCCTTTCTCTGCTCCGGGCATCCCGAACACGCGCCCATTCCCGCCAATGAACAGAGCCTGCAGATATGGGGCGTGGTGCGTTCGGTCATCCACGAGTTTCTGACATGATCGGACTGGTCGACTGCAACAACTTCTACGTGAGCTGCGAGCGTGTCTTCCAGCCGAGCCTGGAGGGCCGGCCCGTAGGCGTGCTGTCCAACAACGATGGCTGTGTCATCGCTCGTTCCAGCGAGCTCAAGGCCATGGGCGTGGAAATGGGCACCCCGGCCTTCAGGCTGCAGTCCTGTCTGCAGCGTGGCGAAATCCACCTGCAGTCTTCCAACTACGAACTCTACGGCGACATGTCGGCCCGCGTCAGGATGGTGCTCGAGGACAGGGTCGACGAGGTGGAGCCCTACTCCATCGACGAGATGTTCGTGCGGCTCGAGGGCTTCGACGATGCCACGCTGCGGCGCCTGGCACGCTCGTTGTACGACGACGTTCGGCGCCATACCGGCCTGCCCGTGTGCGTCGGCGTCGGGCCCACCCACACCCTCGCCAAGCTCGCCAATCATGTCGCCAAGTCATCCGCCGCGTATCGGGGTGTCTGTGTCCTTGCCGCCGATGGCGACGAAACACGGCACCTGCTGCGGCAAACCCCGCTCGGCGATATCTGGGGACTGGGCCGTCGCATGGCCGAACGCCTGGCGCTGCTGGGCCTGCGCAACGCCTGGGACCTGCGAAACGCCGATGCCAAGACCCTGCGCCGCCATCACTCCGTGGTGCTGGAACGCACCCTCCTCGAGTTGCGTGGCATCAGTTGCATCACCGTGCAGGACGACGAGGCTCGCCAGCGTATCATGGTCTCCCGCTCCTTCGGCCGCACCACCGGCGAATGGCGGCATCTGCGCGAGGCCATCGGCCAGCATGCCCAGCACGCCGCCGAGAAACTGCGGCACCAGCGCAGTCTGGCCTGCGCCCTGTACGTCTTCCTCAGGACCAACCGACACCGCCACGACCAGCCCCAGCACACGCCCGAGCTCGTCGTCGAACTGCCCCATCCCACCAACGACAGCCGACCGATCATCGCCGCCGCCCGCCGGGCGCTGGCCCGCATCCATCGTCCCGGTTACCGCTACATGAAGGCCGGCGTGATGCTGCTCGACCTGCTGGACATCGAGCACCAGCAGCTCTCGCTGCTGGACGCCCCCGATGACGCCGAGCGCCAATGCGGCGAACGCCTGATGGATGCACTGGACACCCTGAACCGGCGCATGGGCCGCCACACCATCGGCTTCGGCCTACCCGCCGCCGACGCCCCCTGGAAGCTGCGCTGCGGCAACCTGTCATCGCGCTATACCACTCGCTGGAGTGAGTTGCTCGAGGTCAAGGCATGAGCCCGCCGTGGAGACGGCTGGATGCCGAACCGCGCTGACGCGGCCGGTCGACAGTGCGTGTAGATAGCCCCGCGGTCCGGCGCGTACAATGCGCCCTCCCCTTTGGTCCAAGCCGCTCCCGGTGTCGGCCGAAGTCTCTCATTCATGATCCTCCCGCGAGATTCTCCGCCGTGCTCTCTACCGCCAACATCACCATGCAGTTTGGCCCCAAGCCGCTGTTCGAAAACGTTTCCGTCAAATTCGGCCAGGGCCATCGCTACGGCCTGATCGGGGCCAACGGCTGCGGCAAGTCGACCCTGATCAAGATTCTCGGGGGCGATCTGGAGCCCACCAGCGGTCAGGTGATGAAAGACGCCACCACGCGACTGGGCAAGTTGCGCCAGGACCAGTTTGCCTTCGAGAACGAACGTGTCATCGATACGGTGATCATGGGCAACGAGGAACTCTGGCGCGTCACCGCGGAGCGTGAGCGCATCTACTCGCAGGCCGAGATGAGTGAAGAAGATGGCATGGCGGTCGCCGATCTCGAAGTGCGCTTTGCCGAACTCGATGGCTATACCGCCGAGGCCCGTGCCGGCGAGCTGCTGCTGGGCCTGGGCATTCCCCTCGAGCAGCACGACCAGCCGATGAGCGTTGTCGCGCCGGGCTGGAAACTCCGCGTGCTGCTGGCCCAGGCGCTGTTCAGCGACCCCGACGTGCTGCTGCTCGATGAGCCGACCAACCACCTCGATATCAACACGATTCGCTGGCTGGAGGACATCCTCAAGGCGCGCTCGTCGACCATGATCATCATCTCCCACGACCGCCACTTCCTGAATAGTGTCTGTACCCACATGGCGGATCTGGACTACGGCGAGCTGCAGCTGTTTCCCGGCAATTACGATGAGTACATGACCGCCGCTACTCAGGCGCGGGAGCGCCTGCACGCCGAGAATGCCAGGAAGAAGGCGGAAATCGCCGAACTGCAGCAATTCGTCAGCCGCTTCTCGGCCAATGCCTCCAAGGCCAAGCAGGCGACCTCGCGCCAGCGCAAGATCGACAAGATTCAGCTCGAGGAGGTCAAGCCCTCCTCGCGCGTCAGCCCCTTCATTCGCTTCGAGCAGAACAGGAAGATTCACCGTCAGGCCCTGAATGTGGAAGACCTCTCCAAGGCCTGGGGCGACAACGTCCTGTTCGAGCGCCTCGGCCTGCGAGTCGAGGCGGGGGAACGCGTGGCCATCATCGGCCCCAATGGCATCGGCAAGACCACCCTGCTCAACTGCCTGATGGGCATGATGCCGCCCGATGCCGGCGACGTGAAATGGACCGATGCCGCCGAAGTCGGTTACTTCGCGCAGGATCACGCGGCGGATTTCGACGGCGGCGAGACGCTGTTCGAATGGATGCAGCAATGGACCACCGGCGGCGAGCAGACCGTGCGCGGCGCCCTGGGGCGGATGCTGTTCTCCAACGATGAAATCGGCAAGTCGGTAAAGGTCATCTCGGGTGGCGAACAGGGGCGCATGCTCTTCGGCAAGCTCATCCTGCAACAGCCCAATGTGCTGATCATGGATGAGCCCACGAACCACCTGGACATGGAGTCCATCGAAGCGCTCAACCTGGCACTGGAACACTATGCCGGCACGCTGATCTTTGTCAGCCACGACCGGGAATTCGTCGGCTCGCTGGCCACGCGCATCATCGAGATGAAAGACGACGGCATCGTCGATTTCAGTGGCAGTTATGACGATTACCTGCGCAGTCAGGGCGTTCCCGGATAAGTCTCCGCTCACTCCGTCGTGATGGGCGGCGCCCGCCGCCCATCACTCAGTGACCCGTCTCATCGACACAGCCCTGCCACGACTCGACCTGGATCGTCGCGTGCTCGACGGCGAAAGCGTCGCTCAGCATCGTCTTGATCTCGACCAGCACCCGCTCCTGGTCCGCCCCCTCGTCCAGAATCGCATGCAGCGACATCAGATGGTGCCCCGGCGTCAGTGACCAGGCATGCACATGATGCACATCGCGGACCTCCGGCAGCCGCTCGGCAAGCTCGCGCTTGACCTGCTCCACATCCAGGCCTTCCGGCGTGCCTTCCAGCAGGATATGCCCGGACTCCCGCGTCAGCTTCCAGGCGCTGCGCAGGATGAGCGCCGCCACCAGCAGCGACAACAAGGGATCGATCGGCGTCCAGCCAGTCAGCAGTATCACCACGGCGGCGACGATCGCAGCCACCGAGCCCAGCAAATCGCCCAGCACATGCAGGGCCGCACCGCGAATATTGAGGTTCTCGCGATCCCCCATGTGCAGAATGGCGAAGACCACCAGATTGACGACCAGCCCGAGCCCGGCGATCACCAGCATGGTGCTACCGGCCACGGCGATCGGCGTGAACAGCCGACGGATCGCCTCGATGGCAATCCAGACGACGATGGCGATCAGCGTCAGGCCATTGACGAAGGCCGCCAGCACCTGAACGCGATGATACCCATAACTGCGCCGCGTATCGGCCGGACGCCGGCTGATCCAGGCGGCGAACAAGGCCAGCGCCAACGCCGCGGCATCGGTGAGCATGTGCCCCGCATCGGCGAGCAGCGCCAGCGACCCCGACAGCACACCGCCGACCAGCTCAGCCACCATGAAGCTACCCGTGAGCAGGATGGCCCAGCCCAGGCGACGCTGGCTATCGTGCCCCCCATGGGCGCCATGGTCATGTTGATGAGACATCAGACCTCCTCTGTCAGGGGATACCGCTCCCCTCATTCTCGCCCCCTTCCAGCCGCGGAGTCGACCGACGCCATGGCAGCGGCTTGTTCGCCCGGCATTACCGATCGGTAATCAATAGGGTCAGAAGGCGCCTGCCGACAACAAGAATTACCGATCGGTAAATTCATGGCTGTACGCGCAGGCGCATGACGCTATACTTACCGAACGGTAACTCAATTCTGGATCGTCCATGGCCGACTTCAAGCCGCCCAAGACGCTTGGCGAACACGTTCGTCACAGCGAAGACCTCGGCAAGCTGGTCCGCCAGGTCCGAGCCGAACAGGAACTGCTGCAAAGCGACCTGGCCGGACTGGCCGGCACCGGCAACCGTTTCATCGTGGACCTGGAACGCGGCAAGCCCACGCTGCAATTGCAGAAAGTCCTGGACGTGCTGGATCTCATGGGTCTGGAAGTCATCGTGCAACGCAAGGGAAACGCCCCATATGGCGAATGACCAGGCGCTGGATGTCTACCATGACCACGACCTGGTGGGCAGGCTATACAACGCCCAACCACCTCGCTTCGAGTACGCGCCAACCTGGCAGGCCTCTCCACACGCGACCAGCCTCTCCCCATCGCTGCCCGTTACCCGCCGCACCCATGTCGGCGACGATGTCATCGCGTACTTCGAAAACCTCCTGCCAGAAGGCGACCTTCGTCACCACCTCGAAATCCGCCATCAAACCAACAGCCTCTTCGGCCTGTTGAAAGCCGTCGGCGGTGATACCGCCAGCGGTTTCACCCTGTTACCGCAGGGCGAGGAACTGGCCACTCCCCACTACCGCCCGCTCAGTTGGGAGGCCGTGGCCAACCATCTTCATCACCCCGAGCAAGGCTCGCTACTTGCCTGGCACGGCGATGACACCCGGATCTCATTGGCTGGTGCTCAAGACAAGCTGTTGCTGATGGTCCAGGATAACGGCCTCCCCGCCATCCCGGAAGGATCAGCCCCATCCAGCCATATCCTCAAGCCGGACATTCGCCGCCTGAACGGTGTATGGGGATCTGCACTGAACGAGACCTTCTGCATGCAACTCGCGAACCGGCTGGGTCTCGATGCCGCGGAAACCAGCTATCAGCGAGAAACTCGCGCCTGCCTCGTTCGCCGCTACGACCGCATCCCCGACGGGCAAGGAGGATTACGAAGGCTGCATCAGCTGGATATCTGCCAGCTCGCCGGCACCCCATCGAGCATCAAGTACGAAAGCGATGGCGGCCCCGGATTTGCGAGATGCCGAGAACTGCTGCAGCATGCCGGCGTGCCGGCCAGGGACCTGCAACGACTCATCGGCTGGTTCTTCTTCAACCTGTTGATCGGCAACAACGACAGCCACGCCAAGAACCTTTCCCTCCTGTACACCGAAGCAGGGCCACGGCTGGCACCCTTCTATGACCTGATGAGCACCACGCTCTACCGCGGCTTGTCACGGCATTTCGCTTTCCAGGTCAACGGGGAGAACCGGCCCGGCAGCATCGAGGCATCGCACCTCGAATCACTCGCCCGCTCGATGCGCTTCCAGCCACGCTATTTCATCAAGCAAGGTATCGGGCTGGCCGAGCGAATGCTCGCCACCCTGGATGACACCCACGCCGACCTCGAGACGATCGCCCTCCCCGGCACGGAACAGACCCTGCTGGAGCGACTCCATCAACGGATAGCGAGCAACTGTCATAGACTCCCCGCCCACTGGTCGATCGGCTGAGATCGCTCAACCTCGCAGCGCTAACCGGCTCGGGCTTCTCGAGGTCTGGAACCTCCGGGAACCAAGGGGGGCAGGTCGAAACGGCCTGGGATTCTCGAGGAACTCATCAAGTCGTACTTACGGAAGGGACAGCTTTCGGCCAAGAGCGGACATTAAGGCAACACTTATATAGTATTATTGCTGCTGAGTGGCGCTCGACGCCGCGTCCATTCGAGCACCTTTTGGGCGGTAGCAAGATTTAGTTTAGTTACTGCTATTTAACTTTCCAAAAGTTGACTTAACCCTAGCACAAGAGGGTCAGTATTTTGGTCTTACTAATATGAGTTCGGCTTCATCAACTCTATCGCGCAAATGGAGCTCGGGTGTAGATTCCTCATCAATACCTTCGAGCATTAGCGCATTCTTCGCTTGCCTAAAAGCCTTTGTAACTGACTCACCGAAACCAATTGCCGAATAGAACTGTGCCGAAAATATACGTGCTGCTTCATCCCCAATTGACTGATTCATTCCAATTGCTGCATCTATATATTGCGTACATGCAGCTGCTTGCCTGTATGAATGGCACGTATTGAAGAATACTAGGCGCACTGAGTCGTAAAGTTCAAAGGTGCCAATAATGCTATCCATCGATACAGGTATGGCCTTGCCGTTTCGGTCTTGAAGCACGAGCTCATCTTGATTGCTGCCATGGCCACTAAAATGTACGATCGTAGGGTTAAGTTCATTCATATATTGAAGAATGTCACCAGGACGCAACGCCCACCTCGACTCAAGCCTAACTGCATCGCGATGATCTGAAAGACGGATCTTTTGGTGAATTTCTCTAACCTCTTCATCCAGTAGCAATCTGCGGTCAGAATCTATTGTTGGGTCAGTTGCAAAGAACGCAACGATAATCTCTTCTGGGAGAGCACTCAATTTGTCTATTCGTGCTGCAGCTTCGTTGTGAAGAACGTCGTGCTCTTTTAGGCTATATTCTAACTTACTGAGCTGGCGTTTATGTCCCTCTTGCATCTTTTTATGTTCAGCATTTCTTTTTTTCAGGATTTTCTCCTCTTCGCTCTCTAACCTTCCTTGAGCTGTTACCAGCTTCTTGTTTTCAGCTGCAATCTTCTTCTCTAGCTTAGCCACTTCATTTAAATGCTTTGCTTGTACATCAGCGTGTCGATTCGCTTCTTTGAGCTTGGACGTAACTGTAGAAAGCTGCTTGGTCTTGTTAGCAGCAGACTCTGCAGAAAGAGACTTTCTTCCTGCATCAGCAGCCTTCTGTGATTCCTTAGCCTTCTGATCCACAAATTTAGCTATAGCGCCACGGATTTGCACGACTTGACGGCGATACATGTCAACACTCATAAGACCGTTATCATCCTTAATAAAATAGTTATGTCAGCGCCACCCAGCAACAATTAAACCTTAAGAAACGGTCGTTCGAGTCAATCCAATATCAGCAATGGACTGGGATCATCGTGCGGCACAATTAACGTAAGCGACCGTTTGGCACGACTCAATGCAACATACAATAAGCATCGAGATATTGCTGAATTACTGAAGCTTTTTCGATCGCACGGCATGATGATTGCGTGATCGCATTCCATGCCTTTGGCCTTATGAATTGTGCTAAGTGCCTTACCGGGCGGCATGGGACGAATGAAGGCACGTCGGCGGTTTATCTCACGTAGGGCAATCGAGGAATCTGAGAAGTCACCGAGCGAGACTGCATCACGAAACTCGCGCCGATAGTCGATTTTAATTTCTGTGAACCCACCTGCCTCCTCAGAAACAAATCTATTTAATAGCTGTAAGCATCGGGATACACCAATGTGGTTGGGTCGATCAACCAATTCTTTAGCCATAGCTTGAAGAAGTGCTGGCTTACCACGAGCACTCGATATACACCCCTCGCGGGCCTCTCGTAAAAAGCGATCTGCGTGGCTACGATTTGCGAACCCTTTACAAGTTTTTTGTAAGAAGCTAACCGTTGCATTGGCGAGAGCTACAACGTTGCCGCAGTCAAGCTCAAGCGCAGACAATAGTTCGGTCAGGGCATAGCGCGTGTGGCCTTCCCATATTGAGTAGCGCCGATTCCAGAAAACCCGCAGCGATTTTACTGTATCGTTATTACGGCTGAGCACTAGCATGCTTGGTAACCGGTTAATTTTTGCATCGATAGGGCGGCGGTCATCTGGATTAAGCCAGAAGTCATTGTGTCGCTGGGATCGATTTTCGACTCGAATTACTCCCAACCCCTCTGGCAATGGCTCACGTAGATCAACCGCCTCACCATTTTCGAGTGCTTCTCGCGCTCGTAGTATCCATCGCCCGAGATCGACTGAACCATCATGCCAGCGATGAGGGTTACTTAACGTGCCGATTTTTCCCTTGTCGCCCAGTTCATCCCAACGAACCTGATCGGCTTGGCGTTCGGCCGCAGTTTTATTGCCATATAGAGTCTGCATTCGATCCCCAAACAACCTCATCACAGTGCCGGCGCTGTGCAAAGACATCATCAACTGGTGTTGTGCCGAACTTGAATCTTGGTGTTCATCACCGATAATGACGGGGTAGCGTCGCGCCAGTGCGGTCGCGACCATAGGCCGGCTTACTAATAAGCCGGCCACACGCTCGGCGATGACTGCGAAGTCACCATCTTGACCTTGGGCCCAAGCAGCTGGGTCAGATGGGAGGTCGAGTGGCCGATGGTAGATGCGAGCAATTTCAACGATGAACGCATCAAGCGTTTTGATCTCAACGCGCGCGCTCACGCTGCTCGTTGCAGAGGCGAAAACGTTGCAGGCTGCGTGAGTGTGCGTCAGGATTAGTACCCGCCCGCGATTCAAGTTAGCCAGCGCGCGAGCAGCGTAGAGAGCACCTTGGTATGTCTTCCCACAACCGGCTGGGGCACTCACAGTCACTAGCCGCTCAGGCGAGTCTAACAGCTCAGCGATTTCATCGTCACCCATTTCTAATATTCTCAATTTCCGGCAACTCAACGACTAGGCGAATAGCGTTAACGTGCGGCAGTAAGATACTTTTCAGCGCAGGCCAACCGCCAAGCCTGAACATGTGGCATGCAAGCTCACGGCCACCTAACTCTGATTTGAACCACTGCTTTGCGTGGGCTTTCCACTCCTTTCGTTGCGGTCTCTCCAAACAATCTGGCGCCTTACCAGTCGCCGCCTCGATAATTAGTTGGCGGAGTGTCATATCATTGCGTGTGCAACTCTCTTCAATGGCTTCAAGCGTTTTGGTTTGCGAACCAATCCGGGTTGCGAGCGTCCGCATCCGATCGCCGATAAGGTCACCGTCGTCGTCACGTAGAAGTAAATGTAGATTTTCGTCGCCAATTGTTCCGATTACCGCTTCTTCAGAGCAGCATTGGTCTGGCCATTGAAAAAGGCGGTGGCCCATGCTCGCCTTGAGATCTCTCCATTGACCTGGATCACGGCCCTCATCGTCTGCAAATCCTGCGAACTGTAGACCCGCACCGTTCAGCGATTTGAGCAGAGCTAAGGTGGAATCGTTGCCTTTACCATCAGCTAAATGAATGCCGTAATTACGGTAGTCGCCCTCGATTCCACGTTCGAGAAGTACGGAGAGAAACCCCATTTCCGTAACGCCCTCGCAGATTACAGCGAGCTTGGCAAGAAAGGTCTCGGCGTCGCGCTGTTGTTGACGTGCTATATCAGCGCCTTGGAGTTCACCTATTTGTCCGCCCGAATCTAGATACCAAAGATGAGCGTCCGCCATTGCGCTGATGGCAACTGCACTGTGAGTGGTGATAAAACCTTGCACCCCGTCATTTAGCAACGAATGCGTGAGATTTCGCAAGCGATAAGGCTCTAGGCCCCGCTCGATCTCGTCGATAATTGTTATTCGTGTATTAGCTTCGGTCGCTTTTGCGATCTGGAGCGTAACCATACGGCGCGTGCCTGATCCCCAACTTGCAAGTGGCAATTGGGTTCCACTTGAATCCGTTGCGACCAATCCAGTGAGAGCGCCTATTGACAGGCCTTGGCTTGATGTCAGTCCTAAGGCTAGGTTATGAGGCAATTGTTCAGCAGCGAGAGTATTATCTAGTGTGGCCAAAGCTGCGATCGAATCGTCTCCGAGCTCAGTTTGTAAATCAATTTCCGACAAACGCCGACCGAGCCGACCTCTTAGCGCCGGATCGGCGACCAAGCGATCCAGGGCTGAGCCATAGACGAGCCGTAGATCTCGATCGTTACGCGTATCGTTCGTCAGACGTACAACACCGATCTTGCGACGCACTGCAGCTGATAAGGAGTTCGTTTCTTCATTGGGCTGGACGATTTCCCAACTCATCTCAAGATCTGTGGTCCCAATCGCACGGATGCGATATACCGGTTCACTGTCCTCCGCACCACCCTCATCAACAGATGGAACAACTGCCTCATGGCCATTCCACTGCCAAGGCCAAGCAAATTTTTGCTGGTGACCGATTTCTGTAGAGTCTGGTAGCGAAATAATCGCCTCAATAGCGAATTCATCGTCATGCTGACGTTTCCAATAATCAAATTCTGACACCGAGACATGATTCGATGGATGTAACAGCAGTCGCAGAGCGTCGAGAATAGTGGACTTTCCCGTATCCCCTCCACCAAGTAATACATTCATCCCTAGCGCTGGCGTCCATTCGAGCGTTTCGATCCCGCGGAATCGCTTAATAATCAACTTATAAATGCGAGCTGAATCTGGCATTTTTCTCTCTAGTCGTTGATGCGCTGTCGGTTCTACATCGCTGCTGGCAAAATATTAGATAATTCTCAATTAGGTAGCTCTCAAACCTCTCGAAGGCCGCTTTGGGTCGAAAGCCGACATGGAAGGCTCAATGAGATACGAATACATGATAAAGCCTTCTCGAACGCGTAGAGCATGCCATTGTCAGGATAAGGTTTTCTCATACCGACTTGCCGTTAGGGAACTCATGGAATGACCGTAGCCTATCCGGCCGCCTGTGTCATCGCTGTATTAGCAGACACGCGACCATGGTGGCAGCCTGAGATCGAGCCATGGATCGGAAAAAGTAGCCCGGCGGCAACCTGAACGATTTGATCGAAGCCAGGCCCTGGGTGCGTTGTGTCATTTCGTGGCATCGGTGCAGGCGGGAAAGGCCGGAATTCCGGCTTTATGGGAGGATTCCCTCCCATAGCTGGGAAATCCCCGAAATCAGGGTGGCTTTAACAGAGCGGGCTGATGCCAGTAGAAGATTCCACGACGCTTCCCTACGCTTGCCTATGACCATGACAACCATTACGCAAGGAGAGCAGCATGAAGGGAGACATGAGCGACGGTCCTACACAGCCCGCCCTCGACCCTGAGCGCCTGGAACCGCGCATGGGGTCATCCTATCCGGAGCCTTGGGGCTCGGCCTGCAGCAACCGCGAGAAGCGAGCCCTTGGTGACCCGTTAGGGCTCACCGCATTCGGCGTCAACCTGGTGCGGTTGCCACCGGGCGCGCCCTCTTCCCAGCGCCACTGGCACAGTCACGAGGATGAGTTCGTCTACGTGCTGGAAGGTGAGCTGACCCTCATCACCGACGCCGGTGAACAGGTACTGACACCTGGCATGGTCGCAGCCTTTCCCGCCGGCGAGGCAGATGGCCACCACATGGTGAACAAGAGTCGTACTTGGGCGACCTACCTCGAGGTTGGTAGCCGCCCGCCTGAAGATGAAGTTCACTACCCGGACATCGACCTCTTCCTGCCAGCGAAGGGCGGCTTCTGCCACAAGAACGGCGAGCCCTACTGACCGCTCCATTCGCTACCATGACACCGGCTGAACCTTCTGAAGGGGAGCGGCTCGGCTACTTCGGCATAAGGTAGATCCGACACCAGAACCACCCAAAAATACTGCCATTGGATGACAGTAGGAGAAGCCGAGGGAAACACGGAAAACCGGCAATGGCGGGGTCTCAGACACGAAAAAGCCGCCTCGTAGGGCGGCTTTATCTGCTGTTTTGGCGGAGGGGGAGTCTGCCACTAACACCAAAATATCAGATAGTTATGATCGATTTTTCGAAAGAACCAACAAAAGAGCCAACAAAATGGAGTGTCATTGGTTGGAACCGGAAGACACACCTTTATTTGCCAGGCATGACCAGGTGAGCGCCACCACCCAACCCACGAAGGTCCACCCTGCCACAATGTTCAGCACGGAAATGGCAACAGCGTTCTCATGGTTGCGGATGGCGGCGATGATCAGAGGCAGGCAGTAGACCACCACCAATAGGAATAGCGCGATCAGCGGATGAAGCGGAAAACGCGCCAGCACTTCGAAAGCGTGTTCTTGCATAGGTCCCCCGGAGCTGTCGGGCCATAATAAGCGCAAAACTGCGTTCATCTCCAGCAGGGGCGGAATCGGATTCCTGTCCTTGCCGCTGGCCAGCAGGGTAAATGCGACCACGCCTCACATTTGAGTGGTGAACGTCGCCAGTGGCGAGGTTGGCCAGGCTTTTCTCCATTTCAAATGGAAGTAGTGGCCAGCGGTCAGGTCGGTATTGACCCGTCATGCAGATTTGCACATCGGTCAGCAGGGCATTACTCGGTGTAACCCCTTGCCTTGGGGTGCGTCCATATTTGGTGCCACCCCGATGCTACTCGTGTAGCAACGGCCAGCCAGCAGATGGTCATTGCTCAACGGGCGCACATTTGCGCCGGTCGAGGTCAGCCAGGCAAAGCGCGGGATATTGGTGATTATAAGCCGTTGATCTCGAAGCAAAGCGCAATTTTGCGCTGCGCGGTTTCGCGGTTTTAAACCGGAAAACCTGTCTCCGAGACAGAATTACCGGGATGCCGGGTATTTGGCGGGCGGTGCAATGATCGTTGCATCGGGACGGTCAGGTTGACCGCCTCGGCGTTGCGTTTCGTCGTTTCGTGCCGTCTGCGCAAGAATGCGCTAGCGGTGAAAGGCCGGGATTCCGGCTTTAAGGGGAGGATCGTCCCCTTTTCGGTCAAGCACTCCCTGGTATCAGGGTGGTGTCGGGGAAAAGATGGGAATCCCCACCTTTTAGGGACTGCAGAAACTCAGCGGCCCAGGTCAGGCGCAGTCATGATGAGTGACGACCTGGCGGCCAGTGCCGGCTGAGAATTCAGCTCAGTCGCTCATGGGCCCAACCTTCCAGCCACACAACAACTTGCTCTATCCTGCCCTAGCAACCATTGAGCGCACGCATAGGGAGAAGGTATGGCTAAATGCGACATTTGCGGGACCAAGGTTGGTTTCCTAGACACTCGCTGCACCGACTGCATGGAGAAAAGAAACCAAGAGATACGCGAAAAACGCAACATGCCCGATGCAAGCGAGGCCCGCCAAGAAGCAGAACAAGCAGCATTGGACCTCACAGTGACGACCGCGCCATCCCTCGAGGGTCAGCGTGTCGTCAAGACAATCGACATCGTTACAGCTGAGTGCGTTTTCGGCATGAACGTGTTCCGCGACATGTTCGCCGGGATGTCTGACTTCTTCGGGGGCCGCAACCAGTCCTCTCAGAAGGTGCTGCGTGACGCTCGCGTGACGTGCCTCAATGAACTGCGGCGTGAGGCGGTGGCCGTAGGCGGAAATGCGGTGATCGCGGTTGATCTGGACTACAGCGAGTTCTCAGGTGGAGGCAAGTCGATGCTGTTCCTGGTCGCCAGCGGTACCGCTGTGGTGGCCGAGCCTCTGGAGGCGGCCACGGAATGAAGGGGGATCTGCCGGCTACCGAGGCCGGTAGTTCTTGCGCAGTATCCCACGTATCTCGGGCTTGGCCTCCTCGAACCCTTTCTCCAGGAAGCCAGGCTCACCATTGGGGGACCAGTAGTTGCCTCGACTCCTGCCGTTCTTCTTCGGGCGTGGCTGGCCTTTCAGTGTTCCAGGAGCCTCATGGACGGCAGCGGCATATTTCGCGGTATACACCACCGTTCCACGAGTACCAGACGGCCCAGTTACAACCGGCAGCCGAGAGCGGCTGTTGATCAGGTGAGACGTATCGACTGGCGTGAAATTGACAGCATAGCCCTCGCCGATGATCAGGATCTCGGTTACAGCCTTCTCGGTAACAGGACCTCGGATCTTCATCGACAAGCGACGCATGTTGCGCCGGACATTACGCCCACCCCGGCTTGGCATGGCCGCCTACTCCCCTTCGGTCAGTTGCTGGTTGATCGTGACACCGCCTCGACCATCGGCGTCCAAGGCATCGCTGTGCCGTTGCCAGCAAGCTTCAGCGCTTTCGCCTGCCTGGCGGAGGGTTTTGATCCCGCATCCAATGTATCCGGCCACTCGAGGCTTGTCGGGAACACGCGACCCTGGCACCAGGATGATATGATACACATTTGCTTCATCCCCGCCGTGCTGGCTCTCCAGTGCCTCGAGGCGCTTAATCAACTCACGATTGGACATACAGCTCCCCTCGGTCACGCGCATCCAGCATGCCCCTTATCGACTCGACAGGAACCCGCGTCAGCCATTCTTCTCGGGTCTCGCCGCCCATCGGCTCCGGTGCTTCCAGGCCAAGCTCGAGCATGACGTGGTACATGCGGTTCGGATCTTGATCGTCGGCACCTTTGGCCTGCTGCTCCAGCGCTGCAAGACGCTTGTGTAGATCACGCTGCATTGCCAATTACCTCCCGATATACACGCTCGGCTTCATCCGGTGGCACACGTTCGCGCCGCGTCATCGAAGGGGCCCCGCCCCGGTCGAGCATGTCTCGGTACTGCTGAGCTGCATCGTGCGGGCAGTCCGTTGGCTCGAAACAGACGGCCCCGCCATTGGGGCCAGTCCGCGTCGCCTCCAGTGCCTCGAGGCGTCGATTAAGCTGGTAGCGTGTCATGGTAGCCACCAATCTGGTCGCGCCCGCTGTTCGCCGTCATACCTTGGGCTGCTTTCAGCTCGGCAATGTCAGCCTTGATACGCTTTTCCTTCTCGGCGAAGTCGGCAAGCTTGCGGTTCATCTCGTCAATGCCAGGCTGAAGCGTGTTCTGGACCGTTTTCTGGATCTCTTGAAGGGCCTCTTCATCGCTGAGCTCCTGGCTCGGCACGTTGTGCATCGGCTGAGGCTTGGCCCCTGAGATATTTCCGATGAAATAGCGCATTGCTTACCCTCCTTAGATGAACTTCACGGCCACCAGTTGCGGGCTGCCCCCGGTGGTGACGTTTTCCGCTGAATGGCCCAGCACGGCAGTTCCATCGGCAGGATCAGTTGCCGTCAGGGTGCCGGTGGACGTTGGCCACAACGGGGCGTCTTCGCTGATCGTCTGGCCACCTTCGGCTCGGACGTTGAGCACCAGGCCAGACTGACCATAGAAGGCAGTAGCTCGGTCGCCAGCCTCGTATTCCTCGTCAATCTGGCCACCGCCAAGATGATCCTTGTCCAGCACGTAGCACACGCTTCCACCACCGATGGCGAGCTTTCCATCACCGTCAAGGTGGGCCACTGCACCCGGGGCCGACGCTGCGGCTACAGGTGCCTCTTTGCGGATGGGTTGATCCAGCATTTGAGCCGGGCCACAGAAGATCACGTTCTTGCCGTATTGAGTCATTTCGCTTTACCTACTGCTCTAAGTGAATCGACGCCTTGGCGCCGAAGTTGGCCGCGATCCGTTCAGCACGTGCTTTGACGGCCTCCGGTGTCGCGTCGTTGAGTCGAGCCAGACACTCGCCATCCAGCTCGATCCGTGCAAAGTAGCGGCGCTCCAGGGGCTCACCCCATCGCTTGCGCTCCAGATGCCTTGCCATCCATTCATATCGCTTGTTGGTCATTGATCCCCCTTTGCTTCCAGCGCGTCGAGCCGGCGCTGTATGTCGTCAACCTCCTGCACCTTCACCAGCGAGCCGATGGCGTCGATCAGTGACTTGCCGGTGATAGGGTCAAGCTGACCAGTGGCGACGGCTTCCAGGACGCTTTGGGCCTGCTCGGTCAGCGTCTCGCCATTGAGGTCGAAGCTCACTTGTTCAGCTTGTGGCTTGTAGGCCGGCGTCAATCGCTCGAGGCAAAGGCGCAACGCCTGGGCGTCCCCGGAGAGCGCCAGTTCTACGGCCTTGGCCACCAAGGCGCTGCCCTTTGGCTCGAGTTCCTTGCGCCACTGTGTGCGCTTGTCGGGGCGACCTTTTGGCCGCCCTTCGGGGTTTCCGCTTTGTCCTGGCTTGAACTTCGCCATCCAGATCTCTTCCTGTTCTGTTCAGTAGGACTGCCGGCGGGCGCCGAATTTTTGCATCGTGCGATCCATAGAACCGTCGGCAAAGTTCTGCTTCATTCGCTGATCGATCTTTCTGGTGATATAGAGGTCGAGTTGACGCGATCCATCGGGACGGCGGGATTCTTGCCGCGACACTTGGGTATCGCTATCGGTATGAATGCTGACGAAGACGTTAGAGCCGAGAGCTGAGGCAGATGATGACGAGCCACCCACCAGACCACCCTGGAGATAGCCACGCGTGTTCTTGAGCTGCTCAAGCGCCGGGAGCATGCCTGGCTGCTCAACCACTTCCTTGGGCATGACGTACTCGCCGCGATGCACGACGCCCGCAATGTCGTGTTTGCCCCCGGCACCGGTGTAGCCGCCCTGGGCGAAGCTGGCCCCGGTGTCGATCAGCGAGGTGAAGCCGCCTTGAATAGCGCCGCCGCCGAAGAAGCTTCCGATCGAGCCGGAAATAACGTTGGCAAGGGGGCCGGATACCGTCTTACGTAGTGTGATTCGGGCGATGTCCTCGGTGATGCCCTGGAGCACGTCGCGCAGCCCCTTGCCTTCAAGGACGGCACTCTCGAACGCGGACTGGAAGGTAAAGCCAAGATCTTGGGTCGCGTCGTTGACCTTATCCATGGCCTGGCTGCCGGTCGTGCCATATGCCTCAGCCACACTCCGGGTGCTGCGGTAGCTGTCCTCAAGGTCATTGAGCAGGGCGCCCAGTTCGGTCGTGGCCATTCCTTCGCGAACGGCGTAGCTGATCAAGGTCAGTTTTGCCTGCATGTACTCGCGCTGGGATGCTTCCAGGGGGCGAAGCTCGTCGCGCAGGCTGCGATATGCCTGGCCTAGCTCGTCGATGCTCTGCTTTTCTTCCCGTGCTGCACTTCCACCAGCGCCAAGGCCGACACCAAGCCCTGGCAACCGACTGCCTGGCGGGCTAGTCCGCTCCAGATTCAATTCATCCGGTACCGCGACACCGCTGCCGGTGGTTTGTAACTCTTTCTTCCGAGCAATCAGGGCGTCATATTCTGCCTTCACCTCACGCAGCGCAGCGGCGGCCTGCTGACCTTGCGGCGAATCCTCGCCGAACATGTCGATCCGCTTCTCGAGGCGACGCTTGTTGTCGAAGACTTCATTCAGCTCAGCATTGATACCGGCAATCGAGCGCTTGGCCGCGTCCCCACGAAACGAATCCATGAAGACATTGAAGCCACGAGCTAGGGCCGTCAGGCCTTCGCTGGCACTTTCCAGTGTATCCTTGATCAGCTCATCGAACTGCAAGATGGCGCGGGAGGTCTCGGTACGGATCTGCTGGCCAAGTTGGTCGAAGCCCTGGGCGAGCTCGGTAAGGCGATCCACCTCGGACTGAGACAAAACGGCATTCAGGTCGCGGGCTTCCTTGGCCATCTGGTGGAGCCCTTCGGCGTTGTTCCTGAGTAGCGGCTGGAGCAATGACGCTTCATCGGCCACCGACTCGAGGTAGAAAACCTGCTCCTCCATCGACAGGTTGGCGGCATCCAGGCCCTTCTGGAGCTTGATCAGCGCCTGGGGGCCAGATAGCCCTCGAAACTCCTCGGTGGTCTGGCCGACCAGGGGCGCGATGTTCTCGAAGTAGTCCTTCAGCTCACCACCACCCGTGGCCAGGAAGTCGCCCACCTTGTCCTGAGTGTCCTTGAAGATGTCAGCAAGCTTCTGCTGCTCAACACCCACGCTCTTCCCGGCATAGGCCAGTTGCTGGAATGACTCGACCGACACGCCGGCAAGCCGCGCCTGATTCTTGAGTTCACGCGCAGCAATGGCAGCAGACCGTGCCACCACCAGCAGGGCAGCAGAAAAACCACCAAGCGCCGCCGCGCCGCCCAGCGCCGCCGTCTTCACCGCCCCAGCGATAGGGGTTAGCCGGCTTATGGATCTGGATGCACGCGAGGAGCGATCATCGACATGATCGAAGCTCTTCCCCATCCGCTTGGTGCTGCGGTTTACGTCCCGCTCGGCTTCCAGCAGGGCCTCGGTTTTGGCATCGACCGTATAACTGATTCCGCCGATGTCGCCATCAACTGCCATGATCTCTCCTTAGTGCAGGGCTACGCCTTCACTCGCTGGCTGCCAGACTTCGGCTACCGCTTCATCTGTCGGCACCAGTTCGGCCAGGCGCTCCATGATGAGTTGGTAGTCCTCGCCATCCATCTTCTTGTTGTCCAGGTCGAGGTTGGCCATGGCGACCACCACGCAGGAAAGCGACACCTGAAGCTCTTGGAGATCCGGGCTTGCCATCCAGGCCAGGTCTTCCAAGTGCTTCATGACTGTGGCTATGTCGAAGGGGTAGTCCATGCCGGCCTCACTTGAGCTGGTGCTTGTCTTTCAGATAGCCGCCAAATCCCTGGGCAGAGACGGCCTTTACGGTCTGGCCGTGCTGCACCATGCCGGCACCGACCTCCTGAAGCTGCGGCGATACAGGGGCGCCAAGCTGCATGTCCTCCACCGCGTCATGAGCCTTGGCCTCGCTTAGCACCTTGGTGCCTTGCCGATGGAGTTCGAACGCTTCACTTCGTGCTTTCTGGTACTCCTCGATGGCCGCCTCGAGTGTCTCCCATGCCTTACCGGCCTTGGCGGCAGCCTGCCCAGCCTGATCCATCAACTCACCATGCCTTTCGCGCAGCGGGCCAAGCTGCGCCACTGCCTCCTCAACCTGGGCGTCAGGCAGACGCGCCTCCAGGGCCTGCCGCTCCACACGCAAGCGTCGAGCGAGGCGCTCGGCTTGCAAGTGCTGTTCCTCGAGGGCATCCACATCACCACCATTCACGATGGCCTGGCTAAGCTCTTGATCGAAGTCGCGTGCATCGAACTCCGATTGCTCCCGAGCAATCTCTTCCAGTCGCGTCACGATCTGTGCTGCGGTCATAGTCTTCTGGCTCATCGTGCGGTTTCCCCTTGGCGTTGGTTGCGTTCGTGCAGGTCAATCAGGTGCCGGGCAGCGTCCACGTCGCCTTGCTTGGCGGCGCCACGCAGCAGCTCGAAATATCCGGCGACCTCTTTCTTGGTCGGCCATACGTTATGGCCACGGGGTTGGCGGGATGGGCTGGCTTGGCTCATGCCATGTACCTCCGTGCAGGTTTATCAGCACCAGTTCTACGGCCAGCGAGAAAGGCTTGTATGCGGTCGGCCCGCTCCAAGGCATAGGCAGCACGCTTGCTGGCCACGGCACCGCCAGCCAGTTCAGCCACTTGGTAAGCGCGCACGTCTTCCTTGAGGCGTTCCAGCTCACGACGTACCGGAGTGTCTTCCTCCCATGTCGGCCACTTGCTGGTATGCAGCACCGCTATCGCTCGCTCTATCATCGATGTGCCCTTCTGATATGCCGGCTCAATCACAACCTAACTATAACATTTTTGTTGGTACTTTTGTTGGCACTAGGTGAAATTTGCCCAAAAAAAGCCCGCATTTAATGCACTCAAGGCGGAGTACCTCTCCGCCATACATAAAAAATCCCGCTCGATGGCGGGATTCTGTGTTGAGGGAGGAGAGGTGTGATTACCAGTGACAAGCTTCGCGGAGAGGTTTGATCTCTTCTGCCAGGTCTCTGATCGGAAAGGTGACCGTTACTGAACTTTGGTTGTATGGGGTGGCCCGGACTGTCAGTTGCTCATGGCCAAACATCCGCTTGATCACGGGGATAGATCGTCCGCCACTCCATAGGCCTAGCCATTCGTTGTTAGTCGATTCATGTAGCGACCTTTTGAACGCTGGGTCGGAATCGAGTCGGAAGGTCACGCGCCCATAGGACTGGATGTCCGCCATGAACTGATCATTGAAGTTGAGCTGTAGGGTGGTCGTGTTCTCCAAGCAGCGAAGGAGCATCTGGGCCTTCCCTCCCCCGGTTCCGAAGCGATTCGGAACAGTATCCAAAGAGAAGGTTCTCAAGTAGACGGACTTGCTGTCATCGATCTCCGAAGTGCTCTCATGCACAGACCACGGGGATGGCGGCGGTGGCGCCGGCTTCGGCTCCGGATCAGGCTTATTCTCCGTCTGGGGCGGCGCTTCTGATCCCGACGCCTGGTCGCTCGTCTCCGCTGTGGCGGACTGCGTAGGCTCCTGGTCGCCGCTATTTATCACCGCCATGATAAACAGGCCAGCGACAATCGTCAGAATGACTTTTCCCATGCGTGATCTCCGTTAGTTTTAGTAGTCCCTTGATTATGCCAAATTGAAATCCTGTGATGTGTAGGAAGTGCCCGACACCCCCTTACGGCGAAGAATAGTGAAGGCATGCTGCGATGCCATCAGCTCAGCGCGGTTGCGGTGTTGGCGGTCACCAAGGTTCGGGCAAGGATCAGTGCAGTGGCTGGAGTGGAGTTGTGCGGTGCTGAGTTGTGATCCCCAGCGCTTTGGCGTGGTCCATCAGCACTTCTTCACTCGTTCCCAGCACCTGGGCCAGATCCGCCAATCGGTAGGATGGAAAGCCTTCTTCATTGATGCCGGCAGGCTTCATGCTCGAGTAGATGCGCTCTTTCCCTTCGCTCATCTTCTCCAGGATCGGCGCTCGCAGGAACATTGGATGGTCCTCGTCATAAGCTAGCCGAATGACCGACTCGGGTTCGTGTGGCGCTACACGGCTGTAGAATCGACGGCGTGCCGCGTGCTCGATATTGGCCAACAGATCGGCGATGGCGTCTTTCAATGGGTGCTCCAAGTGTTCCGGTGACAACTCCATCGAATTGGCAGCCCATGCTTGTCCAGGCGTCAGGTGGTCAATGCCATAGCCGTGCTGGGCGGCTTCGGCAAGGCCGGTGCGGGTGATCGTCGTCATGGTGGATACCTCATGCTGTCGTCTGTTGTATATCTGTTCTGTGCAGGATGGTGGTCAGGTTCATGCTGACGGCTCGGGTGATGGCTCGTGCCGCTCGAGGATCTTCCCTAGGCTCTCGACCAGCCTCGCCGCTTCATCGTCCTGGGTGCGCTCCCGGTGTTTCACCATGTCGGTCATCAGGGCCATCAGCAGCCAGTGAGTGTCGTCGTCCATGCTGGGCTCGCAGTGGCCCAGTTCGTGGACGCCTATGTCTTCGCGCACATCAGCCTCATCACCGAAGTTGGCGACGCAGCGCATGCAACGCACCCGGTTGGGCATCCATTTGCCGTCGTCGTCCTTCACCAGGTGGTTGGCGCCAACATCGCTCTTGCCGCAGATGTCGCACGCCGCTCTGTGGTGCTGACGAAAATCGACCACTTTGCTCATGATTCGACCTCTCAAGCGTTATTCACCCCTGTTGTAGCTGCCATAAATAGGCCATAGGGGGTGGTAAACTAGTAGGGCTTCCAGAAATTGGAGCCGTAGAACGTCAAAAAACCCCGGTTTCGCTCCAAAAAATGGAGCCTTATTGGCAATAGACGTTTGTTTCGGGTGCCGAAGGCTCCAAAAAATGGAGCGTTATCGAGGGGAAGGCTCCAGAAAATGGAGACGGTAAAAATCGAATGCGGGCGATCCTTCACCCGCTTCCGGCCTTTCGCAGCTTGCGGGGTGCATCATCGGTGTCCTTCACCTCGAGATCCTTGCCAGGGCATGGGTCGATCCGAAACCAGGTAATGGCATACAGGGCGCAACGCGCCCCATAGCGGCCTTTGTAATTCGTCCTGGTCTTGATGATCAGATTGCGTTCCTGAAGCTCCTTGAGCGCCTTGGCAAGCGTCGTGTGCGACATTCCGCCCCACTGCTGCATCGTCGTTTCCGTGGCAGACAAGTTCCCGTTGTTCTTCCCGTTGTATTGGCTCCCCAGCGCCATCAGCACCTTCATGGCACTCGGCGACGCTTCCCGGAAGTCGGGATGCTCCATCAGGGGTTTGGGCAGGCTCAGGTGCCCGCCCTGCCAGTTCATATCGGGACGGCGCTTCCTCGCCATAGGCTCACCGCCGCGCCTTGTCGAGTCGTTCCAGCAGCTTCTCGACCCGATCCTCGTAGGCCATCAACAGCCACAGTCCGACGCTCGCCTTTCCCAGATACTTGGCTCGAGCGATGTCGTCGCGGATGTCAGCTCTCAGGCGGGCCAGTTCTCGATCGATGCGGTTATCCATGGCTCGAGCCCTCCCGCTTCATCTTGTCGATCAAGCTGACGTGATCGGTGTGAAAGTCGCAGGCTTCCAGTTCCGCCTTGTCGCAAGCCATAGAGGCAAGACGACGGGCATACTCGATGTCGCCAGACCTAGAGGCGTTCGCCAGCATCAACTCTACGGCCTTGAAAGTGGCCGCAGCATTCCCGAGAAGCTCACTCGCCAGGCTGAGTTGATCGGCGTGGTCTTCCGCCATCTCGATAAGGTCGCGCCGGTTCATTGGCCACCCCCTTGGCGAGTCGCCTTCTCAATGCGATGGCCGATGTTGTCCAGGTGGCTAGTCGTGATGCGCAACGCTTCGAGGATGCCGCCCATCGTGAAGCTGTCGAACGTCAGGCCCTCGTCGTAATCCAGCTCGGCTTGGTGATTGTCGAGAACTCGCGTCAAGGCGGTGAGAGCACACAATGCGTTCTCGTGGTCCGTCAGGGCGTTCTCGATGCTTGCGTGGTCGATGCGGCTCATGACTGCACCTCCTGCCCGGCGTTGATCTCACGAATGCGCTTGAGATGGCCTGAGAGGTTTTCCATCAGGCACGACATGATCTCGTCGCTCAGGACGTTGTGCTCTTCCTGACCACCGAAGTGATCGATCAAAAGCTCGGACAACGCCCAGGCTTGACGGGCATGCGCGTCGATGCGGTCTTCCGAGGCGTGCAAATAGCTCATGACACCGCCCCCTCGCCGCGTGCAGCGGCTTCAAAGGCGCGAGCCTTGTCCATATGCCGGTTGTATCGGCGGAGCCGAACACGGGCGCTGGAGTCGGAGAACAGAGCGGCGCGAGCCATGGCGCGATGGGCGCTGGCGCGTGCAGACAGAGTGCTGAAGGGGGATAGGCGCAAGTTGGCCATTGGTGACGCTCCTTTCTGTTTGGAGTCGTCCCCGGATGCCGCCAAGCATCGGATGGGGGCGACTGTACGCAAGTTGGCGGACCGGCCAGAAAGGACACCGGCATGCCCGAAGGCATCTCGCGCACAGCCGCCATAGCGCATAGCGGGCACAAAAAAAGCGCCTGCTATGAGAGGGGCGCTTATGCGCCTTTCTGAATTCGATCCGCCAAGATCGGCTGACGATTTTGCGCCAGCACTTGGATAATAGCCGGGGGCACTGAGGGAGGTCAACATCATGCAGCACCTTCCTCGAGGCGCGGCCTCAGTGACTGTTCGACATACTCGGTGAGCTTTTCCTTTCGCTCCTGGTAGCTCAGCCCCTGCCCCATCAGGAAGGTGTCGCGCTGCTCGACCATGGCCACCAGCCGCAATTCGCTCGGCGTCAGGGCATCACGATCGACACCCGTGAACTGGCCGAACAGCACGCCATTGATCAACTTGGCCTCGTTCATGAAGTGGTGACGCTTCGACTCTTTACCCTGGGCCTGGCGGCTCATATTGAGCGCGTCACACATGCCTCGATAGCCGATAGCGGCGGAGTCTCGCAGCTCTTGCCAGTCGTCTTGATTGCCATAGATCAGGCGCTTGATCTGCTGATCGCACCACACAGCAAAATCGACCGACAGCCAGCGGGCAAATAGCACAGCCAGGTCGGGATGAATCCAGGTGCCACCGCCACGATCCTGCCTGGTGCGACTCGTTTTTACATACGGGATTTTCCCGCATGTACGTTCGAGAGCCTGGATGTACTTGATGGTATCTGGAAGCCTCAACCAATCATGAGGGCGCTTTCCAAAGCGTCGTGCAGCTTCGGTGGCATTGATCCAGCCCAGCGTGTTGAATCGTACCGCCTGGCCTTGATACTCCAACGGAACGACAGTCGCTTTACGTGATTGCATTAGGCTGCCCTCCCGTCGTCTGTCGGCAAATAATAAAGCGCGACTCGACTATGCTTCCGTCCCCACGGATCAATAACGTCTTGCAAGTGAGTGGCGATGGAGTGGCCTTCATCGCGCAGCTCGCTGATACGGGCGCCTGGACGCAGGATGTTAAGTTCCTGCATCAGCTCCAGAGTCGTGGCAGGGGCCTCTCGCAATCGAGCAAGAATGCGGGCACGTTGAGAGCTAGCACTAGTGTCGGTGATCTTCATCAGGCCACCTCCCGGCTAGCTTCCCAAGCTGCAATATCGGCCCAGCGCCAACGAGTACAATTTGCGCTGAGCTTTACCGGGGCGGGAAAGTCATTTTTAGGGTTTTCTCCCCAGCGCCAAATAGTTCTACGAACAACACCATAGCGTGCCGCCAGTTGATCCACTTGGGCAAAGACTTCGTCTTGGGGAGTTGGGGTAGGAGCTGCCATCGCGTTACACCTCATGTCTTCGCATTTCACATGAGGCATCGTGGGCGATTAGCTAACCCTTATAGCAAGACTATGAAGGTTCAGGGTACCCACCCTCAGGGTGGCTTAGAGACTCTGAAGGTGGGCCACAAACCGCATGATAGAGCGGTTCACAACCCTTAGAGTGAAAACCCATCCTAACTTCCTTTATTTCTGTTTATCGGGCAAGCGACTTTATCTACCGCCGAAGCCTGGGCCCCTGTAATGCCGTACTCTTTTCTTAACTCTTGAATAATAACCTCGGATTTCGGGCGACTCTCTTCAGGATTCCCCCAATATCTATGTTGAGCTTGGATGGCCATACCCATTAGACTACCAGGGTGCAGAGGTACGGATTTTCTTAGCTCCTCAACTGTAGCGCGAAGCTCCGCCACTTCTTGACGCAGCGTGGCAATCTCCTCGTGGAGCCTATCTTTATCTTGGTGGTTAACGTGCTGTGGCGAGGCAATGCTCGTCTCACCTTCCACTTGTGGCGGCTTCATAAACTGAGATAGAGGCCATTCGTATCCCACACTGCCACACCAATCGATAACCGATTGGTGACTCACCAACCAGGTTTGTGGTTCTTCATCGATATGCCAATCAGTATTCTTAGTTTCTATATCACCCAACTTTACCGAATCAACAATGGCCTGAAGAGTGCGACGAATATTCAAGTCATATACGGTACTTCTAGGACACGATTCTGGGGGTTCTTTTCCATTGATAACCCAAGCTGCTTCATGCACACGCAAAGCGCTCTTTGCAGCATATATCCGCATCCACTCTGGCGGTTCCCCCTCCCTCTTACCTTGGTCTTTCGACAAGGCTTGAAGAGGGTAGCCCGCCGATTCCAGAAGGGCAGCCACCTCGCTACGATTAAAAAGGTAATCTTGGTAGTCAGAATGGTAAATCAAAGCCAACCCCCTCCTGAGCCGAAATATTTTCTTTGCTAAGATTTTTTAGTATCTCAGGCTTTTCAAGACTGTCTGTCAGCTTTGGGCCTAATTTTTCCCCTTTATAGATAGATAGATCACAAACCAAATCACCATGAAAATCCCGAGAAGAGTTACTTCTTATGGCATCTGACAGAACCATCAAAGCATCCTCTTCTGAGCATTCATACTCTTTGGCTATCAGCTTCACTACCTCCTCAATAGTGATATAGTCCTGATAACGCTGGGCAATCACATCCTCTAACGACATGCGCTACTCCTCGCGCCTCTCCGTGTAAGGAGGCCGGCCAGTGCGATGGAGTTGCCGCACGTTCGGGAGCTACCCTAGGCCAGCCAAACTATCCACGGCCTTCGTTGCTACGTGGCCGCGTGGTTGTCTCGGATTGGTGTTGCTGCTCCGGCCTTGGCCGGCTTGGTATCGATATGCTTAGCCCACTGCTCCATGAGCCGGGCACGCTTGGCTAGCAGGTCGCCGCGTCGATAAGCACCCTCTACGCCCTGCACAACATGCGCCAGTGCCATCTCGGCGATCTGATTCGGGGTGCTGGTGCGCTCGGCCACCCAATCGCGGAACGTCGAGCGGAATCCGTGGACGGTGGCATTCACTCCCATGCGCTTGAGCAAAGCGCTCATGGCCGCGTCGGACATCTTGCCCCCTCGAGTCGCTGGGAAGACCAAGCTGCCCTCTCTCGGCATCTTCTTCAGCAGCTTTACGGCCGCATCAGAGAGTGGAACTCGGTGTTCCTTACCTGCCTTCATCCGGCCAGCCGGGATCGTCCACAGTTGGCCCTCAAGGTCGATTTCATCCCACCGGGCGCCACGGGCCTCTCCGGAACGTGTAGCGGTCAGGATGGTGAACTCAAGGCAGAGGGCGGCATTGCCCTGGCGCTGGCGCAGATCGGCCATAAAATCATGCATGGCATCAATCTTGAGGGCACGGTGATGCTCGACCTTGGTGATCTTCGATGGGGAAGGCAGCACGTTATCCAAACAGCCCTTCCAGACGGCTGGATTTGCCGTCTCTCGGTATCCATGCGTGATCGCATAGGCCAGCACCGCCTCGATGCGTTGGCGCACTCGGGTCATGGTTTCCGTCTTTTCGGCCCAGTACGGCTCGAGCACTTCCACGATATGCGCCAGCTCAATGTCTCCCACGGCCATCTTGCCCAGCACCGGATAGGCGTAGGTTTCGAGAGTGGATGCCCATTGCTTGGCGTGCTTGGGGTTGCCGGCTTCGGCTTGCTTCTTCGCGATAACCCGCTTGGCGCAGTCTTCAAAGGTGACGGCCTTGGCCTGGGCAGCGATCAGAGAGCTTCGGCGGGAGGCTCTTTCTAGGACAGGATCGATACCCTCATCCTTAATGCGCTGCTTCATGTCAGCGGCTAGCTCTCGGGCTTGTTTGAGCGAGATGCCAGACGCACCACCCAGCCCGATGTCTCTCCGCTTGCCACCCACCAGTGTGCGCAAGATCCAGGAACGAGCCCCAGTGTCTTTGATCCTGAGATGCAAGCCCGACACGCCGCCCACGGCGTAGAACCCTGGATCTTTCAGGTGCTTAACCTCCAGCGGGGTAAGCGTCTTCGCTACTTTTGGCATGAGGCAGGCCCAACAACAGAACCAACAAAAAAAGCTGTCATTGGATGTTAGTAGCTGTCACCCCATGTCGCAAGAAAAACCAGCAATGACGGGGCTCAGACACGAAAAAGCCGCCTCGGAGGGCGGCTTGATCAGGTGTTCTGGCGGAGGGGGAGGGATTCGAACCCTCGAAGCCTTTCGACTTACACACTTTCCAGGCGTGCTCCTTCGACCACTCGGACACCCCTCCGCATTGTCATTCTCGAATTCGGCACTGTGGCGCGACGCCCGAGAACTGCGCCCTCTTTCTCTCAAGGACGGCGCGTATACTAGCGACTTAAGTCCGCGAATGCAAGCCGGTTTTCGGATTTTCGGGCGGCTCCGATGTCAGCCGTGCCGCTCGGGCAGCACGGCGTAGTCGCCCTGGGCCTCGAGGCAGAGGGTGTCGCCGCACCACAGCCGCTGAATGAGGGCGATGCGCCCCTTGCCCCGGCGTTCCATGCTCTCGGCGAGGCGGGCGCTGCCCTTCTCGGCCTGGGGCGTGCACGTCAGCCGGTAGTCGCCGGTCACCGGGGCGAGAAAGCGTTGCTGCGACTCGGCCACCACCACGTCTCGGTCGTACCCGTGACGACGCAGCCAGAGCGTGGCCCAGCACCAGCCCAGCAGCGTGGTCTGGGCCGCCAGGGCGCCGCCGAAACCGGTGCCCTTGTCGTTCAGGCTGGGCGTCAGCGCCAGCTGCCAGGTCAGGGTATCGTCGTCACGCGCCATGCTCTGGATGCCCAGCCGGCCCGCCAGCGGTATCGCCTGGAAGAGCCAGTCGAGGAAGACCGCCGGGGCGTCCTCCCCGCCCCGCTCGGGCAGCGGCAGGCGTGGGTGGGCGATGCCGATGTTGCGCTCCATCACGACCAGCGCTCCACGAAGTCGGCCGGATCGTGTTCGGGCAGGGGGCGATGTCGGCCACCCAGTTGCCCCAGGTAGATGAAGCCGACCAGCTCGTCCTGTTCGTCGAGCCCGAGCCCCTTGCGCACGGTGGGATCGAAGGCGTATCGACCGGTGCGCCACATGGCGCCGAGGCCCTGGGCGTGGGCGGCCAGCAGCAGGCCATGAGCGGCACAACCGGCGGAGAGCACCTGCTCCACGCGTGGCACTTTCGGCTCGTCGGGCGTGACGCGGGCGATCACGGCGATGATCATCGGTGCGCGCAGGGGTTTCTTGCGCGCGGCGTTCAGGACCGCGTCATCGGTATGCGGATCTTCACGGAACTCGGCCTCGGCAAACAGCTCGCCGAGCCGCTCGAGCCCGGCACCGGAGAACTCCACGAAGCGCCAGGGCCGCAGTTCCTTGTGGTCCGGGGCCCGCAGCGCGGCCCGATACAGGGCCTCGAGTTGTTCGGCCGAGGGCGCCGGCCCCGTCAGTTTGCCCATGGAGCCACGTTCGTGCAGCAGCGTCATTGCGTCCATCACGCGATCCTTACCTATTCGAAAAAGCGGCCAGCAACGAGAAGAATTCTCGACACTCTACCAGTTCGACTCGCGCCTTGTATCTTGAATCCAGGATCACTGTCGGGCCAGACGCAACGGCGATGGCGGCCGTTCGCCCGGCGTGGCGCGCCAGGGGCTGATATCGAGCCCGCCGCGGCGCACATAGCGAGCCAGGACCAGCAACCGCTCGGGGCCGGCCTTCGCCATCAGGTCGGTGAAGATGTGCTCGACGCAGTGCTCGTGGAAGTCCTGGTGCTGGCGATAGCCGACCAGGTAACGCAGCAGCCCCTCGCGATCCAGTTTCGGGCCCCGATAGCGAATCATCACGCTGCCCCAGTCGGGCTGGCCAGTCACCGGACAGTTCGACTTGAGCAGGTGCGAGTGCAGGGTCTCCTCGACGATCTCTACCCCCACCGCCAGATGCTCGGCACTGGGGGTATAGTCAGAAATCTCGATATCCAGGTCGTCGATACTCTCTCCGGGCAGGGCACGTGGCGTCAGCGCCGAATCATCCACGCCGAAGATTTCGACCCCGACCGGCGCCCCGGCCGCCTCGGAGAGATCGTGTTCCAGGACCCGAATCACCTGCTCGGTCGAGTCGAAGCGGCTCTGGTTGAAGCCATTGAGATAGAGCTTCCAGGACTTTGACTCGATCAGTCGCGGCGACGTCGCCGGCAGCCGAAAGCGTGCCACGGCGACGATCGGCTTGCCCCGGGCGTTGAGCCACGACAGCTCGAAGGCATGCCACTCGTCCTCGCCGACGAACGGCAAGGTGCCCTCTTCGATGCCCAGCGGCGCACGATTGACGGCCCGCTCGATGGGATAGAGCAGGCCGGCATCATACTGTTCGGGATAGGCGGACTCGCGCCCCAGGGGCGCATCGGCCAGAGAATCGGGACGGTCGTTCATCAGCTGCGGATCCCCTTGCCATTCTCCAGCATCCACAACGCCACGGCGAACAGCGCCACGATGAAACCGAGGATGGCGGCCAATGCCCAGCCCACCGGAATGTCGGAAACGCCGAGAAAGCCGTAACGGAAGACGTTGACCATGTAGAGAATGGGGTTGAGCATCGAGGCGCCCTGCCAGAAGGCCGGCAGCAGCGAGATCGAGTAGAACACCCCGCCGAGGTAGGTCAGCGGCGTCAGCACGAAGGTCGGCACGATGGAGATGTCGTCGAACTTCTTGCCCAGCAGGGCGTTGATGAAGCCGCCCGTGGCGAACAGCGCCGCGGTGAGCACCACCACGCCGACGGTCAGCAGCGGATGCGCCACCTCGAGACGCGTGAAGAACAGCGACACGACGGTGACGATGATGCCGACCCCGAGCCCCCGCGCCATGCCACCGAGGATGAAGCCCGCGAGAATCACCCAGTTGGGCATCGGCGAGACCATCATCTCCTCCACGCTGCGCTGGAACTTGTTGGAGAAGAAACTGGAAGCCACGTTGGAGTAGCTGTTGGTGATCACCGACATCATGATCAGGCCCGGGACGATGAAGTCCATGTAGGTGTAGCCGTCCATCTCGCCGATGCGCGAGCCGATCAGGTTGCCGAAGATGATGAAATACATCGCCATGGTGATCGACGGCGGCAGCAGCGTCTGCGGCCAGATCCGCGTGAATCGCTTGATCTCCTTGATCACCAGGGTCCATAGCGCAATGGCGGTCTGTGTGGCATTCATCCGCGTACCTCCGTGTCCTGATCAGTGGCGCCCTGGCCTTCCTCCACCATGGAGACGAACATCTCCTCCAGCCGGTTGGCTCGATTGCGCATCGACATCACCTCGATGCCCTGCTCCCCCAATGCCTCGAAGACGTCGTTGAGCCGCTGACCGCGATGCACCATCACCGAGAGCTGGGCGCCATCCACCTGGCGGACCTCGAAGCCATCGATATGCGGCGCCTCTTCGACCGGGTGGGCCAGGTCGAACAGGAAGGTCTCGGTATTCAGCTCGGCGAGCAGGTCGCGCACGCTGGTGTCGCGGACGATACGCCCGTGGTTGATGATGCCGACATGGCGACACAGGCTCTCGGCTTCTTCCAGATAGTGGGTGGTCAGGATGATGGTCGTCCCTTCCACCTCGTTGATATGTCGCATGTACTCCCACATGCTGCGCCGCAACTCGATATCCACGCCGGCCGTCGGCTCATCGAGGATCAGCAACCTGGGACGGTGCATCAGGGCACGGGCGATCATCAGGCGTCGCTTCATGCCGCCGGACAGCATCCGCGCGCTGCCGTTGCGCTTGTCCCACAGGCCCAGGTCACGCAGCAACTGCTCGGCCCGGGGCAGTGCCTCGCGCCGCGACATGCCGTAGTACCCGGCCTGGGCCAGGATGATGTCGATGACCTTCTCGAACTGGTTGAAGTTGAATTCCTGGGGCACCACGCCGAGGTGGTACTTGGCCCGGGCGAAATCGGTATCGATATCGATGCCGAAGATCGACACCTTGCCGTCGGTCTTCTGCACCAGCGAGCAGACCACCCCCAGGGTGGTTGACTTGCCCGCGCCATTGGGGCCCAACAGGGCATAGAAATCCCCCTGGGCAACGTCGAGGTCGATGCCCTTGAGGGCCTGAAAGCCATTGCCGTAGACCTTGGTCAGGCCACGGATGGACAGCGCCGGTTCGGCCATGAGCGATCCTTCGAAGCTGGGTGGATAACACCTGGATGGATAACACCAAGGTGCGAAGACATTGGGGCACACCCCGATGGATTCAAGTAGCCCGCGAACCATATCACTGACGGAAGCTCGAAGCTCGAAGCTCGAAGCTCGAAGCTCGAAGCTCGAAGCTCGAAGCTCGAAGCTCGAAGCTCGAAGCTC